>CAKTPR010000063.1 GCA_934591725.1 uncultured Oscillospiraceae bacterium
AGCACCGTGCCGCTGCCGGGGGCAGAGGAAGGCACGGTGCTTTTCCGCAGCCGCAGGCTTTGCGGGGCCAAGCGAACGCGGACCCGCAAAGGCTAAATGCGGCAAGGTGGTGAGCACCGTGCCGCTGCCGGGGGCAGAGGAAGGCACGGTGCTTTTCCGCAGCCGCAGGCTTTGCGGGGCCAAGCGAACGCGGACCCGCAAAGGCTAAATGCGGCAAGGTGGTGAGCACCGCGCCGCTGCCGGGGGCAGAGGAAGGCACGGCGCTTTTCCGCAGCCGCAGGCTTTGCGGGGCCAAGCGAACGCGAGCACGCAAAGGCTAAACGCGGCAAGGCGGTGAGCACCGCGCCGCTGCCGACAGAAACAGTATCATATTTATGTTTGAAAATGTATTGCAAACCGCCGCAATATACTGTAAAATAGTTTTGATATTAAGTAAACACCGGACAAACGGTTGACGGCGAGGACGACGATGATCGAGCCTGCTTCTGCTTAACATGATGAAAAAAAGAAAGCTCCTGCGGGTCATTGCCGCGATAGTGCTCCCCGCCGCGGCGGTCGCCGCCGCTTTGTATCTGGGCATTCGTTTCAGACCCGCTCTCCGCTGCCCGTTCTATGCCCTCACAGGGCTGTACTGTCCGGGCTGCGGCACATGCAGGGCGCTGGTGGATATCTTTCACGGACGCCTTGCGGAAGCGTTTTCTCATAATATGCTGCTGTTCATATTGGGCATTCCCGCGCTCATAGTTTTTATACATGAATATGTCCGCGTGTTCATTTTCACACGGCTGCGCCCGGTGTATCTGTCCCAGCCTGTCTGGCTGATGTGCGTGGTTCTGACCTTTTCTTTCTGGGTGCTGAGAAACCTCCCCGCATTCAGTGTTCTCGCGCCTTAAAGCGTCCATCATTCAATAAAGAGATATAAAGGAGAAAAAGATGAGCTATTGTGTTAATTGCGGAGCGCCGCTGCCCGACGGCACACGCTACTGCAGCTATTGCGGTGCCCTGCAGGTCGCTCCGTCCCCCTATGGTCAGTCCCCTGTTCCGCGGTATTCTACCGGCGGGCTTGTCGCGTGGGGAATAGTCACGCTGCTTCTGTGCACGATCCCCGGTATTGTTGCGCTGGTCAAGGTCGGCAACATCAACAACGCCAGAACCGTTGAGGAACAGCAGCGGGCAATATCTGATGTCAAGACCTGGTGCACCGTCGGCACTGTTCTCGGCGCCGCACTTTTCTTTGTGATCAGCCTGCTGTAACATCATAGCCTCATATGGGAAACACGGTGCAGCCATCCGAAAGGATGAACTGCACCGTGTTTTTTTGCGCTTATTCAAGCTCGAACGCGCCGGTGTAGAGCTGATAGTAGGTGCCCTTTTCCTCAAGCAGCTTTTCATGGCTGCCGCGCTCGATGATACGTCCGTGGTCGAGCACCATGATGACGTCCGAGTTGCGCACGGTGGAGAGACGGTGGGCAATGACAAACACCGTTCTGCCCTCCATGAGCTTATCCATACCGCGCTGGACGATGGCCTCGGTACGGGTGTCGATGGAGCTTGTGGCTTCATCGAGGATCATGACCGGGGGATCGGCGACCGCGGCGCGCGCGATGGCGATAAGCTGGCGCTGTCCCTGAGAGAGGTTCGCACCGTTGTTGGTGAGCATGGTGTCATAGCCGTCGGGCAGGCGGCTGATGAAGTCGTCCGCACCGGCGAGGACTGCGGCCTCGCAGCACTCATCGTCGGTCGCGTCGAGACGGCCATAGCGGATGTTGTCCATGACAGAGCCGGTGAAGAGGTTCGTGTCCTGAAGGACGAGACCGAGGGAGCGGCGCAGGTCGGCCTTCTTTATCTTGTTGACGTTTATGCCGTCATAGCGGATCTTGCCGTCGGCGATGTCATAGAAGCGGTTGATGAGGTTCGTTATCGTGGTCTTGCCTGCACCGGTCGCACCGACAAAGGCGACCTTCTGTCCCGGCTCTGCGTAGACGCTGACGTCATGCAGCACATCCTTGCCCTCGACATAGGCAAAATCGACGTCGGTCAGGCGAACGTCGCCGCGCAGGGGAGTATAGGTCAGGCTGCCGTCGCCGTGGGGGTGCTTCCACGCCCATTTGCCGGTGCGCTCTGGCGTCTCGGTCAGGCTGCCGTCGGCGTTCTCGGTGACGTTCACGAGCGTGACATAGCCGTCGTCCGTCTCAGGCTTCTGATCCATCAGGGCGAAGACGCGTCCTGCGCCCGCACCTGCCATGACGATGGAGTTTATCTGCTGGGAGAGGGTATTGACATTGCCGGTGAACTGCTTCGCCATATTGAGGAACGGGACAAGGATGCTGATGCTGAAGGCCTTGCCGGAAAGGCTGAGGTTCGGCGCACCCGTCAGCAGCAGTACGCCGCCGACCAGTGCAAGCACAACATAGAGGATGTTGCCGATGTTGCCGATGATCGGGCCGAGAATGCCGGCGTAGGTATGCGCCTTGAAGCTGTCGTCGCAGAGCTTGTCGTTTATGCGGTCGAAGTCCTCAATGCTCTGCTCCTCATGGCAGAAGACCTTGATTACCTTCTGGCCGTTCATCATCTCCTGCACGAAGCCTTCGGTATCGGCAACGGAGCGCTGCTGCTTCACAAAGTAGCGCGCAGAGCCGCCGCCGAAGCGCTTTGCGACGAAGAACATAAGCACTACGCCTGCAAGCAGGATGAGCGTCATCCATACGCTGAAGTACAGCATGATCGCGAGCACGACCAGCACTATCGCGCCGGACTGGATAAGCGTCGGCAGCGACTGGCTGATGAGCATACGCAGTGTGTCGATATCATTGGTGTAGTGGCTCATGATATCGCCGTGCTGATGGGTGTCGAAATAGCTGATGGGCAGATCCTGCATGTCGTCGAACATTTCGCTGCGGAGCTTGTCAAGATAGCCCTGGGTCATGTATGCCATGAGCTGGGTATAGGCCGTCATGGATATCAGCGAGAGCACGTACAGCACCGCAAGCAGCGTGATGTACGGGATGATCTCCGCCTTGGCGGAAGCCCAGTCACCGCTGAGGTACCATTTTTCTATTACGGCCAGCACGTTCTGCAGGAACAGCGACGGGATCGAGGACACGACCGCCGAGAACAGTATGCAGAACATTGTCAGCGGCGCCATCACGGGGTAATACTCGAACAGCTTCTTTACCGCTCTGCCGAGAGCCTTGGGGTCGGCTGCGCCCATCGCGCCGCCCTGGGGTCTGCCTTTGCGCATATTACTCATCGTCCTCACCTCCGCTCGTCTGCTGTTCATAGGTCTCGCGGTATATCGCGCTGTGTGCCATGAGTTCCTCATGCGTGCCCATGTCGGCGATGCGTCCGTTGTCCATGACGATTATCATGTCCGCGTCCTGCACGGAAGCGATGCGCTGGGCAATGATGATCTTCGTCGTCTCCGGGATATATTCGCGGAAGCCCGCGCGTATCATTGCGTCGGTACGGGTATCGACGGCGCTGGTGGAATCGTCAAGGATGAGTATTTTCGGCTTCTTGAGCAGCGCCCGCGCGATACACAGTCTCTGCTTCTGACCGCCTGAGACGTTCGTGCCGCCCTGCTCGATGTGGGAATCGTAGCCGTCCGGGAAGGAGCGGACAAACTCATCCGCCTGCGCAAGCTTACAGGCCTCGATGAGCTCTTCATCGGTCGCGTCGGGGTTGCCCCAGCGCAGGTTCTCCTTTATCGTCCCGGAGAAGAGCAGGTTCTTTTGCAGCACGACCGCAACGGACGAGCGCAGTGCTTCAAGGTCGTACTCGCGCACGTCCCTGCCGCCGACGCGGACGGTGCCCTCGGTCGTGTCATACAGGCGCGGGATGAGCTGCACCAGCGTCGACTTGCTCGAACCCGTGCCGCCGAGGATACCGACGGTCATGCCGGAGTCGATATGCAGGTTTATCCCGGCAAGGGCAAACTTCTGCGCCTTGGCGGAGTATTTGAAGGAGACGTTTTCAAAATCGACGGAGCCGTCTTTTATCTCCGTGACTGCGTCCTCAGGTGAGGACAGGGACGGAGTTTCGTCCAGCACCTCGCAGATACGGCGCGCGGACTCGGCGGACATCGTCAGCATGACATAGACAAACGAGAGCATCATGAGCGACATGAGTATCTGGAAGCCATAGGTCAGCATGGCAGATATCTGGCCGACATCGATGAGCGTGCCGCCGCTCGTGATGATGAGCTTCGAGCCGACGGTCAGGATGAAGATCATGTTGAAGTATATGCACAGCTGCATGAGCGGGTTATTGAGCGCGACGACGCGTTCGGCATACGTGAAGTCCTTGCAGATATCGCGCGAGGCATGGCCGAACTTATCCTTCTCGTAGTCCTCGCGGGCAAAGCCCTTGACCACGCGCATCGCGCGCACGTTCTCTTCAATGGATTCATTGAGCCGGTCATACTTCTTGAACACCGCGCGGAACGCGGGCATGGCCGTCTTCGCGATAAGGAAAAGGCCGAACACCAGCACGGGTATGACTATCACAAAGGTCAGCGCAAGCTTGCCGCCCATGATAAACGCCATGATGACCGCAAACAGGAACATCAGCGGCGAACGCACCGCCATGCGGATAAGCATCATGAAGGACATCTGCACGTTGCTTATATCCGTGGTCATGCGCGTCACGAGCGAGGCCGAGGAGAAGCGGTCTATATTCTCAAATGAGAAGCTCTGTATGCGCGCAAACATATCGTGCCGCAGGTTCTTTGCGTAGCCGGAGGAGGCCTTCGCGCAGGTGACCGCGGCGACGGAGCCGCAGCCGAGCGAGGCCAGAGCCATCGCCACGAGCAGCAGCCCCTGCTTCACAACGTCATGCAGCCCGGCAGCCTCCTGCCCGGCAGCGGAAAAGGCCTTTATCGCATTCACGAGATCGGCCGTGAAAAACGGGATCAGCACTTCAAAAAATACCTCGCCCGTTATAAATATCAGCGTCAGGATCGTGGGCTTTTTATATTCCCGCAGACTCTGCGCAAGCTTCTTTATCACTTTCGCATTCGCATCCTTTCTTTAGGGCGTCACCGCATAATACGGCTGCGGCATCTGCCGGATAATTTGCTGCCGCCTATGATTATACATTGCTGCCTATATTACCGTCTATATATTTGAGCGCATTGTTTACCATTACATCGGTGATGGAAATGAGCTGGGCGCGCTCTTCCTCGCTCAGCCCCTCGCAGAGACTCTCGAAGGCTATCTCGTCCGCCTCGGCCATGCGCTGACCCAGTCCCTGTGCCTTCTCGGCGGAGCGGACGCATTTATAGCGCCGATCCTGCTCGCTGCGGCAGCAGCTTATATAGCCCTTTTTTTCGAGCCGCTTGAGTATCTCGGTCATGGTCGGGTGGGAGACGTGGCTGACATTCTCAAGGTCGCGCTGGTTTATCTCGCGCGTCTCGCTTTTTTCCAGCTTGTGCAGCTCGCACAGCACAAAAAGCTGGACGCCGGTCAGCCCCTCGCCGCTCATATAATCGTCTATCTGTTTCTTCATCGCCCGGTGGAGTATCGAGAACCGTACCCCCCGCGGCGGCGCCTCTTTCAACGTATAGCACCCCCTGTAAAAATAATAAGTAGTGTGCTACCTATTATATCCGCGGCAATTTTTTTGTCAATGAGCAATCGCAACAAAACACGCCGAAATGTCCGGAGATGTTTTCGGAAATGTTGACAAAGCTCCATATATCTGTTAATCTATATTGAATTTTTTATTAACAGAATGTTGACGGGAGGAGACGGCGATGACGGATTTCGGCATGCCTACTCTTATTGAAATATCTGACCTTGAGCAAAGCGCCGCGCTCTGCCGCAGGCTCGGCCTGAGGTTCATGGAGATAAACATGAGCTTTCCGCAGTACCAGCCGGAGTGTCTGGACGCGGACAGGCTGCTTGAGCTGAAGGAGAAATACGGGATATACTTCACCGTGCATATCGACGAGAGTCTTGACCCCGCCTGTGTCAATGCGGGCGTTGCGCAGGCGTATCTTGATACGATGCTCAAAACCGTGGAGCTTGCGAAAAAAGCCGGGATCCCGGTGCTGAATATGCACCTGCAGCGCGGCGTGTACGTGACGCTCCCGGAGCGGCGCACGTATATCTATGCCGAGAATCAGGATTTCTACCTCGGTAAAATGCGCGAGTTCCGCGACAAAGTTACCGAGGAGATAGGTGACAGCGCTGTGATGGTCTGCGTCGAAAACACCGACGGGGGCGACTGCTTTGCCCTGCCCTTCCTCGCAGCGGCGGCTGACACGCTGCTTGAAAGTCCGGCTTTCGGCCTGACGCTCGACGTCGGGCATGACTATCTCAACCGCAATGTCGATCAGGCCTTTATCCTCGCACGCCGGGAAAGGCTCCATCATATGCACCTGCATGACGCACTCGGAAAAAATGTCCATCTCGCACTCGGCGACGGGGAGATAGACAAGGAGTGCTTTTTGAACCTCGCCGGGGAGCAGGGCTGCCGCGTGCTGCTGGAGACGAAGACCGTTGAAGCGCTGCAGAAATCGACCGTGTGGGTGAACCACTGGCTCAACCGCGGCTGCAATTCGGACGAGATCTGGGATGTATACGATGCGCAGCGGCAGAAGACCGGCAGGCTCCATCGGCGCGGCGAGCAGCTCGGCGACGGGGAGTTTCATCTGGTGATGCACTGCTGGATGAGAAACAGCCGAGGGGAGTATCTGCTCACCCGGCGCTGCCCGGAGAAGAGCTACGGCGGCAGATGGGAGAGTACCGGCGGTTCCGCCCTCGCGGGCGAGGACAGTCTCACTGCTGTGCTGCGCGAGGTCAGGGAAGAGACGGGACTGACGCTCGACCCGTCAAAGGGTAAGTGCCTCAGACGCTACAGCCGCGAGCATTATATCTGCGACGTCTGGCTCTTTGAGCAGGACTTCGACCTTGGCGATATCGTGCTTCAGGAGGGTGAGACCTGCGGGGCGATGTACGCGTCCCCGGAAAAGCTGCGCGAGCTCGTGGACGCGGACTGCTTCGTCCCCTTCGAGGAGCTTGAGGGCATACTGGAAATGTGAGCATATGTTAAATCTGACCGGTCAGATAGGCCGGTCAGATTTTTGTACTTGAACTTGATGAAGATAGTGGTAAAATAGTATATTAGAATAGTATGCAAAAGACTTGACTTGCAAAGGAGACACGTGCTTGAGCTTCTCTGTCATTGTTTCTGTTATAATAATCATCGTCGCCGTTGCTGCCGCCGCGTCCTTCGTCCTGCGTGATAACGAGGGGCGCATCAAGCCCGCGCTCGCGGTGCTGTCGCTGGTGCTGGCGGGCTTTGCCGCAGTGCTCTGCGCCTACGGCAGCGAGAACGGCACTATCTACGCCAAGGCGGACGGTGACCCGCAGGAGACGGTGCGTCAGTTCTTTGACGCCGTATGCGCCGGGAATTATTCCGTCGCTTACGGTTGCCTTGAAAATTACGGTAGCCTTGGCCTTGAGAACTCCCCCTCGACGGAGACGGGCGAGCTTGTGTATGCAGCGCTCCGGGAGAGCTACGCTTATGAGCTTCTGGATCAGGCCGAGGTCGATAAGCTCAGCGCCCGGCAGAGGGTGAGCTTTACGTACCTGAACCTACCCGCGATGGAGGAGGACGCTGCGGCCGAGACAGAGAGCGTGCTGGAAAAGCTCGTCCGCTCCCGCCCGCGCAAGGAGGTATACGACGAGAATGACAACTATCTCCCCGCCGTCACCGACGAGGCGTATAAGACCGCGATAACCAACGTGCTGAAAAATGCTGACAGCTACCGCACGGCCGCGGAGCTGACAGTAGCGCTCGACTATGTAGACGGCCGCTGGCTCATAAACGCGGACAGCGCCCTGCTCAGCGCCCTGATGGGCGGCGCGGCATGAATGAAGCGAGAGGACATTTCCCATGAGTGATAAAACCGATTACGGCTTTGACCTTGATTCTATACTGGCGGAGTTTTCGTCGGACGGCGGCGCGCAGGATACAGAGCCGCCCAAGCCGGCGCGCCCCACGAAACCTGCGGAGCCTGTAAAGACGCCCGCTCCCATACCCGACCCTGCACCGAGAACTGCGCAGCCGGTACGGCGCGCAGTCGAACCGGCGCGCCCCGCGGCTCCCGCACCTTCCCCGGTACGGACGGAGCCGAAAAAAGCGAACGCAGGAGAATTTGATCCAGAGTTTTTCAGGTACAGACCTGAAGCAGAAAAGCCACAGCGCCCACAGAAGCCCTCCGTGCGCCGTGCGCCGGTGATACGCGAGCCGGAGCCCGAACCGGAGATCGACGAGGAAGCCGTCGTTTCCCCGTCGCTGCGTGTGCTGCTGAGCGTGCTCTCACTGCTGCTGGCAGTCGTACTGCTGCTGTTCGTGTCGCTGAATGTTCACCCCGGCTCCGAAGCATCCGGCGCCGCCGCGAGCAGTGCGAAGTCCGATCTTGTCGGCAGGCTGAACGTCTATATGAACAATGCTGCAAGCGACGCGCTCGGCGAGCTTGCGTATATCAAGAAGCAGTACACCATCGATTATTCCGCGACCTCCGCCCCGAAGCCCGATGAGAGCAGGTTCGTCACCTACGGTATCGACGAGGCGGACAAGGTCATGGACGTCATAGAGCAGGCGCGCACCTTCGGCCTGCTCGACGGGCAGGATGTCATCTTTGATCCGAGCGCCGAGTTCTATTGGGATTCGGACATCCGCTGCTACTGCGACGAGACCATACTCGCCATCTGCTGGAAGGAAAAGATCAACGACCGCGTCTGCTCCTTTGTCGAGGTAAAGCTTGCCGACGGCTCCCAGATCCGCCGCAAGCTCGTGAACGACACCTTCGGTTCAAATGAAAAGGCCGTAGCTTCAGAGCTGTCGAGGAGTGCGAACGCCGTCATTGCCATGAACGCCGACTATTATAAGTACCGCGACCTCGGCGTGTGCGTATATCAGGGGCAGTTGTGCCGCTATGAGACCTCGTGCGACGTGCTGTTCATCGACTCCAACGGCGACTTCCGCATGCTCCGCGCTTCGGAGCTTGGCAGCCGCGAGGACGTCGAGCAGTATATTGCGGACAACAACATCCAGTTCAGCATGTCCTTCGGCCCGATACTCGTGCGCGACGGGGAGCTTCAGCAGCTCACCGGCAGCTACGCCGGTGGCATCGGCGAGATGTATGAGCAGTATTCCCGCTCCGGCATCGGCCAGTATGATAAGCTGCACTACCTTATAGCGACCGTCAACCATTCTCAGGACGGCACGCCGAGGGCGACCGTCAACCAGTTTGCCGAGATCATCTACGGCAAGGGCGTGCAGAACGCCTATAACTTCGACGGCGGCCAGACCAGCGAGGTGCTCATAAATAATGAGCGCTATAACTATGTCGATTGGGACAACGAGCGCGAGGTCAGCGATATACTGTACTTTGCGACCGCGATACCCGAACAGGAGGTGGGCTGATGAATGCAATAGCCATTTCCGTCGGCGGGATCACCGTCTATTGGAGCTCGCTCATCATCGCGCTCGGCATCCTCGCCGGGCTCGTGATGGGGCTTTCGTTGTGCCGGGACGATAAGTGCCGCGCATCGGCGGTGCTCTGCTTCTACCCGCCAGCGATCCTGTTTTCTGTGTTCTTCAGCCGCCTTATCCATTGGTACAGCTACATGGAGCAGTATGCCTCCTTCGGCGCTGCCATAACTGATTACTCCGTCGGCGGCTACTGTGTCTCCGGTGTTGTCCTCGGCGTGCTGCTCGCGGGCGCGATAGTCCATTGGGCGGGGCTTGTCGGGCGCATCGGCTCCCTGTTCGATACAGTTCTGCCCGGCGTCATTCTGAGTGTCGCTGTCCTGCGCCTGTCGGAGAGCTTCGGCAATATCTGCCGCAGCAAGATATCTGTGACAGTCCCGCTGCTCCAGCGGCTCCCCTTCGCCGTCGCTTCGACCGATTCTGCCGGGAACGTGTCGTATAAGTTCGCGACCTTCTTCGTGTCCTTCCTGCTTCTCACGCTGCTGTCGCTGGTGCTTGTGCGGCTGTACGTACACCGACGGGATATCCCGATGCTGCGCGGCATGAGCCGCACGGGCAACATCGCGCGGCTCGGGCTGGTGCTCTTTGCCGCGATCGAGATCGTCCTTGACAGCACGAGGAGCGACCCCGTCTCCATCCATTTCGCGTTTCTCACCATGTTCAATAAGTATGTGGGCTTCATAAGCGTGACGATGTTCGTCTGCGCGGTCTGCATCCTCTGCGTGTTCCTGCACTATTTCAAGGGCGTCAAGCGGAACGGGACAGGCCGCCCCGCCCCGCTGCTTGCAGGCTATATCGTTTCGCTCGTCGGCGTCGGCGCGTCGGAGTATCTTGTACAGCGTTTCACCGGCATGTTCCTGCTCTACCGCAGCATCCAGACGCTTTCAGCCGCGCTCATGGTTTTTGTCGTCTTCCGCTGCTACGCGCTTTGCTGTGCTGAACCGTGGGACGGCGGTTGAGCACGGCCTTATGGATCATGTACTCAAATAACGATTGCTGGCAGCAAAAAGCTGCCAGCGATCGATAGACCGGTGCTGAAAATAATTTGGGCAAAAACGTACATTGCTATTGACTTTGTACGCCAGGTGTGCTAATATATACAGGCTAAAGAAATATCGCGGGGTAGAGCAGCTGGTAGCTCGTCGGGCTCATAACCCGGAGGTCGTTGGTTCAAATCCTTCCCCCGCAACCACCAAAGTCCTGAAATCGCAAGATTTCAGGACTTTTTCTGTACTTATTGGCTTGAAAAGTTCATCCTATTTTCGCCGAAATCGCGCTGACCCAAACCATGACCCAAATGCGGATATCAGCGGATAGGACAGGAAAGGATTTGATGTGGTAATTGAGGGCAAAACTGCGCAGTGGCGGGAAGAATTTTTCGAGAAAACTGAAATGCAGAGCGATTTGTACCGCTCTGCATCTTTTCCTCTGTGTTTTATCTCACCGCATTCGCAAGTAGTCCGCCCATCGTTTCGGCGGCTTTGGCCTGCGCGAGCGTTGTGACGTGGGTGTATGTGTCAAGCGTGAAGCCAGCGGAGTAGTGGCCAAGCATCCCGGAGACCGTTTTGATGTCCACACCATTCTGCAAAGCCAGGGTTGCAAATGTGTGACGAAGATCGTGGAAGCGAAGCCTCGGCAGTCCTGCACGGTCAAGCACCCGGTGCAGCATATTCAGTACACTGTCCGGTGAGATCGGCCTGCCTGTCTCGGAACTGAATACGTATTCGCTCCTGCCGTTGTCATCGATTTTCTTTTGCTTCAGCATAGCCGCCACGTCTTGCGTTATCGCCACGCAGCGATATGCGTTCTTGGTTTTCAGCGGAGCTTCGACTACGGTTCCATCTATCCGCGCCACCTGTCGGCGGATGCGGATAACATTATCTTTGAAATCTATGTCGCTCCATTTCAACCCGAGGAGTTCACCGCGGCGCAACCCAGTCGCAAGCTCCGTGTAATACATCTCGTACACGCCTGACCGCCGCGCTTCCGTGAGGAATGCTGCGAGCTGATCCTGCGTCAGCGTGTTCATCTCATGGTGTTCGACTTTAGGAAGAGCACACTTGTTCGTTGGATTTACGGCGATGAGCTTTTGCTCTATCGCCATGTCCATTGCCGACGAGATGATTTGATTCAGATTGCGCACTGTTTTAGCGCTCAATCCCTTTGGCTGCTTCTTTGCTTCTATACGCTCGACGCGACCTGCTTTCATCAGCTTTTTGTATAGCTTCTGCAAGTCCAGCGTAGTCAGTTTGCTGAGCAGTATGCTGCCGATATGCGGCTTGATATGGTGCTCGATATATCCCTTATACGTCTGGTGTGACGATGGACGAACCTTGATCGCTGCGTAGTTCTCAAACCACACGTCCATCCACTCGCCGACAGTGTACTGCGCGGATTTGTATACATCGATCCGCTCACACTCTACCAATGCGACTTTGAGTTTTTCTTTAACCTCGGCCTGAGTTTTGCCGAGGACATTTTTGTATATAGGCTTGCCGGCCGTAGGATTCCTCCCAGCGGTATAGCGTCCCTCCCAGCGACCGTCACTGCGCTTGCGGATGCTGCCCTCGCCGTTTGCTCTTTTCTTTGCCATATTTTCATCCCCTTTCGCAGCAAACACAAATACCACAAGTTCTCCGAAATAGCCAGAGAAACTTTTAGGGCTTTTTCTTTGAATATAGCGGCGCAGTTATTGGAACCCTCTGTCACTGTGGAACAACGGATGCGCATCTGGATTGGCCTGCACAGCCTTGTCAAAAGTCTTGAA
>CAKTPR010000064.1 GCA_934591725.1 uncultured Oscillospiraceae bacterium
AACTTGTTGTCGCCGATGTAGATGCCGACGTGGCCGATGTAGCTGCTGCCGGAATAGAAGCAGAGGATATCGCCGGGCTGAAGGTCGCTCACGGAAACGCCGTTGTTGGCTTGATCGCAGGCGACACGGTTGAGCGTGTAGCCGAACTGGCTGTACACATAGTAGACAAGACCGGAGCAGTCAAAGCCGCTGCTCGGCGAGGTACCGCCCCAGCAGTAATTGTAGCCGACGAACTGGAGCGCGTAGTCCGCGATCTGCCGTCCGAGCTCACTGCTGTCACCGGAATTGATGATATCCGAATAGTTGAGGCTGCCCTGCTTTACGTAGCTTGAGTATATGTAGCCATACTCGCCGTTATAATACACGGCTGTCCATTCGCCCTCGTAGCCGACGATGGTGACCTTGTTGCCGTAGAAGAGCTCATGCAGTATCCCGGAGCTCATCGACGCGCCGCTGCGCATACGCACATTGTTGGCGCTCACATAGCCCTCGCTTCCGGTGGACTCATCGGGGACTTCGGGCTGCTGCGGCTCATCAGGCTGCTCGCCGCCGTTATCGGGATCGATCTCGATCCCGCCGTCACCGGCGGAGCTATTGCCGCCGTCGGTGCGGGCAACGTACTGCGAATAGACAAAGCCTTCGCGCCCGTCGATCACGCATTTCGTCCAGTCACCGGAGACGCCGGTGATGGAAAGCTGAGTGCCCCAGTTGTAGGAATCAATGATGGAATAGCTGCTTGAGGGGCCGGTGCGGAAACGGACAAAGTCGCCGCATATATAGCCCTGAGCCTGATCCTCTACCACATCGGGAGTAGGGGCGGGAGGCTCAGCGGGCTCCTCGGTCTCATCGGGATACTCAGGCTGCTCAGGCTCGGTATAGTCATCATTGCTGTCGACATCGCCGAGCTCAAGCCCGCCCTCGGGGCCGTTGCCGTAATCCACGCCGGGGGAGGGAGTGTAGCCGTCTCCGGAGCTGATATAGTCGGAGTAGACATATCCGGCCTGACCGTCGATAATGCAGGCCGTCCAGCCGCCGGATGTACCGGTGACGGTCACAGGCTTGCCGCGGTTATACTCGCCGAGGATCGACGTGTCCGAACCGGGGCCGCTGCGGAAGCGGACGTACATCGCATTGATGTACGCATTGCCCTCACCGCTGGGGGTGGTGACGCCGCTGTAATCCTCTTCGGTTATGCTCAGATATGAGGAGGACATGAAACCGCTGCTGCCGTTATAGTCCACCGCGTACCATGAGCCGTTGGATCTGTCGCTGACGTTGACAGTTGCCCCTCTCGGCAGAGAGTCTATCACCCGATAGTTCGTGCCGGGGCCGGAGCGCATGTTGACGCCGTTGCCGGTGACGACGGCGCTCTCGGCATAGGCCGGAACACTCATCATCGAGGCTATCAGCGCAGCCGCGACAGAGATCCTCAAAGCTTTTTTGCGCATAAGAACCAGATCCTTTTTTTATTTTATCTGGAGGAAAGGGCCCTTTCCAGCCAAACGGCTGCGACATCTATCGCGGCGTAAAGACCGTCCTTCTCGGACTTCTTCACAACGCGATCCCGTGATTTGATGCTCGCGTCCGTGAGCTGAAGCTGGACGGATACCCTGGTGGCAACGTCAAGGTCGCCGACCTTTTTGGTATCCAAGACCTGCAGCATGATGATATACTTATCAGCAAAGCTGCCGTAATAAATGATATTGTCCTTCCGTTGGAGGGGATGTCCCTTGTACTCCAATGTCTTAGCCAATATAAGCACCTCCAGTAATGTAATCGAATTGTAACTCAAATTAATAAATTTGTCAACGTAAAATAATGGAAAACGCGGGAACACGCGAAAAACGTGTCTTTTTGCGGGCGGATGGGGGGCTTACCAGCTCATTCTGCCGCCCCCGCCGCCGAGAAAGTCATTGTCGGAATACGGGTCGTTGGTCGTGCCGGAGTTTGAATTCCCGTTTGAATTTCCGTTGGGGATATAGTTGTCGCTGCTGGAGCTTGTTCCGCTGCCGCCGTAGTTATCCTCACTGTCGGTATTGTCGAGGTAGTCGTCGTCGGTGAGGGTGCTGTCGTCATAACCGAATATACCGGTGTTCTCACCGAGGTAGGGATAGGTGAAGGCTTCCCAGGGCAGACCGTCATGCACGGGGGTCATGACCTTTTTCCAGAGCTGTGCCGCGGGGTTGCCGCTGACGTGGATGCGCTCTGGCATATCGTAGCCCGTCCAGACCGCCGCAACATAGTACGGCGTGCAGCCGACGAACCAGCGATCCTGATAGTTGCTGGAGCTGCCGGTCTTGCCGGCGACGGGCATCGTCCAGAGCGCGGCCTCGCCGCCGGTGCCGTTCTCAACGCCGTTCTGCATCATGTAGGTCATGGTGTAGGCGGTGTTCGGCTTGAAGGCCTGAATGGTGCTCGGCGCATTGTCGATGACGATGTTGCCGTCTTTGTCGGTGACAAGGGAGTAGGTGCGGCTGTAAGTGAAGATGCCGTCGTTCACGAAGGGGCAGTAGGCCTGAGCCATCTCGCGCACCGTGAGGCCGTAGGTCAGCTCGCCCAGTGCCATGGGCGCATAGTCGCAGTCCTCCGGAACAAGGCTCGTCACGCCGAGGCGCGTGGTCAGATAGTCATACGAGGTCTGCGGCCCCATGGGGAGCTTATCGACTATCTGCGCGGCGACGGTGTTGAGCGAGTATTGCAGCGCGGTGTATATGGTTATAAGGCCGTAGTTCGTGTAGCTGTCGTTGTTCGGGTACCAGCTCGTGCCCTTGAGGGTGATGTTCGGCGAGTCGCTCACGAGCGTATCGGGCGTTATGAGCCCAAGGTCGACTGCCGGGCCGTAGGACGCGATCGGCTTTATCGAGGAGCCGGGGGAGCGGTATGTCCCCGTGGCGCGGTTGAGGCCGAGGTTTATCGTCTTCTCGCCGACGCCGCCGCAGAGCGCAAGCACCTTGCCCTCGAACGGATCCATTATGACTATTGCGCTTTGCAGCTGCTGGTCGCTGTACGCCGTCTGGGGTATTGCCGACAGATCACTGTAGACCGCGTCGACGCTGGCCTGAATGTCCGCGTCAAGGCAGCTGTATATCTGGTAGCCGCCGTTATAGAGCAGCGTGCGCGCGGTGTCCTCGCTGATGCCCTTCTGCTTCATGAGATCCTGCGTGACGTCGTCAATGACCGTCTCGGTGTAGTAGGACATTATCTCCTGAGTATAGCCCTCGTCGGGGGTGTGGGTGAAGACAAGCTCCTCATCCACGGCCTGACGGTACTGGTCATAGTCGATATAGCCCTGCTCGTACATCTCGCGCAGGATAGTCTCCTGACGCTCCTTGTTGTTCTGCCGGTTATAGAAGGGGTCATAGTATGTCGGCAGGTTCGTGATGCCGACGATCGAGGCGCACTCGGCAAGAGAGAGCTCTGACACGTCTTTGCCGAAATAGGTCTGCGCCGCGGTCTGTACGCCGAAGCAGCCCTCGCCGAAGTACACGGCGTTGAGATACCATTCCATAATCTCCTGCTTGTCGTACTTCTTTTCAAGCTCCAATGCGGAGAATATCTCCGTGAGCTTGCGCTGGATCGTGACCTCTTTCTCGCCGGTCAGGTTCTTTATGAGCTGCTGGGTGATGGTCGAGCCGCCGTAGCCGCTCTCGCCGCGGGTGAAGATCGTGACGAACGCACCGGCCGTGCGGTACCAGTCAACGCCCTTGTGCTCATAGAAGCGCTTATCCTCGATGGACACCAGCGCCTTTTCCATGTACCACGGGATCTGATCGTAATCGACCCATATGCGGTTCTCCTTGCCGGAGAGCGTGGCGAGCTCACGCCACTCACCGACGGAGTCCTGATACCAGATCGTGCTCGACTCGTTGAGCTTGAAGTCCTCGAGCGACAGGTCGAGGTTCGGGGTCAGGCAGGTCTTGACATAGTAGGCAAAGACGCAGGCGAACATCATCCCCGTCACAAGGAGGATGAGCAGCACCGTCCCCGCCGCCTTGAGCACCGTGCTTACGGTGGTCGAGACCATATCTACGGTTATATTCGCCGCCTTCTTCGCGATGCGGCCTGTTTTCGCGGAGCCTTGCTCCGGCTTGTTTTTCTTGCTCATTGGGCTTCAGCATACCTCCTTCTTGCAGGAAACTGAAAAGCGGATGCGGTGTCCCGCATGGCTGTACATTATTACCTATTATATACTGAAATAGCATTATAACACAGGCTGTCAATTTCCGGTAGAGTAATTGTAAATTTTTCTATTAGGGCAGCCGCGCATAATGCAGCTGCGGCGAATGGTCGGGGGATTTATCCCCTCAGGCGCTCCGCGCCAGCTCCCCTTGAGAAACAAGGGGAGCCTTTAAGGTGATTATAACCAGCTTATCCAAGTATAAGAAAAGTAATGCAGACTGTCCAAAAACTATATTTTGAAGTCAGATGACAGAGCAGCGGGGGAGCTTGAGGGGGCAAGGCCCGCCTCAAATTGGATAAACCGCCGTCGAAAGCCTTGATACATCAAGGCTTTCGATAATAGCATTTTGAATGCTTTCAAAATGCTCGGCGGAAAGCGCGGTCAAAAAAGTCCTTACAGGACTTTTTTGACAAGCTGAATGTATAATTTTCCATCGACGGCAGATACTTCATCTGACAGAACCTGCAAACACAGATGAAGGGAGCCTTCAACATGGGGCTTAAAATAAAAACCGGGCTTCTGCTGTGCCTGATGTCAGCGGCGGTCTGCTCATGCCTTGCGGCATACAGGAGCATGCACGCCTCCGCCTCCGCTATGCCGGAAGAGATATACGCGCAGTTCATGGACAGCGCGCCCATTGCGGAATACTACCTGCGCGACAGCGGCGGGCATGTCGCCGTGTTTTCATCCCGGCGCGATAAGACGCCGCTGACCGTCACGCCCATCGAGACGGCCTGCCTGCGCACAGCTGACCGCGCGATGCTGCGCGGCGGCATCCCCGTTGAGAGCAAGGATGAGCTGCTCATGCTGCTGGAGGATCTCGGTTCGTGACGTGAGCGCGCAAAGAAATAGCGTGCCGCCAGCAGAAACTGTTGATTTATTCTCCGCAATGGTATACAATACTGTCAGATACCATTACGGAGGTTATATTTATGAGCGAAGATTTCGGCAGCGATTTTATCACTATAGTTGACGATGACGGTACGGAGTTCGAGCTTGAGCTTCTTGATACCATGGATTATAAAGGACAGACCTTTGTTGCTTTCCTCCCTGCGGACATGGATGAGAACGACCCGGACTACGGTCTTGTGATCCTGCGCTCCGTTATCGATGAGAACGGGGACGAGCTGTTCGAGTCCATCGACGATGAGGACGAGCTTCAGGATGTGTATGAGCATTTCTCCGTCCTCCTGTTTGACGACGAGGACGAGGAATAAGTTTCCATCGCGGCATTTTTCCACCGGGTGCGGAATATGATTTATTGCCCCCGGCGGTACAGAGAAAAATAAATTCCTGCTGTGTGCGTGTCGTCTGTTTTAGACCTTGTGGCTCGTTAAACCCACATCTCTAATAAGGGATGCCGATTTGAATCTGCGGATTGCAGGCCTCCCGGCTTACGTCGGAAGTTGGAAGCAGCGAAACAGAACTTAGGCGACCCACCTGCCCTATTGTGCAGGTTATAATCGGGCCAGCACGGCATTTGCGGGGGTGCTCCTCCGGGGAAACCCGGAGGAGTTTTTTGATTCTAAGTCAATAGTTGGGGCAGAGCGAAACAAAAAATGATAGCAGAGAGGCGTGGGCAGATGTGCTTCCGCCGCGGCAGTTCGAGCTCTATGCAGCAGCCGGTTTCATTTTCATGAACATTTTTTACGATAACGTCTTCCAATCCGAGCAGTTTTGAGGTATTATCTTTTATAGAGCATACAGCGTCCTTCCTGATGGTGTCTAGCAGCTTCACTTTAAAGGATTTTTCTGTTATGCTCTACTCTTATTTTTCAACATGCTAAAAGCTGGAGTACCCGGATTTACCCAGACACCTCTTGTCCAGGGAGCGGCGATCACTTCTTTCTCAACTAATAATGATAGAGTATCAGAAAAATATGATTGGGAGAAAGCGCTCATATGAATTCTCGTGAGTATAATACCCTTGCCTTGGAGCGCCGCGCCGACCGCATAATTGCGCTGCTTTTGTGCATTGCGGTGCTTTTCGCGGCGGCGTCCGGCCTTGATTATGACTGCCCGTGGGGCGACGATTATGCCGCTTATATAAACGACGGCATCGCGATAGCCCAAGGCCGCTATGCGGAGCAGACCCGGCTCAATTATTTCATGCACCCGTCGGATATGCCGGCGGAAGCCAAAGACGGAACTCTCGTATATGTCTGGGGATACCCGCTGGTGCTCTCGCTGGTCTATTCCGCTGCGGGCTTTGACAGAACTGACTACCACAGCATCATATTCTATAAGCTCCCGTCGGTGCTTTCGCTGGCTGCGGCAGCGGGAATACTTTACCTGCTGTTCAGGCGCAGACTGTCGAGAGCCAGTTCCGCGCTGCTCAGCGTTTATATGTGCGTCCATCCGATAATACTTGACAGCGCGTACAGCATATACAGCGACGTATTCTTCATGATGCTGTCGGCAGCGGCAGTTTTCATGGCAGAGAAGTTTATCTGCAGGCTTGATGAAGCGAAGCCGGGAGCGCGCTGCTATATCTTCGGTGCAGTGCTGGGGCTGCTGATGCTCGCCTGTTATGAGACGCGGCTGAACGGAATAACGGTATGCGCGCTTGTTCTCGTGCTGCACGCGGCGCACTTCCTGCACCTGCGGAAAACTGCGGCAAGCGGAGACGGGCATAAGCCGAAGCTGAAGATACCGGCGGCCGCCGTTCTGCCGTATGCCGTGTTTGCCGTGACGGCTGTTCTGTGCAGCCTGCTGCTGCCGCGGGCGACCGCGAACACAAGCGACCTTCTCGGCATAGATTTTGCCCAGGTTCTGAGGAACCTGAAATATTATGCCGGCCAGCTGTACAAGTTCTTCGCCGAGATACACACCGGTACGCTTCCCTATGCCCTCAGGCTCGCCGCGGGCGCAGCCGCGGCACTGCTCATCTGCATCGGCATAATAAATGGCTGGAAGAGTGACTCGTTCTTCCGTGTTTATATGCTGTTCACGGCACTGAGCCTGCTGACGCTGGCCTGCCTGCCGTATGTGCAGGGGTGCAGGTATCTTTTCAATATCCTGCCCTTTATCCTGATGGCGCTTGGCTACGGTATCGATTCGGCTTACGCGTGGCTGAAGGCGCACTTCAGGAACGCGGCTGCGCTCGATAAAGCCGCAAGGGCAGCCGCCCTCCTGCTGACGGCAGCGATACTCATTTCATCCGTCTCCGGAAATCTTTTCCGTATACTGCGCGGCGAGGATGTGCGCGGCGACGGTGTTGGAAACGCATATTCGCGCGAATCGCTTGAAATATACGATTTTGTAAAAAACGAGACCCCGGAGGATACCGTCATCGCGTTCAGAAAACCGCGCGTGATGTACCTCAACACCGGCAGGGTCGGCTTCTCCCCGATGACCAACTGCGATATACATACATTGACCGACGCGGATTATTATATCGTCTGCGGCAGCCTGTATGACGCAGAGGAGCAGGCGCTGATAACCGGCAACGAAGCGATCCTCGATGAGCAGTACTCGTGCGGCGGCTATATCATATACAGGGTGATATCCGAAAAAAATTGAAAATTTATATTGACACTGCGGTAGAATGTTGTTAGAATAAGTCGTCTCAATTGGATATTCCGAGTTTATCCGAAGCAAGATAGCGACCGCTGCGGGGGCTGAAAAGCCCGGAGCAGCCAAGGCCACACGGACAGCCGGGTCGAATGCCGATAAACCGCGAGCGCGGTGGCAACTTTAGTTGCCTTATTGATTGAGTGGGAAGCGTAGGCTTCCAAGAGCTCAAGTTTTATAAGTTGGTTACTATAAACCGGTGCTAAAAAGCATAAACTTGTGAAATGGTCAATAAGAGTAGTAAAAGTAATCTTTGCTATATAGACTCTCAAATCCATTTGGGCTGATGTCCCCGTGCGCGGGGGCAGTGCATATCTGCATATCATTACAGCTCTTTTCAGGCAAGTCGTGCTTTTTGCATGACTTGCCTTTATTTTTTACGACAGGGAGAACGGGGCTATGAAAAAAATCATCGAGCTGAAAAACATCACCAAATCCTTTGACGGAGAGACCGTGCTGGACGATATCAGTCTTGATATCTATGACAACGAGTTTCTCACGCTTTTAGGCCCTTCGGGCTGCGGCAAGACCACAACGCTGCGCCTCATCGGCGGCTTTGAGACGCCGGACAAGGGCGACATTATCTTCATGGGCGAGAACATCAACGACGTGCCGCCCTATAAGCGCAATGTCAATACCGTCTTCCAGCGCTACGCCCTGTTCCCGCACCTGAACGTTTTCGAGAACATCGCCTTCCCCCTGCGTGAAAAGAAGGTCGACCGCGATGAGATCGAGGAAAAGGTCGAGGAGATGCTCTCCCTCGTCGCGCTCAAGGGCTTTGAGCACCGCAGCGTCACGAGTCTCTCCGGCGGCCAGCAGCAGCGTGTCGCCATCGCGCGTGCCCTCGTCAGCCGCCCGAAGGTGCTGCTGCTCGATGAGCCGCTTGCCGCGCTCGACCTCAAGCTGCGCAAGGATATGCAGCAGGAGCTCAAGAAGATCCAGAAAGCTACCGGGATAACCTTCGTCTTCGTCACGCACGATCAGGAAGAAGCTCTGTCCATGTCGGATACCGTCGTCGTCATGTCCGAGGGTCGCATCCAGCAGATCGGCACGCCTATCGATATCTACAACGAGCCGACCAACGCCTTCGTCGCCGACTTCATCGGCGAGAGCAACATCGTCGACGGCATCATGCTTGAGGACAGAAAGGTCTCCTTCTCCGGCCACACCTTTGACTGCGTTGACGCCGGCTTCGGCAAGCGCGAGCCGGTCGATGTCGTCGTGCGTCCGGAGGACGTGGACGTCGTTTCCGAGGAAAAAGGCATGCTGCGCGGCGTCGTGACCTCGGTCACCTTCCTCGGCGTTCACTACGAGATCATCGTCGATATCGGCGGATTCAAGTGGATGATCCAGACCACCGACTTTGTCGACGTCGATGAGCATATAGGACTGTATATCGAGCCGGACGCGATACACATCATGCACAAGTCCGAGTACTCCGGCATGTACGGCGACTACTCGTCCTTCTCCAACGAGCTTGACGAGCTGAGCAACGCAGAAAGCGAGAGCGAAGAATGAACGAAAAGACCCGCGGCCTTATCCAGCGCCTGACGCTTACGCCCTATTCGGTGTGGGCAGCGCTGTTCATCGTCGTGCCGCTGATATTCGTGGCCTACTACGCCTTTACCGACACAAGCTTCCGGTTCACGACCGAGAACGTCACGCGCTTCTTCACCGCGACGTCGGTCGTTGATGACGGCGAAGCCGTCAGGGAGGTACACACCTACCTGCTGATCTTCATGCGTTCGCTGAAGCTTGCCGTTATCTCGACGCTCATATGCCTGCTGATGGGCTACCCCATCGCCTATATAATGGCGCGCGCCAAAGTGCGGACGCAGAAGGTCATGGTCACGCTCATCATGATCCCCATGTGGATGAACTTCCTTATCCGCACCTACGCATGGATGACCATTCTTCAGGACACCGGCATCTTCAACGGCCTGCTCTCCGCGCTCGGCCTGGGGACGGTACACATCATCGGCACCGAAGCCGCCGTCGTCATCGGCATGGTCTATGACTATTTCCCGTATATGATAATCCCGATATATTCTGTCATGGCAAAGATGGACGTGAAGCTCATCGAAGCTGCGCGCGACCTCGGCTGCAACGGTGCGGGCGTGCTGCGCCGCGTCATCTGGCCGCTAAGCCTGCCGGGCGTGCTCTCCGGCATCACGATGGTGCTGATCCCGTCAATAAGCACCTTCTATATTTCCCAGAAGCTCGGCAACGGCAAGTTCTATCTGATAGGCGACGCGATCGAAGGGCAGTACGTTGCGAACAACCTGCACTTTGCCGCGGCGATCGCCTTCATTCTCATGATAATCCTGCTGGTGTGCATGGCGCTCATGCAGCGCCTTGCCAACCGTAAGCTCATAGTCGCGTAAGGAGGGGAGCAAAATGAAACCTGCCGCAAAGGTATATACCGCGATCATTATGATCTTCCTTTTCGCGCCTATCGCGATACTGCTCGTGTTCTCCTTCAACGAGGCCAAGAGCCTTTCCGTGTTCTCCGGCTTCTCGCTCAACTGGTACCGTGAGCTCTTCCGCGATGCGGAGACCCTCGGCGCGGTGCGCAATACCCTTATCCTCGCCGCCTCCGCCGCCATCATCTCCACCGTCATGGGCACCGCCGCCGCGGTCGGGATAAACAAGCTGCGCAGCCGCGCGCTGCGCACTGCGATGGACACCGTGACGAACATCCCCATGGTGAACCCCGATATCATCACCGGTATCTCGCTCATGCTGATGTTCGTGTTCGTCGGCCGCCTTTTCGGCGCGGCGACGAGCCTGAACTTTGCCACCATGCTCATCGCGCACGTGACCTTCTGCCTGCCCTACGTCATTCTGCAGGTGCTGCCGAAGCTCCAGCAGATGGATCGCTCGCTGCCCGAAGCGGCGATGGATCTCGGCTGCACGCCGCTGCGCGCGTTTATGAAAGTCGAGATACCTGAGATCATGCCCGGCGTCGTGACCGGCCTCATCATGGCCTTCACCCTCTCGCTGGATGACTTCGTCATCAGCTATTTCACTTCCGGCAACGGCTTCCAGACCCTGCCGATCCGCATCTACAACATGACGAAAAAGACCGTCACGCCGAAAATGTACGCTCTGGCGACGATCATCTTCTTCGTTATCCTCGCGCTGCTCATCATGACGAACCTCATCGACAGTGACAAGCCCAAGACCGCAAAGCCCGCCAAAGCCAAGGCCGCGAAGAAAAAGCGCGAGCGCACCCGCACCGACCGCGTTATCGCGGGCGTTATCGGCGGCGCGCTGCTCATCGGCATGATCGCGGTTATCGTCCTCTCCGGCGGCAACACCCTGACGCTGAACGTCTATAACTGGGGCGAGTATATCTCCGACGGCTCCGATGATACTCTTGATACCATAAAAGCCTTTGAGGAATATTACTATGAGACCTACGGCGTCAAGGTCAAGGTGAACTACACCACCTATGCCAGCAATGAGGATATGTTTGCAAAGCTCTCCTCCGGCGCTGTGAGCTTCGATGTCGTCATCCCGTCGGACTATATGATAGCCCGCATGCGCGAGAACGATATGCTCCTGCCGCTGGACTTTGACAACATCCCGAACTATCAGTACATCAATGAGGGCTTCCACGGTCTGTACTATGACCCGGACGATATGTACAGCGTACCCTATACCTACGGCGTCATCGGCGTGATATACGACGCGAACCGCGTCGATGAAGAGGACGCGCACGGCTGGGAGCTCATGTGGAACGACAAGTACAAGGGCGATATCCTCCAGTTCAACAACTCCCGCGACGCTTTCGCGACGGCGCAGTATATGCTCGGCCTTGATGTCAACAGCACCGACCACAGCGAGTGGGACGCCGCGCTCGACGCGCTCAAGAAGCAGGCGCCCCTTGTGAAGAGCTACGTCATGGACGAGGTCTATAACATGATGGAGTCCGGCGAGGCCGCCATAGCCGCCTACTATGCGGGCGACTACTTCACGATGGTCGACGCTCAGGCGGACAATGTCGATCTGCAGTTCTATTACCCCGACGCAACGAACTACTTCATCGACGCGATGTGCATCCCGTCCTGCTGCCAGAATAAGGAGCTTGCCGAGATATTCATTAACTATATGCTCTCTCCTGAGCCCGCGATAGCGAACGCCGAGTACATCTATTATGCTTCCCCGAACTCCCTTGTCTATGAGGACGAGGGCTACATCGAGGAGATGGGCGAGGACACCATGGCCATCCTCTATCCTGAGATAGACTTCAACGCCATGTACGGCGCTTACGCCTACCGCAGCCTCGACGCAGACATGCTCGACTACGTCAACACCCTCTGGGAGACGCTGAAAATCAACTAAGCATACACCTTTTGGCGTACCGCGCGTGCCCCCCCCTTGTCTGGCAGATTGTCAAGCAAGTGCAACACTTTTTGATTGAAAAAGCTCTGTTGGGGAGAGCCAGCCGAGGCATTTTCTGG
>CAKTPR010000065.1 GCA_934591725.1 uncultured Oscillospiraceae bacterium
CCGGGAGCTTTGAGATTATTAACAGAACAGTAATTTATAATGTGTTGCAATATTCTGGTATATGAAGTATAATACCAGCGCGCATAAGGGGGAGAACATCCCCGGAAGCGCTGAATATACAAAGGAGAAGATAGAATGAAGAAATCATTTGCAATAGTTCTGCTGCTGGCTATGGTGCTGAGCCTTGCCGCCTGCGGCGAGGCCGCTCCCGCACCCACTCCGGAGCCGACCGTTGAACCCACTCCCGCACCCGAAACGCTTGCCGCCGAGGCGGAGGAACTGTTCTACAAGGCCGATTACACCGGCGCATTCGAGAAGCTCGACGCGCTTGAGACCAGCGGCATCACCTCCGTGCAGGAGCTGCTCGGCACGAGCTATTACTACGGGCTCGGCGTTGAGGCCGACAGTGAAGAGGCTGTGGCTCAGCTGACCAAGGCCGCCGATCAGGGCGACGCGATAGCCATGTACCTGCTGGGCAATGCCTACGCAAGCGGTACCGGCGCATCGAGAGACGAGGCCAAGGCCAAGGAGATGTACGCCAAGTTCATCGCCGTCGGCGAAGCTGACAGCGGCGAAAACGCCGGCTCCGGCCGTATCCAGGCCTACCTTGCCGACTGCTACGCTTACGGCAAGGGCACCGAGAAGAATGCCGACAAGGCCGCTGCCGCCGCCGAGAAGGCCGCATCCGCTGACCTCACCGTGTTTGACATGGTGAAGCTCGCCGACAGCTATGTCGAGGGCGTGTTCACCAAGACCGACGATACCGCCGACGCTGCTGAAGCCGCAGACACCACTGCTGCCGAAGCTGCTGTCGAGGGCGAGACCGAAGCAGAGACTAAGGCTATCCCCGCCGAGGCGGAGGAGCTTTACGCCAAGGCTCTTGACAGCATAAAGACCCTTGCCGATGCCGGCAACGTGAAGGCAAAGAAGGCTCTCGGCGACTATTACTTCAACGGCTATGCAGGTGTTGCACAGGATTACGCCAAGGCACTTGAGCTCTACACCGAAGCCGGTGAAAAGGGCGACGCCGACGCACAGGCTCAGGTGGGTTACATCTACCAGTACGGCTGCGGTGTTGATCCCGACTATGAGAAGGCCATGGAGTGGAACAACAGAGCTGCTCAGCAGGGCAACGCTCAGGGGCAGGCTCAGATAGGCTGGCTGTATCAGCAGGGGCTCGGCGTGACGCAGAACCTCGACGAGGCCGGCAGATGGTACACCAGAGCCGCCGACCAGGGCAACAAGTGGGCGGAGGATCGCCTTGCGGAGACCGAGGCCACCAATCCTCAGGATCTGTTTGAAGCCCACGCGTAACATTTATCCGAACTGAAACAATGCCCGCACCCAAACGGATGGCGGGCAGATAGATCCCGGACGCTCAGGCGTCCGGGATCCATTTTTATAACGTATCAGGTCTTGCGGTAGAGCGTGTAGCCGCAGCGGCACTTTATGTGTATCTTGCCCTTACCCTTCGGGACGCGGATATAAGTGCCGCAGCCGGGGCATTTGAAGAAGCGGTAGCTCTTGCGCTGGGAGAAGCGGTCTTTCCACGCGGCGTATTTGTTCTTCCAACGGTCGAGATAGGCGAGGTATGCGCGGTTTTCCATCTCGCGCCGGTCGAGCTGCCGCGAGAAAGCGCGGACAAAGGCGGAGATCAGCGAGAAGATACCGAGCCAGATAAATAAGCTGCCCAGAAAACCGGGCAGGAAACAGCCTATCAGAAACCCTGCCAGTCCGAACCAGAACTGGAACTTTGAAAGCTCGTCCATGCCCTGACGTCCGGAAAACAGATTGCGAAGCTTGTCCTTCATTTTGCACCCCTTGCCGGGCGACGATCCCGGCGCTCTGAATATGAATATATTTTAAGAATTCAGGCAGACGATGTCAATAGTCCGGACGCAATGTTTACAAAACGGCAATACCACGGGATAATATATGAATATGATTTACTTGAACCTTTTGCGCTCAGGTGGTACAATATAATAGTTAAATAAACATTGTTACCTCAGGAGGTATGAATATGATAGCGATAGGCAGCGATCACGGCGGCTTTGAGCTTAAGAAAAAACTCATGGAGCACCTCAGTGAAAGAGGGCTTGAATATAAGGACTTCGGCACTTACAGCAGCGCATCCTGCGATTATCCTGTATACGCAAAAGCGGTCGCGAGGGCCGTTGCATCCGGCGAGTGCGACAGGGGCATCCTTATCTGCGGCACAGGCATCGGCGTGTCCATGACCGCGAACAAGGTTCACGGCATCAGAGCCGCCCTGTGCGGGGACTGCTTCTCCGCAGAGGCGACGCGGCAGCATAACGACGCGAACATTCTCTGCATGGGCGCGAGAGTCGTCGGCGAGGGTCTGGCGCTCAAGATAGCCGACACCTTCCTTGACACACCCTTTTCAAATGATGAACGGCACATCCGCCGCATCTCCATGATAGAGGACTAAAATTTGGCAAGAGTACAGGAATTTTACAAGGGCAGGCGCAAGAAGAAAAACCTTGCAATCATCCCCTTTATAGTGCTGCTGGCGCTCGTATCGGTGACGCTCGTCACCTTCTACGGGATGCAGAAGTACGCCGTCATCACAAAAGACGGCGTCTCGGTCGAGCTGCCGATCCTTGACGACGGGAGCAAGCAGGTCACTGTGGACAGCCAGGGCAACGAGGTCGTGAAATTCGAGAAGGTCGACGCGAACATCATTTTTGACGCGCCGGATTATTCCACAGTCCAGGCGACCGTCGGCGAGGATGTACCGGAGCTGCGCGCTATATTCGTCCCGTCGGAGAACATCACGCAGGAGAAGCTCAATGAGTACGCCGCGCGTCTGGTGCGCGGCAACGCCCTTGTGCTTGAGATGAAGCCGCGCACGGGCGAGTTTTTGTGGGAGTCGCACAGCAGCCTTGCCGAGGCCTACGGCCTCAGCCCGCAGACAGACAGAACTATCGCCATGCCGGACTATATCAGCGACCTGAAGGATCGCGAGATATACCTTGTCGCGCAGATAAGCTGCTGCGTCGATGAGCGGCTCTCGTCGTCCTCGTCGCTCTTCAGCCTGCATACGGAGATCGGCACGAACTACCGGGACGATACCGGCAGCTGGCTCGACCCCTACAATCCGCAGGTCAGGACATGGGTCGCGGAGATGGTGCAGGAGCTGTACGACCTCGGCTTTGACGAGGTGGTGCTTGCGGATGTCGCGTTCCCGACCTTCCCGGAGGATCAGACCGTGAATCTCACCTATACGAGCGAGATATCCACGCCGCGCAGCCCGGAGACGGCAGTCTGCGGCTTTGCGCTGAACGTCGCCGATAAACTCAGCGACCGGGAGAAGCTGCTGTCGATATACGTTGATTCGCGCACCGCGCTTGCGAAGACCGATGAGAGCACCGGACAGAACGCGCGCCTGTTCATGAAGGTTTATGACAGAGTGTATCTGAAAACGGACAAGTTCATCTACACGTATAATATCGAGGACATGGCCGGCAGCACGGAGATAGGCAACGTCTATGACAGGCTCGTCCCCGTGGTCGATAACTACACCCCGGATAACACAACATGGGTGCTCGTCGACGTCGAGGAAGACACTACAACCAAGAAACGGTAAAATTAATGGCACGCTTGCGAAGCGTGCCATTATTATTCGTTCTGTTATTACGCCGGGAGATAGATCAGCGGGTCGACGCAGCTGCCGTCGACGTAGATCGCAAAGTGCAGGTGCGTGCTCTGACCGGATTCGCACAGCGCGGTCGCACCGACAGCGCCGATGACATCGCCCGGCTCTACCCAGTCGCCGACGCTCACAGCCGGAAGCTCCGCAAGATTTGCGTATACCGTGCAGGAGCCGTCCCCGTGGTTCACGGTGACGACGGTGCCGTAGAAGTCGTCATCCACGACGCTCTCGACAGAGCCGGCGTGCGACGCGGAGACCGTGCTGCCGATCGCCGCCTCAATGTCGATGCCCTCATGGGTGCGCCAGTCGCGCATGGTCACGTCGTAGACGAGCTTGTCTGCGCTGTGGCTGCGCTCAAGCTCGCCCTGCACTGGCCAGACGTACATCGGCACCTCAACGGGCTTGACGTCGCCCTCGCGCCAGACCTGCTCTGTCCCGTCCTGCGGCTGAGTGTCGGCGGGAGACTTCGCGTCCCCGGCGATGACGGGCAGGGGAGTGCTCACGGGCTCTGCCGCGGCGGTCTTTTCGGGCGGGATTATGATCGTCTCCACGCGCTTGTTGTCAAAGCTTGCGTTGCTGGTCTTGTTAAGGTCATCCATAGCCTCATTTCCGGCGGCCATCATCCATGCGGAAACACCGATGACAGCGGCGCACAGGAAAAGGACTATGTAGAAGCCCTTGCCTGTGAAGAATCCCTCCAGCTTTTTGCCGGAGCTGTTGCTGCTCATAGTTACAAACCTCCGTTTAATTTTGGGTTACGACCCTATTTTTGCCTGTGAATGGAGGTTTTATACAAACACCCAAGCAAAAAGTCGCAGGACTTTTGCTTGGGTGTTTTGAACAATATACTGATTTCTGATCAAGGCAAGCTATTCAAGGCTTCCCCTTGAGGGGAAGCTGTCGCCGCAGGCGACTGATGAGGTGGAAAAGCGCAAGACTTTGCTGCGAATCAAACATTTGGTACATTGCGGACACCTCATCCGGTTCGCTTCGCGAACCACCTTCTCCTCAAGGAGAAGGCATTTTTGTGTGAGCGATCGCTAACCGCTTTATCTCTTCTTCGCGGCTTCCGCGGCGGCTTCGCGCTCCTTGCACATCTGCTCCCACGTCGGCCTTGATGCGATCTCGGAAGCAAGCTTCTTCATTATATCGGGCGCGTCGATCTTCTGCGGGCAGGCGCGGGTACACTGGCCGCAGCCGATGCAGGCGTCCGCACGCTTATCCTCGGGGAGAGCGCCGTAGCGGGCGATGGGGTTGACGTTCTCGGCAGTGATAATGTCGTTATAAAGGTTTATAAGCTTCGGTATCTCCAGCTTTTTCGGGCAGCCGGCGCAGCAGTAGCGGCAGCCGGTGCAGGGGACGAACTTCGCAAGCTTCTCCGCGGCACCGTAGACGATGCCCAACTCAGTGTCACTGAGCGGCTTTTCCTCGGAAAAGGTCTTGATGTTGTCCTGCATCTGGGCAAGGTTCGTCATGCCGCTGAGCACCATCGTCGGCTGCGGTACAGTCTGGAGCCAGCGGAATGCCCATGCCGGGGTGCTCTCATCCGGACGGGCGGCGCGCATGGCGGTTTCGGTATCATCGTCAAGCTTCGCGAGCCTGCCGCCCCTGACCGGCTCCATGACCCAGACGGGCAGCCCGTGAGCTTTGAGAATTTCACACTTCTTCTTTGCGTTCTGGAGCGTCCAGTCAAGGTAATTGAGCTGTATCTGGCAGAACTCCATTTCATCCCCGCACATTTGCAGGAACTCTTCAAGCCCCTCGACGGCGCTGTGGCAGGAAAAGCCAAGGTGCTTTATGCGTCCGTTCGCCTTCTGCTCAAGGAAGTAATCAAGGTACTTGTTTTCGGGATTGCCGTAGTAGCTCATGGAGTGCTCGTTGATGTTGTGCAGCAGGTAGAAGTCGAAGTACTCCACACCGCACTTTTTGAGCTGCTCCTCAAAGATCGTTTCGGGGTCGAGCTTCTTCACGCCCTTGACGATCTGGTGGCCGGGGAACTTGTCGGCAAGATAGAAGCTCTCCCGCGGGTAGCGCGCAAGGGACTTGCCTATGGCAAGCTCGGAGCAGCCGCCGTGATAGGGATAGGCCGTGTCAAAGTAATTGACTCCGCCCGCAATGGCGCAGTCGACTATGCGGTCAAGCTCCTGCTGGTCGATGTCCTGCTCTCCGCCGCCGGGGATGAGAGGAAGGCGCATCGTGCCGAAGCCGAGAGATGAAAGCTCCAACTCCTTGAATTGCTTATATAACATAGTCTGCCCTCCAGTTTGTTATAGTCAGGGGCAGCACCGCATAATTCGGCGCTGCTATAATATTATGTACTTCCGTCGACAGGTCTGCCGCAGTATTCACAGAGGCAGACACTGTCCTTTTCAACGGTCATTGTCGCCCCGCAGCTGGGACATACGGCAGTGACAAACACCTTCTTCTTCGGTACGTTGGCAGCAGCTCTTTTTGCTGCCTCCCGTTCCATTTTAAGCTCTGCCTTTCTGCTGCGTTTGGCTGAAATTATCATCCACACTCCCAGCGCGGTGAGAAGAAAGCATGATACCAGCACGGCGGTGCCGACACTGTCGCCGTTGAACAGGGCATATATGAAGGTTATGCCGAACAATATCGTCAGAATCCAGCCGAAAAGCAGCTTAATGCTTCTGCCTATTTTTGAAATATACTTCATCATCTTCTGTCCTAACAAGCGTATATCCGAATTACTTACTTAATAGAGAAGAACGCGTCCTTGCCGGGGTACTGCGGCACGTCGAAGAGCTCCTCCTCAATGCGCAGCAGCTGGTTGTACTTCGCGACGCGGTCAGTTCTCGACGGCGCGCCGGTCTTGATCTGCCCCGCGTTCACCGCAACGGAGATATCGGCAATGGTGGTGTCCTCAGTCTCACCGGAGCGGTGGGAGACGACGGCAGTCCAGCCCGCGCGGTGCGCCATCTGGATGGCGTCGAGCGTCTCGGTCAGGGTGCCGATCTGGTTGAGCTTTATGAGAACCGCGTTTGCCGCGCCGAGCTCTATGCCCTTCTTGATGCGGGCGGTGTTCGTGACGAACAGGTCGTCGCCGACTATCTGGATGCGGTGACCAAGGCGCTTGGTCATGAGCTGCCAGCCCTCCCAGTCGTTCTCACCGAGGCCATCCTCAATGGAGACGATGGGGTACTTGTTCACGAAGTCCTCCCACATGTCTATCATCTGCTCGCTCGTCATCGTGACGCCGCGCTTGGGCAGGTGATAGCACTTGTCCTCCTCGCTGTACCAGTCGCTGACTGCGCCGTCGATGGCAATCTTGAAGTCCTCGCCGGGCTTGTAGCCGGCCTTCTCGATAGCGGTGACGAGCGCCTTGAGCGCGTCCTCGTCGCTGTCGAGGTTCGGAGCGTAGCCGCCCTCGTCGCCGACGCCGGATGCGGGGACTACCTTCTTGAGCGTATGGAACACCTCGGCGCACATTCTGAGCGCTTCCTTGAAGCTCTCTGCGCCGACAGGCATTATCATGAACTCCTGAATGTCGACATTTGAGCCGGTGGCATGCGCGCCGCCGTTGAGAACGTTCATCATCGGCACGGGCAGGGTCTTGGCGTTCACGCCGCCGATGTAGTTATAAAGGCTCATGCCTGTTGCCTCGGCTGCCGCCTTCGCCGTCGCGAGGGAAGCGCCGAGGATGGCGTTTGCGCCGAGACGGGTCTTGTTCGGGGTGCCGTCTATCTCGATGAGCATCTTGTCGATAGAGGTCTGGTCAAGCGCGTTGAGGCCGACCATCGCCTCGGCGATCTCGCCGTTGACGTTCTCGACCGCAAGCTGAACGCCCTTACCGCCGTAACGGCTCTTGTCGCCGTCGCGCAGCTCGCAGGCTTCGTACATACCGGTGGACGCACCGGAGGGGACAGCCGCACGGCCGACGGTGCCGTCGTCCAGCGTGACCTCTACCTCGACAGTCGGGTTGCCGCGGGAGTCAAGGATCTCGCGCCCCATGACGTCTACTATTTCAAAATACTGCTTCATATCAAAAACCTCCTCATAGGATATATGGTGATTATACCCTATCGCGCCGGAAAAATAAAGATGTTTGTACTCAGAAAATACGGAGCTTAATTTTGTCATTGTGAATAAAAACGATATATGTTTAATTGAATTGTATAAAACATATATTTGATTGTGAAATGCTTACAAACGCGCGATGTTGATTTAGACATATCTGTATAAATTGAATATTCAAATTGATTGTAGACGTATACAGTGATATAATGTTAACAATCCTGAAAGGATGGATGGGAAGAAATAATAATTTGGGGGGAACGCGATGAGAGACCTGAAGTACCTTAGCTTCTTTGAAAGCCTCCTCCAGGAGGCAAACAACGCTTTGATCACCCAAGCAAAAAACGAAGGCAAAGTCTGCGCCGCCTTCGTGTGCGAGAACACGCCGGAGCCGCTCATGAACCTCGACGGCGTGTTTTCCGTCCGCCTGTCCGCGCCGCACACCGGCTCGATGGACATTGCGACCTATTATATGACAAGCTTCCTGTGCGAGACGAGCCGCGCCCTGCTCGAACGCGCCATTGAGGGCGGCTTCAACTTTGCCGACTGCGTCATCGCGCCCGACGGCTGCACGATGATGAACCGCTGCGTCGAGAACATGGAGCTGCTCAAGACCATGGGGGAGGGGAACGACAGGTTCTTCTGGCAGTATATGGAGATCCCCCTCAAGGCCGATGAAAACGGCGTTGCTCTGCTGAAGCTCCAGTGTGAGAACCATATCCTGAAGCCCCTGCACGAAAATTACGGCATCGATATTTCCGACGCCGCCATCAGGAAAGCCGTGGAGGAGCATAACCGCGTCTGCCGTCTCATCCGTGAGATCGGAGACTTCCGCAAGGAGGAGCGCCCGCGCATCACGGGCTATGAGTTCCATGTGCTGACGCTCGCAACATATCTTGCACCTAAATACCTGCTCCTCGATAAGCTTGAGGAGACGCTTGAGGAGCTGAAAACGCGCGAGGCGGAGACAAAGCCGTACCGCGCGCGTCTTGCGGTAGTCGGCTCCGAGGTCGATGACAGCGGCTTCATTAAGCTTATCGAGGATACCGGCGCTTATGTCTGCGCCGACCGCTTCTGCTTCGGCTCGCTCCCAGGGCGCGACGTGATAGAACTGAACGACAGTGAGGACGCGCTCACCCAGCTGTGCCGCCAGTACGTGTACCGCGGCCAGTGCCCGCGCACGATGAACATGGCCAAGGTCTACGGCCGCAAGCAGTATGTGAACGACATCGCCGAGGAGTACGGCGCGGACGGCATCGTGTACGAGCAGATCAAGTTCTGCGACCCGTGGGCATATGAACGCCTTATGGGCTCGACGATGCTGCGCGAGGACTACGGCTATCCTGTCCTCTCGGTCGACAGGCCGTATAACATCGCCTCGTCTCTCGGTCAGATGCGCACGCGCGTGCAGGCCTTTGTGGAAAGCATTGAGATCAAGAAGCTTCAGGGAGGTGCGAAATAATGGCTATTGTTGTAAACGACAGAGAGCGCATCGGAGAAGAAAAGCTCGGCGTGCTGTTTGACGGCGGCAAGGTCCGCCGCCGCCGCGAGTGGCGCGGGCTCAAGGACACGCTTTATGATTACGGCAGATGGCTGTATATCCTCTCGATCCTCGCCGGGGTCATCGCAAAGCCGCGCAACGTGAAGGCCATGTTCCGCTACAGGTGGTTTGCAAACTACCTCGCCGTGCCGCACATGCTCGATAAGTTCACCATGGGTCTGCGCGATGAGCCGCTGCGCATCGTACATACCGCAATGGACTTCGTCGTCAAGGACGTCGCCATGACTATCGACAACAGCATCCGCGGCGACCGCCGCACCGGAAACGACGTTGAGTTTTCCGACAGATGCGTCCTGAGCGACGAGAACGCCATGACCGCATTCATGATGGGCTTCCCCACTTTGAAGGCAATTCTGCGTGAAATACCCACAATGTTCTCCGCAAACCTGTTGAATCAGTATTCCACTACCCACTATCTTGATGTTGCCCAGCAGTTCGGCATCCCCGGCGACGTGTGCCCCATGCCTGAGGCGGAGGCCGGCATCTCCATCGACGATGACTTCCCCGTCCTCGGCAAATGCGCCGTGCAGGTCAACACCACCTGCGACGGATCCCTCATGGGCAACGGCATCATCGCCAAGCGCCTTGAGCGGGAGTACGGCATCCCGACCTTCCAGCTCGTTGCGCCGATGCGCCACCGCGAGGAGGACGTGCAGGAGTACGCCGCGCAGGATATGAAAAACGCCATCGCCTTCGTCGAGGAAAAGATGGGAGTGAAGTGGGACTGGACGGCTTACTTCGAGTGTGCCAAGCGCGTGAACCAGACGACGCGTGACCGCTGGGAGTGGCTGGAGGTCAACAGCACCCCGTATCCGCAGTTTGTCGGCGCGGTGTTCTCTCTGTATAATGACACCAACTACATGGGCAACTGCGGCCGCTCCGCGGACTTCCCGCCGATAGACAGGAAGATAATGAAGCTTGTCCGTCAGGGCTATGCGAGAAAGACGATGATGGCTCCTGAGTACCGCCACCGCTGCATCGTCTGGGGCGTCCAGCCGCAGTACGTGATCGATATGCTCAACTGGATGGTACACTGCTGGGGCGTCGTCCCGCTGACGGATATGCTCTCCATGGTCATAAGTCGCGAGATCGCCGAGGAGGACACCCCGGAGAACCGCGAGCAGGCGTATTACGACATGGCCTATCTCACCGAGAACATGATAATGCGCAACCGCACCCACGGCGGGTACAAGGTGCTCGTCGACGAGCTCTGGGAGCTGTGCGAAAAAATGAACGCGGATATGGTCATGATGTGGGAGCATATGTCCTGCAAGGCGCTCACCGGCATGCACGGCCAGTTTGAGGAGCAGGCCAGAGAGCGCGGGCTGCACCTCGTCTGGGTCTGCCATGACCTCTGCGATCCGCGCGTGTACACCCGTCAGGCCATACGCGACCAGTTCAATGTCTATATGCGCACCGTGATGCGCGAGGAGCCGCTCGATCCGTCGATCGAGGTGCTCCCGGACGAGAACGCATGGTAAGGAAAAGGAAAGGAGCTTCAGCATGAACGCGAAAAAGATACCCCTTGCGATCCTCGGCGGAGCCGCCGGGTTCTTCACCGTGACCTTTACTATATATTTCTTCAACCTCGATATGAAATTTCTCTCCCGCTTTGTCGAGCCGATACTGCTCAGGCACTACGATAAAATTCCCCGCAAACAGTACGTGTAACAGCTCTGATAACCGTCAAAACCGGACTCCGGATCACGCTGATGATCCGGAGTTCGCCCCGTTCGTTAAAAAATTTTAACAGACTTTTACAACGGCTTGTGATTGTCTAAACAATGACGCTTCAAGTACGCGACAAAATACCCAAAAGTATGGAAAATTAAGAAATTGCAACTGTTTATCTTGCATGTTCATGCCCCTTGTGTTAGAATACTGACGAAGATGTGTTACTGCTATTATGCGCAGATTGGGGGTAAGTACATGGATAAAAAAGCCAAGATTATCACGGTCGCAGGTAAAGGCGGCGTCGGCAAAACTTCTATTTCCGCTTCTATAGTCAGGCTGCTTGTCGAGAGATATCCTGACAAGAAGATACTGGCCATCGACGCGGATCCGGCTGTCGGCCTGTCCGTTGCTCTTGGCGTGGATGTAAAGCTGACGCTGGACGATATCCGCATGGGCATTGTCGACAGCGTTGAAAACGGCGAGACCAAGGAAGCGCTCGAGCTTCTCAGCGAGGCGAGATTCAGAATCTTCGACGCGCTGGTTGAAATGCCGGGCTTCGCGTTTCTGGCAATAGGCCGGCCGGAGAGCTCCGGCTGCTACTGCAAGGTCAACTCCTATCTCAAGGAGGTCATCGGCCTGCTTGCCAACAGCTTTGACTACGTTGTTATCGACGGAGAGGCCGGGATCGAACAGATCCAGCGCCGTGTTATGGAGAAGGTCACGCACCTGCTGCTTGTGACCGACCAGAGCAAGAAGGGCGCACAGGTCGTCTCCACCATCAAGAATGTGGCGGATGAGCTTATCGCATACGACAGGATAGGCGTCATCGTCAACAGGGTCACGAACCCCGAGCTTGCCGATCTTATCACGGTGCCGGGCGTTGAGATCCTTTCATTCATCCCCGCGGACAGTGCTTTTGCCGCGAACGACATCAAGGGCAAGAGCGTGCTTGAGCTGCCTGCGGATTCCGCTGTGCTCACAGGAGTGAAGGACGCACTCCAAAAAATAGAAATACTTTGAAGAAGAGGTGTAACATTTGAAAGATCTTAAGCATCTTATCTACTTTGAAAAACTGCTTGAGAACGCTGACAATGAGCTGGTACAGAAGGCTCAG
>CAKTPR010000066.1 GCA_934591725.1 uncultured Oscillospiraceae bacterium
TAGCGCCAAAGCTCGCTCTGCGGCGCGGCGTTTGAGAGTGTGTTTCTCCACAGCGGCAGCACCAGCTCCATCGCCGCGCCAAGCTCCGCCGCGTTCATGCCGAGGTGTATCGCCGCCGCGTCCGGCATGCTCCCGCCGCAGGCACCGGAAGCTAATATGCGCGCCGCGCCGTCGCGCGCGGACTGCGCGTCCGTCCCGATGCAGAGGGCGAATCGCAGCGTGGCCGCCTGACCCGCGCGCGGCTGAGCTATCGTCACCGCCGCACGCAGATACGGGGAGATGAGCGCTTCCGCGCCGCCCTGCTCGTCAGATTCAAAACGGGTCGGCCGATCACAGGCAAGACACAGCCATATCCCCGGCTTATCGCCCTTCGGCAGCCGGTGCAGCAGGATGGAGTTTTCCCCCTCCTGCGCCGTCATGCCGAGCTTCCAGTACGCGCTGTGGCTCTCCGCATCGCGCTGCGCGGCAAGCGCCGGGCGAAAGCCCAGCTCAAGCTCTGTTCGCCCCGTCCCGCGCAGCTGCACCTCTATAAGCTCTCCAAGCTCGCCGTCGATGGCTGCAAGCGTCACGGTACACTGCATGCCGTCCTGTTCAAAGCTCCACGCGGCGCGATCCTCGCTCAGTGTCCATGCGTATTCTCCACCGGCGGGCAGCAGCCTTTTGCCGTTGAGACGGAGACTCAGCGTATCCTCCGGGCGCTTGCAGTCGTATATGCAGCAGCCGCCCAGGAAAGCGGCACTGTTCCCATCGTCCGCGACGCGGATGCTGTATGCCCCGTTTGAGAGCAGGCAGGCGTGAGCCCCGGCGTCCGCTTCGCTCCCGCGAAGCTCCCAGCGGCTCTTGTCATGCTGGCGCGGGCGCTCCGGTACGGGCGAGCTGTCCCGCCGCATCACGACGCCGGAGTCCGGCAGCTTCTCCTGAAGCAGCAGCGTGTACGCCGCCATCGACGCATCGGCCATGAACAGCTTCTGCACACAGCCGCCGTCCGCAGCGTTCGCCGCGGCAAGTAGGCTCATGCTGACGTGGTGCGCCATGTAGCAGCGCACCTGCTCCCCGTCCGCGCGGCGGCAGCGCCCGGGCGTGAAGTCCAGCGCTTCAATATATCCCCAGCGCCCGTAGGCCCCGATATCGCGCAGGCGGCGCAGATTGCGCACCGCGGCGATTGGGTCGACCGCAAGGGCGAGAAAGCTGCTGTAGGGTGAAATGACCATGTCGCTCTCCTGCCCGCGTTTGAGGGCGAGGTCGGGGCAGCCGTGCGCCTTATAGCGGTAGCAAAGGGAGGAGTCGAGCGAATAGAACGCGCTTTCGGATATGCCCCATGGCTTGCCCGAAAAATGGCGGCGCTTCTGCACATACAGGCAGAAGCGGCTGCTCTCGAAGAGCAGGCTTGCCCGGTAGAGCGGCAGGAACAGCGCGGGCATGAGGTATTCAAACATCGTCCCCGTCCAGCTGGCAAGGCCGCGATATCCGTCCTTCTGCAGCTGCGCGCGGCTCAGGGCGCGCCAATGCCGCATCGGCACGTCCCCTTTCGCAACGGCGATGTAGCTTGTCAGCACCGCTTCACTCGCCATGAGGTCGTACCAGCCGCCGCTGCCGGCATTATTCACGGTGTCATAGCAGATATAGAACAGGCCGCGCACCCTGTCATAGAGCGGCAAGAAATCCATCCCGGCCATGAGCGCGCGCAGCCTTGAGGAAAGCTCCGCCTCGCCCCATGCGTCGAGCGCGTTTGCCGCGCAGAGAAGCCCTGCGTACATGTTTCCGCTGTCGACCGTGGAGATATACGGCGGGGAGAGCGGGGCGAGAGTGCGCGTATCATACCAATTATAATAATGCCCCATGCAGCGCGGCATTTTTTCAAGCGTCGATGCGGCGCGGGAGATATAGCCCGCCGCTTCCTTGCGCGGAACTATCCCGCACTCGGCCGAAACTGCCGCCGCAGCAAGGGCAAGGCCGATGTTCGTCGGCGATGTCCTGTGCGCGGCGCCAGTCGGCGGCTGCTCCTGAAAGTTATCGGGCGGCAGGAAGTTATCCTCAGCCGTGGAAAAGTCCTTGAGATAGCGCCAGCAGGCGGCCATCGCCGAGCGCAGCAGCTCTCGGTCACGCGCGGCAAGCTCCGTCCCCTTATAGGCCGGCAGCGCAAGCGCCGCCGCGGCTGCCGGGGAGAGCAGCCACATGAAGCCCGCGCTCTTGCCGATTATCGCCGGGGAAAAGGCCATGAGCAGCACGCCCGTCACGACGGAGACCCACATCGCGCGGACGTTTTCGCCGAGCTGCTCTGTGCCGGAGGTCTGCGCAAAGGTCTGCCACTGGAGAAGCTTCCGGTGGCTTATGAGCATTCGCCACAGCGCCGTGAGTATCGCAGCGGCAGACACCCACGCCTCGAACGGCAGCAGCCAAAGGCGCATGAACGTGCGCACGATAGCGCCGCCCGCCCCGGTCAGGAGCCTTGTGTGCCGCTTCAGGCGGACGTGCTCGCGCCGGGAAAGGCCGCGGTCGATAAGCGAGAGAAAGAGACTGCTCAGCAATGCGAGCAGCGCCGCCCACGCCGCGAGGGCAAGCCCCGGCGCGGACATGAAGAAGCCGCAGAGGATCGCGACGAAGGTCAGCGGCGCGACGAGCGAACGGCGCAGCGAATCGAACAGGCGGAAGCGGTCGATATCCGAAAGCTCACGGGCAAATATCCAGCGGGCGTTCTGCCAATCGCCGCGGATCCAGCGGTTCTGGCGCTTGAAATACGCAAGGGGCTTATCGGGAAAGGCGTCGGAAAACTCGGCGTCGCTCATGTAAGCGCCGCGCAGATAGGCTCCCTCAAGCGCGTCATGGGAGAGGATGCGCCCATCCGGGAAACGGCCTGCCGTGCAGCGCAGCAGCGCCCTGGGGTCGATGAGCCCCTTGCCGGCAAAGCCGCCGCTGCCGAAGGCGTCCATATAAAGCTCACCGCTGAGACTGCAATACGGATCGCAGCCGCCGGCTCCGGCAAAGATCAGGGAAAAGTCCGTGGAGTTTGCGCTCTCAAGCTCCGTCTCTATCCGCGGATGGATGATCGCGTGACCCGAAACGACCACATTTGACCCATCGTCTATCACCGGCGTGCAGAGCGGGTGCATCGCCGCGCCGATCAGCAGCGAAAGTGAGCCGGGGTATATGCGGGTATCGGCATCGAGGGTGATGATGTAGCGCGTACCTATCAGAGCAGCTTCGTCCCCGGTGACGGAGAGTTCGCTGTCCTCCCCGCAGAGGAGCTTTGCAAGCTCGATGAGCGCGCCGCGCTTTCTCTCATGCCCGCTGTAGCTCTCACCGTTATAGCTTCTCCGGCGGGTGAAGAGGTAGAAGCCGCCGCCGTATTTTTTATTCAGCGCGTCAATGGCGCTCTGCGCATCGCGCAGCAGCTCCGCATCACGCGGCGTTTCGGCGGATGCTGCTCCGGGCAGGTCGGCAAGCAAGCCGAAGCTGAGGTTCTTTCCCTCGCGGCGGCTGGCAAGGCGCAGGGCTTCAAGGCGCTGCGCATCGCAGCTGCCGAGGATGACGGAGATGACGCAGATGCTCTTCCCCTCATCGGGCACACCCTCGCTCAGATCGAGACGCGGCATGGGGTGGGGGCGCACAACGCGCATGAGGAGAAAATCCACCGCGGCCTTTACAAGCTCCGACACCGGCAGGAGCAGCAGCGCCGCAAGCCAAAGGCTGCCGAGGGAAAAGGAAATACAGAGACTGATAAAAAGAGTGAGCAGGACATTCGCGGCGATGTAGAGCGCCGCACCCCACCGACCGGGCTCACGCAGCAGCAGGAAGCCGACATGGCGGTTTTCCGCCTGTGCCTTTTCGATGAGCTCGGAAGCAAGGGTGTACTCCTCAACATCGCGCTGCGCGGCCATTATTTCAAGGCGGCGGAGATACTCGGCCTTTGTCTCGCGATCCATTTTGGAATAGTCCCCGGTGGGGTCGCGGGAAAGAATGGCGCTGCACACATCGACAGAATCGAGCAGACGCTCCATGTCCATAGAGGAGAGCAGGCGCAGGGAGGAAAACAACGCCTCAAGCTCCTGCGCATATGCTTCGGCGTCTGAGGAATTGAGCATATCGCGGCAGACGGCGGCAAGAGCCTGTATCACCGCGGCGCGCATTGCGGCGGGGAAAAGATACAGCTCGCACCGGCGCAGCACCGTGACGCTTTGGAAGGCATCGAGGAAGACGCGGCAGCGCTGCTCGGTGAGTCTCCCGTGCCCCGATTGCAGGAGCGTGCGGCAAAGCTCGGTTATGATGAGCCCATCGCGGCAGCGGCGCAGGGAGCGCGCACGGCGCAGCTCATCCTCGGCGGCGGGGCCTTCGCGCTGGATCATATACCAGTTATCAAGAAGCCACTCACAGCCGGAGGGGACGGCAGGGGCGCCTATATATCGGCGGTGGAGCATGTCCCGGCAACGGCGCAGCCCGCGGATGCTCTCATGCAGGCGCAGCGCGGCCTCGGCACCGGACTGCGTACCGGTGCTTTTGAGCAGCCGCGCGCAGGACACAGCGTAATCGGCAAGCCTTTCATTATCTATATAGGGTGCGAGGTTCATACTGTCCATGATATTCTCCCGTGAAAAACAGTCGGGGCAAGGCCGCATGATGCGGCAAAGCCTTATACGAAACAGTTTTTCCCAGCGCGGGGAATATATTCATGGAACGCGGGGCATGGGTGTTCTGAGTTGGATTTTTGCGGTGAACGACTGCGGGTGCTCGCCGGACGGCGGTTGGTTTTGATATGGCTTTTCGCAGTGTTTCTCTGCCGGACGCTCCGCGGGGTAACTTTCTGTGCGAACAGAAAGTTACCAAAGAATCGCACAGGGAGAGGGTGTTTCGACTCCCCCTCTCCCTGTGAACCCTCACCCACAACGACAAAAGTGGGATCGCGATCCCCCTTTGGAAACCCCTGAGAGCCGGTGCAGTGTTCAACGTTGCCGGTTACTTCTTTTGCAAAATCGAACTTGATACCAAAAACGACACTGGATAGCCGAAGCTTTGCCCTCCTTGGAGGGAATCAAAGGGGAACCGCGCACGGTTCCTCTTTGGCGGTTCAAGGGTGGAGATTTTTAAGAGGCGGGGAAAACGCAATCCCCGCCTCTTAAACGACTCTTTGGTGACTTTCTGTTCGCACAGAAAGTCACCCCGCGGAGCGACCGGCAGTTGGTCACTCCGAAAACTCGTATTAAAACCGCTTTGTCCGTTATTCAGTCCTCGACCTTGACATTGTCGATAGCCGAGTTGAGAAGAATATTTATCAGTTCGTTTCTTGAGCGATTGGTCTTTGCCGACAGCTCATCCAGTTTGCCCAACAGCTCTTCCTTCATCCGCACGGATACGATCTTATATCCGTCGTCGCCCCGCTTATGGGCTTTCTTTGTTATCTTGATTTCATCTGCCATATCGCTCACTTCCTTTAATGCCATTTTAGCTTGACATTTTAGGTTTTAATATATTAGAATTATGTAGTTAATTATTAACTATTTTTATATAGTCAAATCAGAGGTGCAGCATGAAAAAACTTTTGGCAGTCGTTATTGTGACCGTTGTGATGACGCTTTTCAGTTCATGCATTGTTGATGAACACACATCAAAAGAAGAAAGCAAACTTGCCGCGCTGGAAGAATGGCAAGTCGGAAAGGAGCGGCGGTTCATGGAATCGCACCCGTCCAAACTTCCTATTGACACGGGGCACGCGGAGTAGTATTCTAAGTGTGCAATTGAACACGGGGAGCTGGGTAGGCCCGGCTGAGATGAGATAAACGTGAATCTCAAAACCCTTGAACCTGATCCGGGTAATGCCGGCGTAGGAAACAGAGATGCTCTCCAATGCCGCAGGATCGATATCCCGCGGCTTCTTACGTCACTGCCCCGATGGAAGAATTGGAGGAAAAAAATGAAAAGCAAAAGTCATCTCAAGCTCCGCGCCCTGTGCGAGGGCGCAGTCATGGTAGCGCTGGCACAGGTGCTCAGCTATGTCAAGCTCTTTGAGCTGCCGCAGGGCGGCTCGGTCGGCATAGGCATGCTGCCGATATTCATCTACTGCGCGCGCTGGGGATTTGGCCCCGGTATGCTCGCAAGCGTCGTATACAGCTTCCTGCAGCTGATGTTCGACGGCGGCTTTGCCATCGGCTGGCAGTCCGTCCTCGGCGACTACATCATCGCCTACTCCGTGCTCGGCCTTGCCGGACTTTTCCACAAGAACAAATACGGCCTTCTCATCGGCACGGCTGTCGGCTGCGCGGCGCGCTTCCTCGTACACTACATCGTCGGCGCGACGGTGTGGGGCGAATATATGCCGGACACGTTCTTCGGCATGACGATGACAACGCCGTGGTTCTACTCTGCGCTCTATAACGGCAGCTACATGCTCATCGACATGATATTCTGCCTGCTGCTCGGCTGGCTCGCCTACGCGGTGATCGGCAAATACATCCGCGGCGAGGACATCGAAGCGCTGAGCAAATAATAAACACTGCTTACCTCTGCATTTACCGGCCGTGATGTGCTATAATACCTGCAACAGGTATTGTATGGCCGGTAAATTTTTTTACCCCAACGAAGGGAGAAAACAGTATGAAAGGTCTGTGCGCGATAATTTCCGGCGGAGAATATTCGCCGATGGACGATATAAAGGCGGCGGAGTACATCATCGCCTGCGACCGCGGGTACAGCTACGCAAAGCGCAGCGGCATCGTCCCCGACCTGCTGCTCGGCGACTTCGACTCCTACACAGGCAAGCTCCCGGAGGGCGCGGCGGTCGAGCGCCTGCCGCGGGAGAAGGACGACACGGACACGATGCACGCGGTGCGCCGCGCGCTGGAGCTGGGCTTTACGCGCATCAGCCTTTACTGCGCGCTCGGCGGGCGGCTCGACCACCTGCTTGCAAACCTTCAGGCCGCGTCCTACGCGGCGGAGCGCGGAGTGCCGGTGCAGCTGTTCAGCCGCGGCTGTGAAGCGTACATCTTTTCCGGCGGGAGCGTCCGCATCCCGGCGCGCGCCGGCTGCTCGCTTTCGGTGCTGTCGCTCTCTGACAGGTGCACGGGCGTGAGCATTTCAGGCGTCAAGTACCCGGTAGAGCACGCGACGATAACAAACCGCTTCCCTATCGGCACGAGCAACGAGTGGCGCGGTGAAGCACACATCAGCCTTGAGAGCGGCATAATGGCGGTGCTGCTGTGCCGCATGCCGGGAAGCGATCCGGCAGCAAAAACTTTCTGTTGACAGGCTGAGATAATTTAGTATATAATAACCACTCGGCGGCACTGTCCGCCGAGTGGTTACTTTTGTCAACTACTTCGGGCTTTGCCCGATGTTGAGTATCAACCTGAAAGGAGTGCACATCATGCTTCGTACCTACCAGCCCAAGAAGATCCAGCGCAAGAAGGAGCACGGCTTCCGCAAGAGAATGAAGACCGCTAACGGCCGTAAGGTTCTTGCCCGCCGCAGAGCAAAGGGCAGAGCAAAGCTCAGCTACTGAGACACCCCCGGTGAAGCAGGTTTATCGAGAATAATTTTTAGGGCGGAGTGATCCGCCCTTTAGGTGTTTGTCCGGATAACCGGGCAGACAGGCAGGAGAGCGACTTTTGGACGCCAGATGCACGCTAAAAAAGAACAGTGATTTCCGCCGGCTCTACTCCAAGGGCAAAAGCGCGGTCACGCCGTATATGGTGGTGTACTGCCGCCGCAGCCGCGAGGCGCATAACCGCACGGGCTACACCGTGTCCACAAAGCTCGGGCACGCAGTCGTCCGCAACAGGGTGCGCCGCAGGCTCCGGGAGATCTACCGGCTCAATGCCCCTTCCCTGAAAACGGGCTATGACATCATCATCGTCGCGCGCACAAGGTGCGTCGGCGCGGAGTATGCCAAGATGGACAGCGCCTTTCTCTCGGCGTGTGAAAAGCTCGGCCTGATGAAGGAGACGGCGGAATGAAAAAGCTTATGCTTGCCGCCATCCGCTTCTATCGGAAGAGGATATCTCCGAGCCGTCCCCCCTGCTGCCGCTTTATTCCGACCTGCTCCCAATACGCCATGGAGGCCATTGAGAAGTACGGCGCCCTCAAGGGCGGCGTGCTCGCGCTCCGGCGTATCTGCTGCTGCCATCCGTTTTATCACGGGCGGCGCGGCATCTACGATCCCGTACCATAGCACACTTAAAGAAACAACAAGGAGATTCCCATGGGCGAATTTATTTGCAAGATCTTTGCCTGGCCGCTGGTCAAATTCTATGAGCTCACCGGCAGCTACGGCCTCGCCGTCGTGTTCTTCGCGCTTCTTGTAAACCTCCTCATGACGCCTTTCATGGCGAAGAGCAAGAAGAGCATGATGCGTTCCACGCGCCTGCAGCCCAGGATCCAGGAGCTTCAGAAGCGGCACGAGGGCAACCCCCAGAAGCTCAATGCCGAAATGCAGAAGCTGTACAGCGAAGAGGGCGTCAACCCCATGTCCGGCTGCCTCTGGTCCCTGATCCCGTTCCCCATCCTTATCGCACTTTACAGCGTCATCCGCCGTCCGCTGACGAGGATGATGTTCGTCACGCAGGATGTCGTTGACACCCTGCAGAACTTCTTCGTCGAGCAGGGCTGGTATATCATCCCTGAGAAGGCCGACGCATATGTTGAGATAAAGCTCGCCGAGATCGCCCACACCCACTGGGACGAGGTGCAGTCCGCACTCGCAGGGAAGATCGACGGCCTGATGAATATCGACTTTACCTTCCTCGGCGTCAATCTCGGCCAGCAGCCGGAGTGGAACTTCTTCTCCCACACCGACTGGAGCGATCCCTCCGTCTGGGCTCCCGCACTCGGTCTGTTCCTGATCCCGTTCATTTCGGCGGGTCTTTCGTGGCTCTCCATGAAGATCAGCAACATGGCAAATCCCGTGGACAACGCGCAGGCCGCGGCTTCCATGAAGAGCATGAACATCATGATGCCCCTCATGTCCGTCTGGATCTGCTTTGTCATGCCCGCCGCAATGGGCATTTACTGGATCGCGAACTCCGTCTTCGGCATGATCCGCGACTATGTGCTCACCATGAAGTACAAGAAGCAGCTTGACATCGAGGACGCCGAGAAGGCCGCCATCCGCGCAGAGCGCGAGAAGGAGCTTGAGGCAAAGCGCCTTGAGACCGAGCGTCTCAGAGCCGAAGGCAAGACCGAGGTCAACGCCAACACCAGCAAGAAGAACCTTCGCGCAAGCGAGAAGCAGAAGAACGAGGAGCGCAAGGCCGCCCTTGAGAGAGCCGAACGCGCCGCAAGGCGTGAGCGTCTCGGCATCCAGGAGGCTGAGATACCCGCGTCGCAGGTCGGCAACCGCCGCTACGCGCGCGGCCGCGCCTATGTGCCAGACCGTTATTCCAATCCCGAGGCAGCCGAGGAGCAGACGCTCGCCGCCGCTGCCGAGTCCGAATTCGCTCCGGCAATAGACGAGACTATTCCCGACGATATCCCCGCAGCAGCCGAAGAGGCCGTCGCAGTCGGGGGCGCAGTTGAAGAGACTGCGGAAGCCGAGGAAGTGCCCGCAGACGCTGCTGACGAAGAGGTATCCGAGGCCGCAGCAGAGGAAGACTCCGCCAAGACCGAGGAATGACTGACAGGAGAATTTAACAATATGATCAAAACTTTGGAAAAGTCCGCCCGCACCGAGGACGAGGCCATTGCCGCCGCCCTTGCGGAGCTGGGTCTGGACAGGGACGATGTTTCCGTGGAGATCGTGGAGAGAGCCAAGTCCGGTTTTCTGGGCATAGGCGCTTCCCCCGCCGTCATCCGCGTCAGCTATGAGGCTGAGGATGAGCCCGCAGCGCCCGCTGCCGCTCCCAAGGCGGAGGCTCCCGCAGCACCGGCAAAGGCAGCTCCCGCAGCCGTCGTCGACGAGAACGAGGACTACGCCGAGATACGCAGATTCCTCACGGGTCTGCTTGAGCGCATGGGCGTCACTGCCGATATCGAGATCAGCCCCCGTGAGAACGGCGGCGTGAATGTGAACCTCAGCGGCAGCGGCATGGGCGCGATAATCGGCCGCCGCGGCGAAACGCTCGACGCCATCCAGCACCTGACCAATTACGTCGTCAACCGCGGGAGCGAGAAGCGCCTGCACATCAGCGTTGACGCAGAGTGCTACCGCAGCAAGCGCGAGGAATCCCTCACGCGCCTTGCCGAGAAGATGGCCGAGAAGGCGATCAAGTACAAGCGCAGCATGGCTCTGGAGCCGATGAACTCCTACGAGCGCCATGTCATCCACACCGCACTGCAGAATTACGAGGGCGTTACCACAAGCTCCACCGGAGTTGAGCCTAACCGCCGCGTGGTCGTGTCCTACGTTAAGCCCGACAAATCTGACAACAAGCCCCAGAGCAGAGAGTGGGCCTGATTTATTCATTTAATAACTTTATGTGCCCGGCACATCGGAGGTAATTGTAAATGATATTTGAAAATGTAAGAGATGCCCTCGCAAAGCAGTTTGAGATCGACCCTGAGACCATCACCATGGACACCAGCATCGTCGACGATCTGGGTGCCGACTCCCTCGACGTCGTTGAGCTCATCATGTCCCTTGAGGATATGTTCGGCATATCCATTTCCGACGACGACGCAAGCCAGCTCGACACCGTGCGCCGCATCGTTGAGTATCTGGAAAAGCTCCAGTAATTGAAGCTGACCTGAACCTATAAAAATTCCTCGTACCGACCTGGTACGAGGAATTTTTTTGTATTTGCGTTATCTTCTCCATGTAGATGGCATGAGCATGACGAGTATCGGATAGAGCTCCAGCCTTCCCAAAAGCATAACGAAGGACAGCAGCAGCTTTGACGCGTCGGAGAACATACTGTAGTTCCCGTATGGGCCGTTGACGCCGAGGCCGGGGCCGATATTTGAAAGGCAGGCAAGCGACGCGGAAAAGTTCGTCGCGGTGTCAAAGCCGTCGAGCGAGATGAGCAGCGTGCAGCTGAGGATGATGAATATGTACAGGACGAAATAGGTGTGCACGGCCTTGACCGTCTCCGGCGCGACGCGCTTGCCGTCTATCTGCACGGGGTTCACGCTGCGCGGATGCGCCATACGCCGCAGGTCGGAGAGCGCCGTTTTCACAAGGATCATCGCCCTTGAGAGCTTGAGTCCGCCGCAGGTGCTGCCCGCGCAGCCGCCTATCAGCATCAGCATGAGCAGCATCCACTTGGAATACTGCGGCCAGAGCGTATAGTCGACGGTCGCAAAGCTCGACGTGCTTATGCTCATGGAGACGTTGAAGAAGGCCTGATGCAGCGCCGTCGCGATGCTGCCGTAGTAGCCGCGGGAATAGAGGTTTATCGCGATCGACACGACCGCGAAGAGGACGATGCCGACAAAGCAGTGCAGCTCCTCATTTTTGAGCGCGGTACGGGCTCTGCCGGTGAGGATGCAGTAATAAATATAGAAGTTCACGCTGAAGAGCAGCTCGAACACCGTGGCGACGACCTCGATATACATGCTGTTGAACTCGCCGAGGCTCGCGTTGCGCGTCGAGAAGCCGCCGGTGCCGGCAGATGCGAAGGCGTGGCCGAGCGCTTCATATATGCTCATCCCGCCGCAGGCCAGCAGCACGAACTCCAGAAGCGTCATTCCGATGTAGATGAGGTAGAGTATCTTCGCCGTCTCGCGCACACGCGGGACGAGCTTGCCGACCGTGGGGCCAGGGAACTCCGCGCGCACGATGTGCATAGAGTGCTCCCCGCTCATCGGCATTACCGCAAGCATGAACACCAGCACACCCATGCCGCCTATCCACTGGGACAGCAGCCTCCACAGCATGCAGCTGCGGCTGAGCGCTTCAACATCGGTCAGCACCGTTGCGCCGGTGGTCGAGAAGCCGGAGACGGACTCAAACAGCGCGTCTACAAAATCCGGAATATCCCCGCTTAAAATATACGGCAGCGCGCCGAGGAGCGACATGAGCATCCACGCAAGGCCGAC
>CAKTPR010000067.1 GCA_934591725.1 uncultured Oscillospiraceae bacterium
AAGGTTGACGAGGATGCTCTGCTCAACGGCGCTTGTCTGTACTGTCAGGTAGCGGCAGACTTTCTTAATAAGTAATCTTACGGGGCGGCATAACGAATAGTTGTGCCGTCCCCTTTTTGATTGACAGCGCCGCGCGATACGGCTGCGGCATCTGCCGGATAATTTGCGCCCCGATTTAGTCACTTTTTCTTGAAATACACAAAGTATTCCTGCAAAAAAGTGCCGTCATCGTAACACAAATTCTCTCGGCATCTGCTCTTGCCGCATTGTGCGCTGCTGCCTTGAAAATAATTTTATCACATATATTGCGCCAATTCAATTTTTTTCTCCCCGGTTTACCGGGGAGAAAAACTTAAAACGAAAACACTATCCCTATCACCGCCGAAGCGAGGATAAAGACTATCGGGTGCAGCCCCTTGAGCTTCTTTATATAGCGTGTTGCGACCAGCAGCACCGCCGCGAGGATAAGCGCCTTGAAATTGAACAGATCAAGCAGCGCCCCGGTGCTTGCGTAAAGCTCGGTGTTGAACAGCGCGAGCTTTACCACCAGCACGCCCGCCGCCGCGATGAGTCCGACCGAGCAGGGACGCAGGCCGTAGAAACCGGCGTCGACGTACTGGTTCTCGCGGAAGGCCTTGAGCACCCGCGCGATAAGCAGTATCACTATCACCGACGGTGTTACCAGTCCCACCGTCGCGACGACCGCGCCGGGGATGCCGCCCGTGACAAAGCCGACGTAGGTCGCCATGTTGACGCCTATCGGCCCCGGAGTGGACTCCGATACCGCGACCATGTCCGCCAGCATACTGTGCGTGAACCAACCGGTCTTGTCGGAGATATCATACATGAAGGGGAGCGTAGCCATCCCGCCGCCGACGGCGAAAAGACCTGTCTTGAAAAACTCCCAGAACAGACGCAGATAAAGGCTCATTTCCCGCGCACCCCCGTTTTCGTGAATACTATGCCCGCCGCCGCGCACAGCACGACGAAGGCCACCGGCGATATGTCAAGGAACACCGAGAGAATGAACACCGCGAGGAACAGCACGAGCGTCGCCTTGTCGACGACTGCTTTTTTCCACAGCTTCACAACGGCGTTGAATATCAGCACGCATACGCATACGCGTATTCCCGCAAACGCGCTCTTCACTGCCGGCACGTCCGCAAAGTTCGTAAGAACTCCGGCAATGGCGGTTATGATGATGAGTGACGGGAAGATAACGCCCAGCGTCGCGACTATCCCGCCGAGCACCCCATACAGCTTGTAGCCGATGAAGGTCGCGGTGTTCACGGCGATGACGCCCGGTGTGCACTGGGCGACGGCGTAGTAATCCATAAGCTCCTCATTGGTCGTCCAGCCGCGCTTGTCTATAAGCTCGCGCTCAAGTATCGGTATCATTGCGTAGCCTCCGCCGAAGGTCATCACTCCGATGCGGGCAAAGGCGATAAAAAGCTCCCAGTATTTTTTCATGTGCTCAGTTCCTTCTTGGGCTGCGCAGCATCTGCTTCTGGCGCATTATACTGTATAGCCCTGATTTTTTACTTTCCAAAATATTTGCCGCCGCTGCCGGTACGCCCGGGCAGCGGCGGCATTGATCGTTCCTGTTATTTACTTTCCGAGTGCGTTTGCGTAATCGAAGTATTTCTCAATGCGCTCCTCGCACTGCGCCATGTCGCTGCCCTTTACGAGCAGGTAGATCTTTATCTTCGGCTCCGTGCCGGAGGGACGGATGATAAAGGTGCAGCCGTCGGCCAGCTCGAAGTAGAGGACGTTGGAGCCGGAGAACGGGGTAGTGCCGACCTTGCCGAGACCTGCGACGTAGATGCTGCCGTCAGAATAGTCTCTCATGCGCACGACCTCAACGCCGCCTATCTCCTCAGGCGGGTTGCTGCGCAGCTGGGCCATGAGGCTCTTCATCTTCTCAACGCCGTCCACGCCGGGCATGACGAGGTTGAGCGTCTTTTCCTTGTAATAGCCGTACTTCTCGTACAGTGCCTTGAGCGCGTCGAGCAGGGTCATGCCGAGCTTGTGGTAGTGCGCCGCCATCTCCGCGACCATCATAGCCGCCGTGACCGCGTCCTTGTCGCGCACATAGTTGCCCATCATGTAGCCGTAGCTCTCTTCAAAGGCAAAGATATAGTGGTATGTTCCCGCAGCGTCCCAGTGGTTCACAAGCTCTGCCATGAACTTGAAGCCCGTGAAGGTGTCCTCAAAGTGTACGCCGTTCTTTTCGCATATAGTCCTCGCCATTGCGGTGGAGACTATGCTTGCCATCGCGCCGGGGTTTTCGGGCATCGTGCCGGTGGCGCGGCGGGCGTTGATGACGTAGTCCAGCAGCAGGCAGCCGAGCTGGTTGCCGGTGATGACGCTGTACTCGCCGTCGGCTCCGCGCACCATCGTGCCTATGCGGTCGGAGTCGGGGTCGGTGCCGATGATGAGGTCGCTGTTCACGCGCTTTGCCAGATCGACCGCGAGATAGAAGCCCTCAGGATTTTCGGGGTTCGGGCTCTCGACCGTCGGGAAGCGCCCGTCGATGACCATCTGCTGCTCGACGGGGTAGAGGTGCTTTATGCCGAGGCGGCGCAGCGCTTCGGGGACGAGCTTGTAGCCGCAGCCGTGGAACGGGGTGTATACTATGCGCAGGTCGTCCGCGACCTCTTTGACGACTTCCTTGTCTATCGCCTGAGTCATGACGTTTTCGAGGAATATCTCGTCCGTCTCCTGACCGATGATCTCGATCTTACCCTCGGCGACTGCTTCGTCAAAGTCGCAGGTCTTGAAGCCGGTGAAGATGTCTATTGCTTCCATCTGCTTTGCGATGGCTTCGGCCTTGTGGGGCGGCAGCTGTGCGCCGTCGGACCAGTAGACCTTGTAGCCGTTGTATTCCTTGGGGTTGTGGCTTGCCGTGATGTTGAGGCCGGCAGCCGTGCCGTAGTGCAGCACCGCGAAGCTCAGCTCAGGCGTCGGACGCAGCGCGTCGAAGAAGCGGACGTGTATGCCGTTTGCCGCCATGACGCAGGCAGCTTCCTTGGAAAACTCCACGCCGTTGAGACGGCAGTCATGCGCGATGACAATGCCGCGGCTCTTTGCGTCCTCGCCGTCCGCGAGGATAACGTTTGCGAAGGCCTGAGTCGCGTGGCGGATTATGTGGATGTTCATGTTGTGCAGGCCGAGCTTCATCGTGCCGCGCAGACCTGCCGTGCCGAATTCGAGCGGCGCATAGAAGCGGTTTTCTATCTCCTTCTCGTCACCGGCTATGGAATTGAGTTCCTTCCACTCTTCTTCGCTGAGTGCCGGGCTGTCCAGCCAGCGCTGGTATTCTTCCATATAGGACTTTGACATAGCGGAATACTCCCTTCAGGTTTTCATTTGTTTTCCCGTTTCCTCCGGGGATATGGTTTTATTTTATCCGGCCCTCGGCCGGTGTGTTTACTCTTCGGGTATCTCTGCCTCTCCGCTGAGCAGAGCCTTCGCGTCCTCCAGCAGGCTCTGCGGGACGAACACGTCCGTGCCCTGTCCGCTCATGCCGAGCACAAGGCGGCCGAAATCGCCGTCGCCGGGATATATTTTCAGGCAGGGGATGCCGTAGGCTTCGAGCATGTTTATCGTCAGCTCGTCGCCCATATTGAGGTTAATGCAGTTGCAGAGCCATGCAGGCTCTTCGGGCTCGCCGTTTTCATCCTTGGGCCAGCGCTCGTACAGCTCGCCGCGTATGACGCGCCCCCAGTTTTTCTTTTCGTCCATAAATAAATTCTCCACACCAATATTTTCTAAGCGAAGTATATCATTAAAGCGATAACGTTTCAAGCGTCATTCGTCAAAAAGCAGATCGCCGAAGCGCAGCTCGCCTGAGCATTTCGGATAGGACGATACATCCCACCTGTAGCGTCCCCATGCCATCTCGTCGTTCATCAGGAAACCGGCCTCGGCACCGTCCTCTATCGCGGCCGTGATGTCGACGTGATAGTAGCTCCCGTCTATGCGCACGATGTTCCAGCAGTGTTCCGTCCAGTCCTCCTGACCGTAGACTATGCGGCAGTCGATGCCCAGCTCGCGGCACAGCACGATGTATGCCAGCGCCGCGCCCTCGCTGTCTGCCCGCCCGCCGACGAGCGCGGCATAGGCTGTGTTGTCGCTCCTGTCCTCGGAGACGGCGCAGTGCTCCATCAGGTATTCGCACGCGGCATAAGCAAGCTCCGCCTCGCTCATGCCGGAGGTATCAAGCTCCGCGAAAGCGTCGACGGCCTGCAGCTGCGCTGTGCGCGCGTCAAGCTCCTCGCTTGTCATGCCGTAGTTGATGCTTATCTCATAGAGCCTCTGGGCTCCCGTGCCGCTGTACATATTGACGCTTGCAAGCGGCTCCTTCGGCACGAGCGCGGGATCCTCCCTGTATGCGCGCGTGACCGCGGCGGCCATGTCCTCGGCGCTGTATGAGCTGCGGCTTATGAGCACGACGAGCTTTTTCTCACCCTCGGAGAACGCCTCGCGGATGATATCGTCAATGCCGGAGGAGAAGGCGAGGTGCCGTATATCTCCCGCCGCTTCGCTCACGTCCGAATAGCTTATGTAGACGCTCGCCTCGTTTATCGTGACTATCTTGTTTATCTCATACGCCATGTTCTCCACGCAGTATGCGCACAGCGCGTCCTGCGTGCGCACCTGCCAGCAGGCGCTCGCCATGTCCGCCGTGGTGTCCCCGTCGTAGGCTGCGTCGAAGACTATCGTCCCCTCGGTCTTGCCGGCGTAGGCCATCTTGAGCAGCGCCTGCTTGAGCGCGGAGAAGTTCTTCACCGTGACCTTTCCGTCGGTGCTGCTCTCCTCCTGAACGGAGGGGGTGTAGTCCTTGACGGAGACGTATTCGTTATTCAGCAGCCCGCAGCCGCACAGCAGACCCATTGCCAGCAGCAGCGCCGCCAGCGCGCCAAGGCGCTTCATCATTTTCATTTCACCTCGGATATGCTTTCAAAGCCGTTGCCGAACACATTCTTCGCGTCCGTCACGACGAAAAAGGCGTGCTCGTCTATGCCCTTCACAAGGCGCTTGAGCTCGGCAATCTGCGGGCGCTTTATGACGCACATGATGACGTCGTGCCGCTCGCCGGAGTATGCGCCTGTCGCGTTGAGGAGCGTCACGCCGCGGTGCAGGTGGCCGGATATTATCTCATGGCTTATCTCATCGTTCTTCGTGCTGATTATATAGCACACGCTCGAATTGTCTATGCCGTAGAGCACAAGGTCGATGACCCGCCCCGTGACGAACATGCAGATAATGGAGTACATCGCGCTCTCGTATTTGTTGAGTATCAGCGCGTAGGCAACGATTATCACCGCGTCAAGGATCAGTATCAGCGTCCCGAAGTTAATATACGCGAAGCGCTGCCGCATGAACTTTGCCACGATGTCGACCCCGCCTGTCGTCGCGCCGACGAAGTAGATTATCCCAAGCCCCGCGCCCTTTATCGTGCCGCCGATTATCGCGCCGAGCATCGGGTCGGTCGTCGCCACTATCCCGAAGAGCGCAAACACATCGACAAATGCGGAGCTTAACGCCATGCCTATGAACGAGCTGAACATGAAGCCCGCGCCGAAGTGCCGCCACGCTATCGCGAAGAGCGGGACGTTGAGGATTATCGTCATCGTACCGACGGGCAGCTTCGTAAGCTCGTTTATTATCATCGCTATACCGATGATCCCGCCGGAGGTTATTGAGTTCGGGTACATGAAGAACTGGAAGCCGACGGCGTATACCGCCGAGCCGAAAATGATCATGAGGAATTTCAGGGCAAGACCGAGAGTACCCTTCGGGGCCTTGTTCAGACTCATACGCTTCTCCTTTTTATCTTTATTCGTCCATGAGCGACAGTTGCTTTTCCGCTCTGTCCTCGCCCTTTATGAGCGCGCCCGCCGCCGGGATGCTGCGCACCCTGTATCGAGCGGTGTTCTGGATATCGCTGTCCTTGAGCGGCATCGCCTTTTCGAGTACGCGCTTGGCTTTCAGGCTCATCACCGCCACGCCCTGCGTGCTGCGGCTGGTCTTGGGCTGGAGCTGCGCGGTGTTGAATATCATTGCCCGCCCGTCGCTTGAGTAGCAGGCGACGTCGAACTCCTCGCCTATGAGCATCACGGCCTTTACCGGGCTCTTATCCGAGCACGCGCCGACGAGCTTGCGCCGGTTCGTCTTCGTCTCGTAGGCCGACAGCTCAATGCGCGCCGCCTTGCCGTTTTCAAACATCAGCAGCAGGTGCTTCTTGTAGTCGCCGGGGTCTATCATCGCTATGACGCTCTCGCCCTCGTCCATCTTGAGCCGCGTCGGCAGGTATATGCCGAGCACGGATGCCTTGCCGTCCTCGAAGTCGGATACGCGCGCCTTGAACATCTGCTGCTTATCGGTGAGAAACAGCAGCTCCGCGCGGTTCGTGGACTCGAAGCTCACAGCCAGCCCGTCGCCGTCCTTGTACTTCTGCTCGCCGCTCATGCGCAGCGACTGCGCGGTTATCTTCTTGAAGTAGCCCTCGCGTGAGAGGAAGAGCGTCACGGCGTAGTCCTCGACCTGCTCGTCCTCGTCCGGCTCCTCGATCTCGGATGCGTAGACGATGCCGGTTTTCCTCGGCGTGCCGTACTTCTTGGATATCGCCTTGAGCTCGTCGATGATGATCGCTTTGAGCTTGCGGCGGTTGTTGACTATCGACTCAAGCTCCTCAATGTCGCGCTCAAGTTCCTCCGTCTCGGAGGTGCGCTTGAGGATGTACTCGCGGTTTATGTTGCGCAGCTTGATCTCCGCGACGAACTCCGCCTGCGTCTGGTCTATCCCGAAGCCCATCATCAGGTTCGGCACGACCTCGCTCTCAAGCTCGGTGTTGCGGATGATGTCTATCGCGCGGTCGATGTCGAGCAGTATCCGCTCAAGACCCTTGAGCAGGTGCAGCTTCTCCTTCTTCTTGTTGAGGTCGAAGAACACGCGGCGGCGGATGCACTCGATGCGCCACGCAGTCCACTCCTCAAGTATTTCGCCCACGCCCATCACGCGGGGATTGCCCGCGACGAGGATGTTGAAGTTGCAGGGGAACGCGTCCTGGAGCGTCGTCATGCGGAAGAGCTTCTGCATGAGCTTATCGGGGTCTGCTCCGCGTTTGAGGTCTATCGCCAGACGCAGACCGCTCAGGTCGGTCTCGTCGCGCATGTCGTTTATCTCGCGTATCTTCCCCGTCTTTATAAGCTCTGCGACCTTGTCGATTATCGCTTCCGAGGTCGTGGTATACGGAATTTCGTATATCTCTATTATGTTCTCTTTCTGGATATAGCGCCAGCGCGCCCGCACCTTGAAGCTGCCGCGCCCTGTGCGGTAGATATTCTCCATCTGCGCGCGGTCGTAGATAATTTCGCCCCCGGTGGGGAAGTCCGGTGCCGGCATAGTCGAGAGCAGGTCATGCTCCGGGTCGCGCAGCCAGGCGACTGTCGTGTCGCAGACCTCGGCGAGGTTAAAGCCGCATATCTGGCTTGCCATGCCGACCGCGATGCCCATGTTCGCCGACACCAGCACGTTCGGAAACGCCGTAGGCAGAAGCGACGGCTCCTTCATGCTTCCGTCGTAGTTGTCTACGAGGTCGACCGTGTCCTTGTCAATGTCGCGGAAGAGCTCTGCGCATATCGCGGAGAGCTTTGCCTCGGTGTAACGCGACGCCGCGTAGGACATGTCGCGCGAGAAGACCTTGCCGAAGTTGCCCTTGGAGTCGACAAACGGTGTCAGCAGCGCCTGATAGCCCGCCGAAAGGCGCACCATCGTCTCGTAGATGGCGGCGTCGCCGTGGGGGTTCAGGCGCATCGTCTGGCCGACTATGTTCGCGCTCTTCGTGCGTGCGCCTGTCAGCAGCCCCATCTTGAACATCGTGTACAGCAGCTTTCTGTGCGAGGGCTTGAAGCCGTCTATCTCCGGTATCGCGCGCGAAACTATTACCGACATTGCGTAGGGCATGTAGTTTGTTTCAAGCGTCTCGGTTATCGGCTGCTCCAATACCTCGGCGCGCAGACCGACGACGTTTGGATTGTTATAGCTTTTCTTTTCCTGTGGTGTTTTCTTTGCCATTGCTTTACGCCCTTATCTCCGGCTTGGAGCGCCGGATATCAATACTTTGCCGCCTTGCTCTTCTTGACCTTCTGGCCGGTGGTGAGGCTGCGCTTGCAGCGCGGGCAGGTCTTTGCCGCGAGCAGGCCGAAGAAGATGACCTTGTTGCAGCTGGGGCAGCGGCAGAACTTGAAGATGACGTATATCGCGTAGACGAATACGAGCGTCGACGCGACGACGAAGATGAGCTGCAATGTGGGATTGCTCTGCGTGAGCAGACCGAGCACGCACGCGATGGCCGCCGCTATGACGAGCTTCTTTACAAGGTCTCTGCCGTAGGTGAAGTTGTTTGTGAAAGTCGAGTAGTTTCTCATTCTCTATGTCTCCCCATGATTTATGATATGTCCGCCAGATCCAGATACAGATGTCCGAACTCGGCGATGTGATTTTTCCTGCCCTCAAGGTTGTCGCCCAGCAGCAGATCGAATGTCTGCGCCATGCGCTCTATATCCTCCGGCATTACCTTTATGAGCCTGCGCGTCTCCGGGTTCATCGTGGTCATCCACATCATGTCCGGGTCGTTCTCGCCGAGACCCTTGCTGCGGCTGATGCTCGCCTTCGCTCCCTTGAGCGAGTCGATGATCTCCGCCTTCTCGCGCTCGGAGTACGCAAAATAGGTCTTGCCCTTGGATTCTATCTCGTACAGCGGTGACTCCGCGATATACACATACCCCATGTTTATGAGCGTCGGCACGAGCCGGTAGAGCATCGTGAGTATGAGCGTGCGTATCTGGAAGCCGTCGACGTCCGCATCGGTGCAGATTATGACCTTGTTCCAGCGCAGATTATTGAGGTCGAAGCTTGAGAGGTCTTTTACGTGCTTGTCCTTGACCTCGACTCCGCAGCCGAGCACCTTCATCAGGTCGGTGATTACATCGCTCTTGAATATCCTAACGTAGTCCGCTTTCAGGCAGTTGAGTATCTTGCCGCGCACCGGCATGATCCCCTGAAATTCCGCGTCGCGCGAGAGCTTGCACGCGCCGAGTGCGGAGTCGCCCTCCACGATGTATATCTCGCGGCGCTCAGGATCGCGGCTGCGGCAGTCGACAAATTTCTGCACGCGGTTGGCGATGTCGATGCTGCCGGAGAGCTTCTTCTTCATGCCCTGCCGCGCGCGCTCCGCCGTCTCGCGGCTGCGCTTGTTTATCAGCACCTGATCGGCTATCCTGTCCGCCTCAGGCTTGTTCTCAATGAAGTACACCTCGAGCTGTGCCTTGAAAAACTCCGTCATCGAGGTCTGTATGAAGCGGTTGTTTATCGCCTTTTTTGTCTGGTTCTCGTAGGAGGTCTGCGTCGAGAAGCAGTTTGTCACAAGTATCAGGCAGTCCTGCACATCCTGGAACTTTATCGCGGACTCATTCTTCTGGTATTTGCCCGCCTGCTTTATATACGCGTCTATCGCCGAGGTGAAGGCGAGCTTCACGGCCTTGTCAGGCGCGCCGCCGTTTTCCAGCCATGAGGAGTTGTGGTAATATTCCAGAGCACTGGTTTTGTTCGAGAAGCAGAACGCCGCAGAGATCTTGACCTTGTAGTCACCCTTGTCATCGCGGTCGCGTCCCTTGCGCTCGGCGGAGATGAACTCCGGCTCCGTGAACGCAGCGCCCCCCGCCAGCTCCTTTACGTAGTCGACTATGCCGTTTTCATAGCAGTAGTCGCGCGTCTCAAAGCCCGCGTCCTTCTCGACGCGCAGCCGGAACGTTACCCCTGCGTTCACGACCGCCTGCCTGTGCAGCATGTCGTCAAAGTATTCCTCCGGAATATCGATGTCCGTGAATACCTCGACGTCCGGCCGCCAGCGTATCGTCGTGCCGGTCTTCTTCCGGTCGGCGGGCTCTATCGTGAGCTCCTTGCCCTTCTTTCCGACGACCTCGCCCTTCCTGAAGTGCAGGGAATATTTGTTTCCGTCGCGCCAGACCGTCACGTCCATGTATTCGGATGCGTACTGCGTCGCGCAGGAGCCGAGGCCGTTGAGACCGAGGGAAAATTCATAGTCGCCGCCCGCGTCGTTTTTGTACTTGCCGCCGGCGTACAGCTCGCAGAAGACCAGCTCCCAGTTGTAGCGCTTCTCGTTCGGGTTCCAGTCGAGCGGGCAGCCGCGTCCGAAGTCCGCGACCTCTATGGATTTGTCCTTAAAGTATGTGAGAGTGATAAGATTGCCGTAGCCCTCTCGCGCCTCGTCTATGGCGTTTGAGATGATTTCAAATACGGCATGCTCGCAGCCGTCCAGCCCGTCCGAGCCGAATATGACCCCCGGACGCTTTCTTACTCTGTCCGCGCCCTTGAGCTGGGATATGCTGTCGTTTCCGTATTGCGGTGAAGTGCTGCTCATAAATGCTTGACCTTTCGGGTACGCGCGTGATAAACGCTGCATACAATGTATTATATACCAAAGTCCGGGCATACGCCCCTCTATTTTAACTCATATAGTATAACACATTTCCAACATTTTTCAAGCGAAACGAGAGCCGAAAAAGCGCGGATAGAGGCACACAAGGCAGCACCTAAGGGACTGTAAAGCTCGATAACAGAGCAGCGGGGGAGCTTGAGGGGGCAAGGCCCGCCTCAAATTGGATAAACCGCCGTCGAAAGCCTTGAAGTGTCAAGGCTTTCGATAATAGCATTTTGAATGCTTTCAAAATGCTCGGCGGAAAGCGCGGTCAAGAAAGTCCGTCTTAGGACTTTCTTGACAAGCGCAAAAGGCGGGCTGCATCAGCAGCCCGCCCCGCGCCGGATATTTTCTTTTTACGGGAAAACTCTCCGCACGCTTGACATTTTCCCGTTTTGGATGTATCCATATATTAAACAATATACGGTCATATATCCTGCGGCTTTCTCTGTCTGTTCCGCCGGGAATCTGTCTGCTTCTATTATCTCCGATGCGCGCCGCGTATACTCATACAAAAAATGGAACTGAAAGGGTCATGGTATAAATATGGAAACCGCCTCTCTTATCTTTACGGGCATCGCGCTTGTGCTGTCCGTCGTCGTTGTCATAAAGCTGCTCGCCGCGCCTGTGAAGCTCGTGTTCAAAATTCTTATAAACGCCGTATCCGGTTTTCTGCTTCTTATTATCGCCAATTTCATAAGCGGCTTTTTTGATTTTTCACTGCCCATGAGCTTTCTCAACTGCCTTATCTCCGGCGTGTTCGGCATCCCCGGCGTCGCGTTTCTGATCGTCCTGAAGCTCTTTTTCTAAAACATCTGCGCACCCATCAAGGCTCCCCTTGTTTCTTAGTAAGCACTGGATGAATGCGTTGAATGGCTGAGCGAGAAAATTTTTTGTCTGGCAAAATGAGCTTTTTGTAGGAATACTTTGTGTATTTCAAGAAAAGCTCATGAAGTCAGGCGAATAAATTTGCCGCTCAGCCTCCGACAGTCATTTATTCAGTGCTTACTCAGGGAGCTGGCGCGCAAGCGCCTGAGGGGATAAAAATCTCCGGCTGCCTGTGCAGTCAACAATGCCTGCTTTTCTAAAGCAAAACCACCCCTATTATATACGCCGTCACCGCGGCGATGCTCGCGCTTATCATGCGCCCTGTCAGATGCAGGGTGCCTTTTATTTTGCTTCCCGTCAGCACCGCCAGCGTCTGGAAGTGTAC
>CAKTPR010000068.1 GCA_934591725.1 uncultured Oscillospiraceae bacterium
CCCCAGCTCTATCGCCGCGGTGCGCCGGTCGGCGGCGCGCGAGCGTGAGCGGGCGATGATGCTCAGCACCGTGTAGCACACCGCAAAGCAGCCTATCAGCAGCCGCAGGTCAATTACCGGCAGCGCCCCGGTCTGCAGGCTCAGCGCCCATATCGCCCCGCCGAAGGTCGCGGACACGGCGAGGAACACCGCCATGCACCGGAACATGCGCCGCTCCCCGCCGAAGGCTATGAGCCCCATCAGCGCCGCCGACACCAGCTCCATCCACCGCGAGGCCATGAAACCCAGCCCCGGCAGGAACACCGATACCGAGTACGCCGCGCCGAGCAGCGCCGCCGCAAGGTACCGCCACCGTCTCAGGCAGAGCCTGCATATCCGCGCGGTTATGAGGCAGAGGAGATAGTCCGTAAACAGGCTCAGGAAGAACAGACTGTCTATGTAAATATATTTCATGCCCGGAGTATATCACGTCCGCGCCGCATAATTTGTCATTTGGGAATTGTCAAACCGGGCGTACTGTGGTAGAATCCATACTGAAATATTATTATGGATAGGTATGTGATTTTCAAATGTGGTTCACCTTTGCAGTCATTGCCCTGCTCTGCTGGAGCGGCTCTGATCTTTTCTCCAAAATAGGCTGCCAGTCCGAGACCGATAAATACAGTCACCTGAAAATGGTCACGGCGGTCGGCACAGTCATGGGTCTGCACGCCTGCTATGAAATTTTCATCGGCGGCGTTGAGATAAGCTGGAGCGTCATCCTGACTTATCTGCCCGTCTCGATACTGTACATTCTCTCCATGGCCATCGGCTATGTCGGCCTGAGGTATATCGAGCTTTCGATATCCTCGCCGATCTGCAACAGCTCCGGCGCGGTCGTCGCCGTGCTCACCTTTGCGACCGTCGGCATCAGTGACGATCTGCCCCCCGTGGCGCTCGTCGCGGTCGCGCTCGTCTGCCTCGGCGTGTTCTTCCTCGGCCTCACGGAAGCCAATGAAGACCCTGAGCTTCGCCGCGCGCGTCAGGATGAATCCAACCGGCACTATGCCAAGAGCTGGATTGCTATCCTCATCCCCGTTATCTACTGCCTGCTCGATGCTCTCGGCACCTTTGCCGACAGCCGCGTGCTCGAAGTGCTCGATGAGGACTCCGCAAACGTCGCCTATGAGCTGACCTTCCTTGCCGCCGGTATCGCGAGCGCGGTATACACCCTCGGCATAAAGAAGCAGAAGCTCATCTTCAAACAGGAAGCCCCGAAGTACACCGGCGCGATATTTGAGACTATCGGCCAGTTCTTCTATATCTACGCCCTTGCCGATACCCAGCACGTCGCCTTCGCCGCGCCAATCATCTCCTCGTACTGCGTGGCCTCGGTGCTCTGGAGCCGCATCTTCCTCAAGGAAAAGCTCTCGCTCAAGCACTATCTGTCGATCGTGCTCGTCGTCGCCGGCATAGTTATATTGGGAATATTAGACATCTAAATAAGGAGAAATCGTATGAGCTTTGCTTATAAAAGAGTCGTCGTCAAGATAAGCGGCGAGGCGCTTGCCGGAGATAAAAAGACCGGCTTTGACTTTGATTTTATCTCGCAGGTCTGCTCCGTTATCAAGGGCTGCGTCGATGATGGCGCTCAGGTCGGCATCGTCATCGGCGGCGGCAACTTCTGGCGCGGCGTCAAGGACGGTGCGGGCAAGGTCGAGCGCGTGAGCGCCGACCGCATGGGCATGCTTGCCACCTGCATGAACTGCCTTGCCGTATGCGATGTGTTCCGTCAGCTCGGCGCAAAGGCGCGCGTCATGACCGCGGTCGACATTCAGGGCGTCGGCGAGCGCTACGATACCCGCAAGGCCATAGAGTATATGGAGGACGGGAATATCGTCCTTTTCGCCGGCGGCAGCGGCGCGCCGTTCTTCTCCACCGATACGGCGGCAGTCCTGCGCGCGGCAGAGATCCACGCCGACGGCATACTCCTCGCGAAGAACATCGACGGCGTCTACGATTCCGACCCGCGCACGAATCCTGACGCGAAGAAGTTCGACCGCATCAGCTATGACGAAGTCCTCGCCCGCCATCTCGCGGTCATGGACACCACCGCCACGAGCCTTGCTATGGATAACTCCATCCCCGTCATCGTCTTTGCCCTCGCGCAGCCTGAGAACATCCGCCGCACCCTCTCCGGCGAAGCCCTCGGCACGACCGTCGGCTGATAATACTGCAAAATCTTAAAACACGATAATATAAACGGAGGAAACACAATGTCTGACTACAAAGAATTTGAAAGCAAAATGAAAAAGACCTGCGAAGCGCTGAACACTCAGCTCGCAACGATCCGCGCCGGCCGCGCCAACGCGTCCGTTCTTGACCAGATCGAGGTCGACTACTACGGTGTGCCGACTCCCGTGCAGCAGGTCGCGACCATTGCGACCCCCGACCCCCGCTCCCTGCTGATCCAGCCCTGGGACGCAAGCCTTCTCAAGCCTCTGGAAAAGGCGATCCTCGCCTCCGACCTCGGCATCAATCCGCAGAACGACGGCCGCATGATCCGCCTCGTTTTCCCGCCGCTGACTGAGGAGCGCCGTAAGGATCTCGTCAAGCAGACCAAGAAGTACGCCGAGGAGAGCAAGGTCGCCATCCGCAACATCCGCCGCGACGCTATCGACAAGTTCAAGAAGCAGCAGAAGTCCTCCGAGATCACCGAGGATGATTACAAGATCGCCGAGAAGGACATCCAGAAGCTGACCGACGACTATATCAAGGAGCTCGACGGCATCTGCGCCAAGAAAGAAAAAGAGCTGACCGAGATCTGACGGAGACAATATGGCTGAAACGCTGAACAATAAGGCGGGGGAACGGGCAGGCGCCCGTCCACCCCGCCATATTGCCATCATTCTGGATGGCAACGGCCGCTGGGCGAAGAAGCGCGGCCTGCCGAGGACTGCGGGGCACGCGGTCGGCTCGGAAAATTTTCGCAAAATCGCAACATATTGCAAAAATATAGGTGTAGAATACCTCACGGTGTACGCTTTCTCGACCGAGAACTGGAAGCGTCCGAGCGACGAGGTATCCACCATCATGAAGCTGCTTGGCAAATACCTGCACGAAGCGATAGACACCATGGAGCGCGACCATATAAAGATGAAAGTCCTCGGCGATGTCGACGGGCTGACGCCTGAGCTTCAGGCGCTCGTTGCCAAGACCGAGGAGATATCCGCGCGCTATGACGGCTTTCAGGCGAACATCTGCCTGAACTACGGCGGGCGTGATGAGATCGTCCGCGCCGCCGTGCGCTACGCGAAGGACTATGCCGACGGCAAGGCTGAGGGTGAGCTCACCGAAGAGCGCTTCGGCTCCTACCTCTACTCTGCCGGCATCCCCGATCCCGACCTGCTCATCCGTCCGGGCGGGGAGCAGCGCATCTCGAACTTCCTTCTCTGGCAGTGCGCCTATTCGGAGTTTTATTTTACCGATGTGCTCTGGCCGGACTTCGGCACGGATGAGCTTGACAAGGCCATCGCGGTCTACAACAGCCGCGACCGGCGCTACGGCGGGGTGAAGAATCCGTGACGCCGATACAGTCTGGGCTCTTCGCGCTTCAGGATAAGAAGTACCGGGACTTTCACGCGGGTCTGCTGCCGACCGTCCCGAAGGAGACGATCATCGGCATCCGCAAGCCCGCCATCCGCGGCTATGCAAAAAAGCTCGCCGGGACTCCGGAGGCAGCCAGCTTCATGCGCGCACTGCCGCATGAGTACTTTGACGAGAACGACCTGCACGGTATGCTCATAAACGAGATAAAGGACTATCCCGAAGCCGTCGCCGCGCTCGACGCTTTCCTGCCCTATGTGGACAACTGGGCGACCTGTGACCTTATAAGGCCGCTCCCCTTCAAGAAGCACCCGGCAGACCTGATAGAGAACATCCGCCGCTGGATGGACAGCGAGCACACCTACACCTGCCGCTTCGGCATGGAGATGCTCATGACGCATTATCTCGACGCGGAGTTTGAGACGGAGTATCTCGACTGGGTAGCCGACATCCGCAGCGAGGAATATTACCTGCGCATGATGCAGGCGTGGTTCTTCGCGACGGCGCTTGCAAAGCAGTATGACGCTGCGCTGCCGTATATCGAAAACCGGCGGCTCGATAAATGGACGCACAACAAGACCATACAGAAGTCCATCGAGAGCTTCCGCGTGAGCGATGAGCACAAAGCGTACCTCAGAGGGCTTAGAATATGAGCTCCTACGTATCAATACATCAGAAAAAGAGGAAAATAGAATGGTAGAATCCATTTCGATCCTTGGCTGTACCGGCTCGATAGGCCGGCAGACCATCGCCGTCGCCGAGCATATCGGTATGCCTGTCGCGGCGCTTACGGCGAACCGGAAGATAGATATGCTTGAGGATCAGGCGCGCCGCCTGCATCCCAAGTTCGTCGCCGTCTATGACGAAACGGCGGCAAAGCAGTTCAAGATCGCCGTCGCGGACACCGATATCCGCGTCGGCTCCGGCATGGCGGGGCTTATCGAGGCCGCCTGCATGGACGGTACCGACTGCGTCGTGACCGCTGTGTCCGGCTCCGTCGGGCTCAGGCCGACGCTTGCCGCCATAGACGCAAAAAAGCGCATCGCCCTTGCGAATAAGGAGACTCTCGTCTGCGCGGGCGATATCGTCATGGCACGCGCAAAGAAAAAGGGCGCAGAGATAGTCCCGGTCGACTCTGAGCATTCGGCCATCTTCCAGTGCCTCATGGGCAGGAAAAAGGGCGAACTCAAGAAGATCCTCCTCACCGGCTCCGGCGGCCCGTTCCGCGGCCGGGCACGGCGCGAGCTTGAGGACGTCACGCCCGAACAAGCCGTGAAGCACCCCAACTGGAGCATGGGCGCAAAGATATCCGTCGACAGCGCGACGATGATGAACAAGGGGCTTGAGTTCATCGAGGCCATGCACCTGTTCTCCGTCACGCCCGATGATATTCAGGTGGTAATCCACCCGCAGAGCGTCATACACTCTATGGTAGAGCTGGTCGACGGCACGGTCATCGCGCAGCTCGGTGTGCCCGACATGGGGCTTCCCATCCAGCTTGCCCTGACCTACCCTGAGCGCAAAGCCTCGATGTTCGAGCATCTTGATTTCACCAGGCTGCGCGACCTCACCTTTGAAGCGCCCGACCTTGAGAAGACCCCCTGCCTCGGTCTTGCGATGGACTGCGCCCACACCGGCGGCACGGCTCCCTGCGTGATGAGCGCGGCAAACGAGGTCGCCGTGGGTATGTTCCTGCGTCATGAGCTGGGCTACAACCGCATTTATGACGCCGCGGCGGGAGCCGTGGCAAAGCTGGGAGCGGTCGACGCTTCCGATCTGGAAACCGTTCTGGAGGCGGATGCCGCCGCCAGAGCCTATGTCATGGAGAATTTCGGTAAATGACTGTTCTTTACATCGCACTGGCAATACTTCTTTTCGGCGTGCTCGTCGGCGTCCATGAGCTTGGGCACTTCGCCGCGGCAAAGGCCTGCGGCGTCAAAGTCGAGGAGTTCGCGCTCGGCATGGGGCCCGCCATCCTGCAAAAGCAGAAGGGCGAGACAGTCTATTCCCTGCGCTGCATCCCCTTCGGCGGCTTCTGCGCCATGGCCGGGGAGGACGAAGCGTCCGACGATCCGCGCGCGTTCATGAATCAGGCGGCGTGGAAGCGCATCATCATCCTCGTCGCGGGCGCGGCGATGAACTTCCTGCTCGGCCTGCTCATAGTCATCATCCTCTATTCCAGCGCCTACGCTTTCCGCTCCGCGGAGATCACCGGCTTCATGGACGGCTGCCCATACGAGAGCAGCGAGGGGCTCCACGTCGGCGACCGTTTCTATAAAATAGACGGCCAGCGTATCTATCAGTATTATGACGTCAGCGATTTCCTCAAGCAGGGCGACGGCACCTATGACCTCGTCGTCATCCGCGACGGGAAAAAGGTGAAGCTCAATGATTTCGCGCTCACGCCGCTGGATTACCCCGGCCAGACGCAGAAGATGTACGGCTTCTACTTCGGCTATGACGAGGCCACCTTGGGCGTGAAGCTTGAGAACTCATGGAACACGACGATGGAGTTCGGCCGCTGGGTCTGGCTCGGCCTGAAGGAGCTCGTGCGCGGTGACGTCGGCATGAAGGATATGGCAGGCCCCGTCGGCATTGTCGATATGATGGCCGAGACGGGCGAGCAGGCGGAGTCGACCGCCGACGCGCTCTACAGTATCTTCTATTTCACGGCCTTCATCGCGGTGAACCTCGCGATAATGAATATGCTGCCTATCCCGGCGCTTGACGGCGGCAGAGTGTTCCTTCTGCTCGTGACATGGGTCATCGAGACGATAAGCAAAAAGAAGCTGAATCCGAAGTACGAGGGCTATATCCATGCCGCGGGCATGGTGCTCCTGCTGGGGCTGATGGCAGTCATAATGTTCAACGATATAATCAGGATAGTGACGAGATAATGAATAAAAGAGACACAGTGAAGAAGATAAAGGCCGGGAGCGTCGAGATAGGCGGCGGCGCGCCCGTCTCCGTGCAGACCATGTGCAATACCAAGACCTGGGACGTTGACGCGACGGTCGCGCAGATAAAGGCCATGCAGACCGCGGGCGCGGACATCGTGCGCATCGCGCTGCCGGATATGGAGTCGGCCAGAGCCGTCTCCGCGATAAAGGAGCAGGTGAGCGTCCCGCTCGTCGCGGATATCCATTTTGATTACCGCCTCGCCCTCGAAGCCGCCGAGCGCGGTATCGATAAGATACGCATCAACCCCGGCAACATCGGCGCGCCTGAGAACGTCAGGGCCGTCGCTGAGGCCTGCCGCCGGCACAATATCCCCATCCGCATCGGCGTGAACGCGGGCAGCCTTGAAAAGGGTCTGCTCGAAAAGTACGGCCACCCCTGCCCCGAAGCTCTCGTCGAGAGCGCAAAGGGTCACGCGGAGCTGCTTGAGCGCTATGACTTTGACGATATCTGCATTTCGATGAAGTCCTCCTCCGTGCCGCTCACCGTCGCGGCCTACCGCCTCGCCGCCGAGACCTTCAAATACCCCCTGCACCTCGGCGTTACCGAGACCGGCACCGAGTGGAACGGGACTATCCAGTCCGCCGTCGGCATCGGCACGCTCCTGTGCGAGGGCATCGGCAACACCATCCGCGTCTCCCTGACGGCTGACCCCGTCAAGGAGGTCAGCGCCGGCATCGCCATCGTCAAGGCCGCGGGGCTGCGTCCGGGCGGCGTGCGCTTCGTCTCCTGCCCGACCTGCGGCAGAACGGAGATCGACCTCATCTCCCTTGCGACCGAGGTTGAAAAGCGCGTCGGCAAGCTCGACCGCGATATCACCGTCGCCGTCATGGGCTGCGTCGTGAACGGCCCCGGCGAAGCGCGCGAGGCCGATTACGGCATCGCCGGCGGCAAGGGCAAGGGGCTGCTGTTCAAGAAAGGTCAGGTTCTCGGTACATATCCGTATGAGGAGCTGTGCGACCGCCTGCTCGACCTCATCAACAGCGACGGAACGGACGGCAAGGCATGAGCGAGCATACCCCATTTCTGACTATTTTCCCCGGCTGCGCGAGCCTTGCAGGCTCCGCGGGCGGGCTCGATAAAGCATACGTGACCGAGGTGCAGGTGGACTCAGGCGAAATGACCCTGAGCATCTGCGCCTGGTTTGCGTCCATGCCCTCCCCTGTTGACATCGCCACGATAAGCGGCCGCATCCGGGACGACTACGGCCTGAGCGCCGTCGGCATCGTGCCGGACTATCCGCGCACGGTGCGCGCCTCCAGCCCCGCCGTCACCGCAAATGCTCCGCAGAGCGGCGCAAAGCCCACGGGCGACGTGCTCATGGGCAGGGCGATAAAGCAGCGCCCCGTCCCGATGAACACGCTCACGCTCGAATCCGGCAAGGTCACCGTCGAGGGCGACGTTGTCGATGTCACGAGCCGCACCCTCGCAAAGCGCGGCAGCGCCGTGCTCTGCTTTGATATCACCGACCGCACGAACTCCGTGCGCGTCTCGCGCTTTCTCCGCTCTGAGGACGACCAGAGCATTATCGACAAGATCAAAAAAGGCGACCATGTCGTCGTTCAGGGCGAGATAATCTATTCCAAGTACGATGACGATATGGTGCTTGACCCGCGCAATATCATGAAGGGCAAGCGCTATATCCGCCCCGACAACGCCGAGGAAAAGCGTGTCGAGCTGCATATGCACACTCGCTTTTCTACCCTCGACGCGCTCACCGATCCTGATGCGATCGTCGCGCGCGCGGCCTACTGGGGCATGCCCGCCATCGCCGTCACCGACCACGGCGTCGCGCAGGCCTTCCCGGATATGTGGAAGGCCGGCAAGAAGCACGGCGTCAAGATCATCTACGGTGAGGAGTGCTATTTTGTAAACGACATGGACGGCAACAGCGCCGTTATCGGCAAGAGCAAGCTCCCGCTCGATACGGAGTTTGTCGCTTTCGATATAGAGACGACCGGCCTCAACGCGATGAACGACCGCATGACCGAGATCGGCGCGATCATCTTCTCCGGCACGGAGATAAAGCAGGTGTTCAACACCTTCGTCGACCCTGAGCGCCACATCCCGCCGGACATCACCCAGCTCACCGGCATCCGCGACAGCGACGTTGCGGGCGCGCCCAAGGAAAAAGAAGCCCTGCAGATGTTTATCGACTTCATCGGCGACCGCCCCATCATCGCGCACAACGCGCATTTTGACGTTGGCTTTATGACCGCCGCGGCGAACCGGCAGGGGCTGAAGTTCTCCCCGGTGTTCCTCGATACGCTCGCGCTGTCTCAGGCGCTGCTGCCTGAGCTCAAGCGCTTCAAGCTCGATATCGTCTCCAATCACCTCGGTCTGCCGCAGTTCAACCACCACCGCGCATCGGACGACGCTATGGTCGTCGCGCGCATGATGGGGAAGTTCCTCCCGATGCTCCATCAGCAGGGCGCAAAGACCGTCGACGATATAGAGACCATCTATCATAAGCTCAAGCGCACCGACGTCGCCAAGAGCTATCACATGATCCTGCTGGTGAAGAACCGCAAGGGGCTCAAGAACCTCTATGAGATGATCTCCCAGTCCTACCTCAAGTACTTCCACCGCAACCCGACCATCCCGAAGAGCCTGCTCATCCAGCACCGCGAGGGTATCCTCGTCGGCTCCGCCTGCGGCATGGGCGAGCTTTACGGCGCGGTCATGAAGGGCGCGAGCAGGAAGGAGCTCAAAAAGATCGCTTCATTCTATGACTATCTTGAGATCCAGCCCATCTGCAATAACGGCTTCCTCGTCGATAACGGCACGGTCAGCGACGTTAAGGTCTTGCAGGAGTATAACCGCACCATCCTTGAGCTTGGCCGTGAGCTCGGCAAGCCCGTCATCGCCGCGTCCGATGTTCACTTCCTCGACCCTGAGGACGAGCAGTACCGCAGAATACTCCAGTCGGCCAAGAAATTTTCCGACGCCGACCGCAGCTGCCCCATATACTTCCGCACGACGAACGAGATGCTCGCAGAGTTTGCCTACCTCGGCGAGGAGACGGCAAAGGAAGTCGTCATCACGAACACCCGCGCCATCGCCGATCAGGTCGAGCCGATAGAGCTGCTGCCGAAGGAGCTGTTCCCGCCGAAAATAGAGCACTCGGCCGAGGATCTGAAGAACCTCGTCTATACCAAGATGCACCGCATCTACGGCGAGAACCCGCCGAAGATAGTGCAGGAGCGTGTCGACATTGAGCTCAACACGATCCTTGACCACAGCTACGATGTTATCTATATGTCCGCCCAGAAGCTCGTGCAGAACTCTCTCGAAAACGGCTATCTGGTCGGCAGCCGAGGCAGCGTTGGCTCCTCGATCGTCGCGTATATGTCCGGCATCACGGAGGTCAACTCCCTGCCGCCGCACTATGTCTGCCCCAAGTGCTGCCACAGCGAGTTCATCACCGACGGCAGCTACGGCTGCGGCGCGGATATGCCTGAGAAGGACTGCCCGGAGTGCGGCACGCGTATGCGGCGCGACGGCTTCGATATCCCGTTCGAGACCTTCCTCGGCTTCCCCGGCAACGAAAAGACTCCCGATATCGACCTCAACTTCTCCGGTGAATATCAGGCCAAGGCGCATAAGTACACCGAAGTTCTCTTCGGCTCGGATCATGTTTTCCGCGCCGGGACGATCGGCACCCTCGCCGAGAAGACCGCCTACGGCTACGTCAAGAAGTACCTTGAGGAGCACGGTATGCAGGCCACCAAGGCCGAGGAGAACCGCCTCGCGCAGGGGCTTGTCGGCATCAAGCGCACGACCGGCCAGCACCCCGGCGGCCTTGTCGTCATCCCGCAGGACATGGACGTGACGGACTTCTGCCCCGTGCAGCACCCGGCGGACGACCCGAACAGCGATATAATCACCACGCATTTTGAATATCACTGCATGGAGGCAAACCTCCTCAAGCTCGATGAGCTCGGCCATGATGACCCGACCATGATCCGCATGATGGAGGATATGTCCGAGCAGCTCGGCGAGCGCGTCGACGCGCAGCAGATATCCCTCTCCGATCCGGACACAATGTCGATCTTCACCTCCCCCGCCGTCCTCGGCCTGCCGGACGACGACCCGATCATCGGCAAGACCGGCTCCATCGGCATTCCGGAATTCGGTACCCCCTTCACCCGCCAGATGCTTGTCGATACCCAGCCCAAGCAGTTCGATACGCTCATCAGGCTTTCGGGCTTCTCGCACGGCACCGACGTGTGGGCAGGCAACATCCATGACCTCATCGTAAACGGCATCGCGAACGTCAATGAGACCGTCGGCTGCCGTGACGATATCATGCTCTATCTCATCTCCGTCGGCATTGAGCCGTCCCTCGCGTTCAAGACGATGGAGGCCGTGCGTAAGGGCAAGGTCAAGAAGAGCGGCGAGTTTCCCGGCGACGCCGAGCAGCAGATGCGCGACAAGGGCGTGCCCGATTGGTATATCGAGTCCTGCCGCAAGATCGCCTACCTCTTCCCGAAGGCTCACGCCGTGGCATATGTCATGATGGCCTTCCGCATCGCGTGGTTCAAGGTACACCTGCCGCTTGCGTTTTACAGCGCGTATTTCTACCGCCGCAGCCAGAAGGGCGGCTTCGACGCCGGGATGATGACCGGCGGCGCGGATGCCGTGCGCCGCAAGATAAACGAGATGCGCCGCCGCCCGAACCTCACCGCGAATGAGGAGGATCTTCTCGTCACGATGGACGCGGTCTATGAGTTCAATATGCGCGGCTTTGAGTTTGCGCCCATCGACCTCTATAAGTCCGATGCGACGAAGTTCCTCATCACCGAGGACGGCAGGCTCCGCCCGCCGTTCGTGTCGATCTCCGGCCTCGGCGAGACCGCCGCGCTCGACCTTTCCCGCTGCAAGGAGCGCGAGGCGCGCTTCATCTCCATCGAAGAGCTTGGCCGCGCCTGCCCCAAGGTCAGCCAGAGCCACCTTGAGCAGCTCAAGGCGCTCGGCGCTCTCGGCGATATGCCCGAAACCAGCCAGATAAATCTTTTCGATTT
>CAKTPR010000069.1 GCA_934591725.1 uncultured Oscillospiraceae bacterium
AGATAGCTGCGGAACAGCTGTATCTCCTCGCGGCGCAGGCTGTGCTGCATACATATGAATTTCAGCGGGATTATCCGCTCCGGCTCCACCGGCACGGCCTTGACCTGATAATATCCCCCGAAGGACTCTGGCCCTATGGCGTAGCCCTTCCCCGCACGCACAAGGCGCATGGTCGTGTCGACGCCGTCCGAGCGGTATATGCGTCCGGGCTCCACGGAATACTTTCGGCATATACTGCTGAGAGTCCTGTCCTCGGCGGAGTCCTTGGGGCCGGAGATCACCGTTTTCCCGTGCAGATCATGGAAAGCAACGCTCTCGCGGGAAGCAAGCGGATCAGCCTGCGCCATGATGAGGCACTGCCGCTCATGCACCAGATCGCACACGAACATATCCTGCCCCGTCTCATCCCCGGCCTGGAGCCTGTCCAGCGCGAAGTCAATGCTCCCGTCGCGCAGCCCTGCCAGCATATCGCGCCCCGTCTCCGTGACGAAGTTCACATCGATATCCGGGTGCTCGTCAAAAAAGCGGACTACGTCCTGAAACAGATTGTTCGAGTATACCCGCGCGCCAAGCCCGACGCGCAGGGGCTTGCGGCTCTGTCCGCCGGGGTGTACCTTTCCGCAGAAGCAGCGCCATGTGTCCGCCACCGCCCGCGCCTCGCGGCAGAACTTCTCTCCGGCGGGAGTGAGCGTAAGTCCGCGCGGCGTGCGGGAAAAGAGCGTGTAGCCAAGCTCCGCTTCGAGCCGCTGCACCTGCTGCGAAAGCGCCGACTGCGACAGATACAGCCGCGCCGCCGCGGCGGATATGCTCCGGCAGTCCGCTATCTCAAGGACATATAAGACCTGCGACATTGTCAAAGATATCACCCATTTTCTGTTTTTCTAATATAAGCGCAGCTTATGACTTCATTATATTATTGCGTTTTACATTTTTCAAGTAATTGAATAAAATTAAACTACCGGAAAGTAGTTTTTGTATAGAGATGTAAATAAGAAATAAGAAAGGTGGTAAACTTCATTGGAAAAAATTCTGTTTTCAGGCAATGAAGCCCTTGCGCGCGGCGCGTACGAAGCCGGTGTAAAGGTGTGCTCGGCCTATCCCGGCACGCCCAGCACCGAGATTTTCGAGTCGCTCCCGCAGTATAAGGACGATCTGTACTGCGAATGGGCGCCGAACGAGAAGGTCGCGACCGAGGTTGCATACGGGGCGAGCCTTGCCGGTGTGCGCAGCCTGTGCGCGATGAAGCATGTCGGCCTGAACGTTGCGGCCGACCCGGTGTTCACCGCGGCCTACAACGGCGTTGGCGGCGGCTTTGTCATCGTCGTCGCGGATGATCCGAGCATGCACTCCTCCCAGAACGAGCAGGACAGCCGGCACTATGCGCGCGCGGCGCGCCTTGCCATGGTCGAGCCCTCCGATTCTCAGGAGTGCCTTGACTTCATGCGCGCGGCCTATGAGATATCCGAAAAGTTCGACGTTCCCGTGCTGCTGCGCACGACGACGCGAGTCGCGCACTCCAAGAGCCTTGTCTCCTTCGGTACGCGCGAGGAGCGCCCGGTGCCCCAATATGTACGCAACCCGCGCAAGAACATCGCTGCCCCGGCAAACGCGATGATGAATCACCCCAAGCTCGAAAAGAATATGCAGGCGCTTGAGGAATACGCCTGCACTTCCCCGCTCAACCGCATGGAGATAAACGGCGGCAGGATCGGCGTCGTCACCGCGTCCATCGCTTATCAGTACGCAAAGGACGCTTTCCCTGAGGATACCTCCTTCCTCAAGCTCGGCCTGACAAACCCGCTGCCCATCGAGCTTATCCGCGACTTTGCCTCCAAGGTCGATAAGCTCTATGTCATCGAAGAGCTCGACGGCTTCATGGAGTCCCAGATCCTCGCCGCGGGCATCCCCTGCGAGGGCAAGGCTCTGACCGGCAAGCTCTACGAGCTCAACCCCCAGCTCCTGCGCGAGCGCATCTTCGGCGAGAAGGCGCAGACCGTGGATGTCGGCGTCGCAGCCGTGTCCCGTCCGCCCGCTCTCTGCCCCGGCTGCCCGCACCGCGGCTTCTTCTATACCATGTCCAAGCACAAGGACTTCGTCGTCGCGGGTGACATCGGCTGCTACACTCTCGGCGGCTCGGCTCCTCTCAACGCGCTCGACAGCGTCGTGTGCATGGGCGCGGGCTTCAGCGTCGGCATGGGTATGTCCAAGGCCTTTGAAGTCACCGGCCAGCATAAGAAGATCTTCGGCGTCCTTGGCGACTCCACCTTCTTCCACAGCGGCATGACCGGCGCGGCGGAGATAATCTACAACAAGGGCAGCATCATCCCCGTCGTGCTCGATAACTCCATCACCGGCATGACCGGCCATCAGGATAACCCCGGCAGCGGCAGAACGCTCCAGGGCGATATCGCCGAGAAGCTCAAGATCGAAGATATTCTCGCGGCCTACGGCTATAAGAACATAATCATCGTCGACCCGCAGGATCTCACGGCGATGGAAAAGGCAGTGCAGGACGCCCTCGCCTCCGAGGTCCCCGCCGCGATAATCACGCGCCGTCCCTGCCTGCTCATCAAGCGCATCAAGCACGATATCGGCCTGTGCGCCGTCGATACCGATAAGTGCATCGGCTGCAAAATGTGCCTCAAGGTCGCGTGCCCGGCAATAACCGTGCGCGATAAGAAGGCCTGCATCGACCCCATCCAGTGCGTCGGCTGCACGGTGTGCGCGCAGGTGTGCCCGCGCGGCGCCATTTCGAGAAAGGAGAACTGAGCCATGAAAAACACTAAGAGTGCTCTTTTGGTAGGCGTAGGCGGTCAGGGCGCTATCCTCACCGCGAAGGTTCTCGTAAACGGCCTGATGAAGGCCGGGTACGATGTCAAGATGTCCGAAGTCCACGGCATGAGCCAGCGCGGCGGCAGCGTCTCCACGCAGGTGCACTGGGGTGAAAAGGTCAATTCTCCCGTCATCGGCAAGGGCGCGGCGGATATCATCGTCGCCTTTGAGAAGATGGAAGCCGTGCGCTATGCCGACTTCCTCAAGCCTGACGGCATCGCCGTCATAAACGACTATGAGATCGCCTCCTCCAGCATCGCCGCAGGGCTGTGCGAATACCCTGAGGGCTGCCTTGAGGCCATGCAGCAGCACTTCCGCTGCTATGTCCTCAACGCCGCCGAGATCGCGGAGCGTCTCGGCAGCGCCAAGTGCATGAACATCGTGCTTTTCGGCAGCATGGCAAAGGCGCTCGGCATGGACGATATCGACTGGGAGAGCGTCATCGCCGAGACCGTACCGGAGAAGTTCCGGGAGCTGAACCTGCGCGCGTTCCGAGCGGGACACGAGGCTGCCGGCAAATAATACACAGAAACGGAGAAAGACTATGCTCCACAATTTTGAAGACCTTCGCAAACGCGTCGGCAGCACAGAACCCAAGACCGTAGCCGTCGCCTGCGCGCATGACGGGCATACCCTCGAAGCGGTGCTCCGTGCCGCGCAGGAGGGTATACTCCGCTATATTCTCATCGGCCATGCCGATGAGATACTTTCCGTCGGCCGCTCTCTCGGCTGCGAGATTGACCCCGCGGCTGTCGTAAATGCCGATACGGACGAGGACACGGCGCGCATTGCCGTTGAGCTCATCCGCGAGGGTAAGGCGGACTTCCTACAAAAGGGACTGATGCAGACCGCGACGATCCTCAAGGCCGTCGTGAACAAGCAGACCGGCATCGGCGTCGGGCGTCCCATGTCCCATGTCGCACTGCTTGAGGTGCCCGGCTATTCCAAGCTCCTCGGCGTGACCGACGGCGGCATGATGCCGAACCCCGACCTTGAGGGCAAAAAGGCCATCGTCAGAAACGCCGTCGAGATGTTCCACGCCCTCGGCTATGAGGAGCCGCTGCTCTCCGCGCTCTGCGCAGCGGAGAACGTCAGCCCCAAGATCATTGAGACCGTCGATGCAGCGGCGCTCAAGCAGGCGGCGCTGGACGGCGAATTTGGCCGCTGCTTCCTTGAGGGGCCGATATCGCTCGACCTCGCGCTCGACGCGGAGTCGGCTAAAATCAAGGGCTATGAAAGCCCGGTCACAGGGAAGACGGATATCCTCGTCGTTCCGAGTATGTCCGCAGGGAACATCATGGTCAAGGCGCTCGTTGAGTTTGCGGGCGCGAAGATGGCTGGCGTCGTCATCGGTGCGATGTGCCCCATCGCCCTCAATTCCAGAAGCGCAAGCTTTGAGGAGAAATATAATTCCTTGCTGGTCTGCGCGCTCATGAGCGGCGGAAAGAGAGCCGACGCATGAAACTGCTTATCATAAACCCCGGCTCCACGAGCACGAAGCTTGCCCTCTATGACGGCGCTGAGAAGCTCGTGCAGGAGAGCCTCGACCATGACGCGGCCGAGCTCCAGCAGTACCATACTATTGCCGAGCAGGTTCCCATGCGTATGTCCGTCATCCGCTCATTCATGGAGCGAAACGGCATTGACGAAACGGAGCTTGCCGCCGTCATAGGCCGCGGCGGGCTGGTGTTCGGCCTCAGGACGGGCGGCTACATCGTTGATGAAGAACTGTGCCGCGCCCTTGTCGATGATGAGCTGAGCCAGCCGCACGCCTCGAACCTCGGCGGACTGCTCGCGCGCGAGCTTGCGCAGCCCTTGGGCATCCCCGCGTATATCTATGACGCCGTGACCTCCGGCGAGCTCACCGACATTGCCAAGATCACAGGCTACGCGGAGATCGAGCGGCAGAGCTTCTGCCACGTGCTCAACAGCCGCGCCATGGCCATCCGCTATGCAAAGCAGCAGGGCAGAAATTACAAGGACATGAACCTCATCGTCGTCCACATGGGCGGCGGCGTGTCCGCGAGCGTACATAAGCACGGCGAGATCGTCGACTCCGTCGGCGATGACGACGGGCAGTTCTCGCCGGAGCGCGCGGGCTGCGCACCGGCGCTCTCGATGATAAAGCTGTGCTACTCCGGCAAGTACACCTACGAGGAGATGCGCCGCAAGATACGCGGCCGCGGCGGTATGTACGCCCACCTCGGCGTGAGCGACTGCCGCGTTATCGAGCAGATGATAAAGGACGGCGACGAGCATGCCGCACTTATCCTCGACGCGCAGGCGTACCAGATCGCAAAAACGATAGGGCTTCTCTCCATCGTCCTCAAGGGCGAGTGCGACGCGATCATTCTCACCGGCGGCCTTGCGTATTCGGAGCTGCTGACAGGCAAGATAAAGGACTATGTCAGCTTCATCGCGCCGGTGTGCGTGCTTGCCGGTGAGACGGAAATGGAGGCGCTGGCTCTCGGCGGTGTGCGTCTGCTGACCGGCGAGGAGCAGCCAAATGTGTATCACGCAAGTGATGGAAAGGGGAAGAACAAATGATCTCCGAAAGCTTCATTCAGCTTGGAACAAAGAAATCCGAGATACGCGAGCTTTTTGAATACGGCATCCGTCAGGCGGCGGTCGTCGGCAAAGAGAACGTGTATGACTATTCCATAGGCAATCCCTCCGTGCCCGCGCCTGCGGCTGTCGCGGATATCATCCGCGAGCTTCTGGAGGGCGACAGCCTCGCCCTGCACGGCTATACCCCCGCCGCCGGTGCGATGGAAGCACGCCGCGCCGTCGCCGAGGATCTCAGCGCGCGCAGCGGCATGAGCATACGCCCGGAGAACATCTTCTTTACCTGCGGCGCGGCTCCCGCGCTCGTCGCGGTGATACGCGCGCTCGCGGTGCAGGACGCGGAGTTCATCGCCGTCGCGCCGTACTTCCCGGAGTATCAGGTCTTCGTCTCCTGCAACGGCGGCAAGTTCGTCGAGGTCGCGCCCGATACCGAGAGCTTTCAGATAAACGTCGCCGCGCTCGACCGTGCGCTCACGCCGCACACGCAGGCCGTTATCATCAACTCCCCGAATAACCCCTCCGGCGTCATTTACAGCGAGGAGACGCTGCGTGAGCTTGCTTCTCTCCTTGAGCGCAGGAGCGCAGAGTACGGCCACCCGATATATATAATCGCCGACGAGCCGTACCGCGAGCTTGTGTACGATAACGCCGTCGTGCCGTTTATCCCAAGCATCTACCGCGACACCGTCGTGTGCTATTCCTACTCCAAGTCCCTCTCCATGCCGGGCGAGCGCATCGGCTATGTCTGCATCCCCGATACCGTTACCGACAGCGCCCTGCTCTTTGCCGCCGTTGCCGGTGCGTCCCGCGCCTGCGGCCATGTCTGCGCGCCGTCTATGATGCAGCTCGTCATCGCCCGCGCCACGGCGCTGCGCCCCGACCTTGCGGCCTATGACCAGAACCGCAGCCTCCTGTATAACGCGCTGACCGAGATGGGCTATGACTGCGTCAAGCCCCAAGGCGCGTTCTACATGATGGTCAAGTCCCCCAACGGGGATTCGAGAGCCTTCTCCGAGCTTGCAAAGCGCGAGAACCTGCTCATCGTCCCTGCCGATACCTTCGGCTGCCCCGGCTTCTGCCGCGTCAGCACCTGCGTCGATCCAGACATGAGCCGCCGCAGCCTTCCTGCGTTCAGAAAGGTCATTGAAGAAATGCGGTAAACGCTTTCCTTACAGAACAGCAAAGCTCCCGCCATGCGATGCATGGCGGGAGCTGTTTCATTTATGCGGTTTGCGCTTACTTCAGGTTGGTAAGCGGGGTCAGTGCGAGGTAATCCTCCAGAGGAGCATCGTTCATCACAAGCTCGATGATCTGGCGGCCGAGCGGATCGAGGTCGTCGGTCATGAACTGTTTGAGCTGTTCCTTGAAAAAGTCGGTCAGGATCTTCGCGCCGGCGTCATAGCCCTCGAAGCCCAGCTTAGACTGAAGCTCAGGACGCAGGAAGGTCTGACGGACATACTGACCGTCTATCTTCATCTCGTCGAGCGAGTAGCCGAAGATCGGGCAGCGCGCCGGGACAAGGTGCTTCATCCTGATGGTGCCGCCGTGGCGCGCAAGGTACTCACGGGTAATCCATTCGCCCATGAAGCCGACCTGATATGCGCCGATGTGCTGGTTCGGGATGAGGATGTTCAGCGTGTTCGGGCAGGCAAGCATCTGATGGAGCAGCATATTGGCCTGAGTGACCTTTTTGCCGGTGGAGAACGGCCAGTAGGAGCCGACGCCTTCAGCCTTCAGACCGCTGCCGGCATTGGTATCGGCGATGGAGGGGTTCTTGAAGCCGCGCGGCGCAATGAGACGCCAGAGCCACGCGATAGAAGTCGGGACTACCTGCACCATGCCCATGACGCCGTAGTTCGGAGCCATGACCGTGGACGGCGGCATACGCACGCCGAAGGAACGGACATTGACTTCCTGCGGCTCGTTACCGGGAACGATGTTCTCGATCATATTGCGCGGGATGATGACACGGGGGTTTGTGCAGGGCTTGCCGTCGGACTCAGGGACATGCTCCCAGATAAGGCAGGTCGCGCCGGGGACAGCGTCCATGTTGAAGAATTCCAGCGGCTCGGACGGATGGATGCTTATGCGCTCATACTCCGGGCTGTTGCCGTAGTAGTTATCGCCGTCCATGCGCAGGAACCAGCCGTCCTCCGCGTCAGCAATGACGAGGTGGCCGGAGCCATTCTGCATATCCTTGTGGGCAAGGATCATATCATCGGCGATCGGGTGGATCTTACAGGTCTCGCCGAGGGACAGGTAATACTTTTCACCGCTGACGGTGTGGATACCCATGAGCAGGCGGTTATCCTCCTCGCGGTGGATCTCTTCGAGCATCTCGCTCTTGCCGCCGCCGGAAGCGCCCTCATGCATGAAGACGGTCTCCATCTCATAAGGGGATTCGAGCCTTGCTGCGGAAGCGTGGTTGGTTATCCAGCCCTCATTCTCGCCGATGTCGAGAAGCATCGAGAACACGCCCTTCTTCGCGGAGGGGCCGGGATAGAGGTTATATGCAAAGACCTCGTGCAGGTTCTCGCTGCGCTGGTGGACAACGACCTGCTTGCCGTTGAAGTGAGTGTGACGGAAAGGCGGGGCGACATAGATGATGGCGCGGGGCGTGAAGCCGTCCTCAACATCGTTGATGCTGACAAAGCCCTGCATATTCGCAAGCGACAGCGCAAAGAACGCGGCGTTCATCGGGCAGATCATCAGGCTGTCATAGCCGTAATACCTTCCGCCTGCATGGAACGGCAGCATTATAAGGCGCTGGGAGCCGAGCCACTCCATGGTCTCCTTGCGGAGCTTGGAGAACTTATAGCCGTAAACGTCGGCAAAGCGCGGCTTATCGGTGGGCAGATCGTCGCCAATGCGCATGCAGTCAGGATCGCGGCGGCGCATATAATCCTCCATGAAGTTGACGGCGGTGCCGTTCTTGCAGCGGACGACCTCGGCCTCCTTGACAAGACCCTTGCCGTCGATGCTGTAGCACACGTCAAACTTGGAGGTGTGCGTGGGGCCGTAGCACATCTCGATGAGCTGCTCCTTGGTTTCGGGATAGCAGAGGCAGTTGGAGTTTTTCAGTGTCTGCATGAGATCCTCAGGCAGAACGAACTTTGCCAGATAAGCGTCTGTATACATGTTCTAACCTCTTTTCTGATTTATGGCTCAATGAGCCTGGTCCACAAAAAACATAGACCCACTTTATTGTTAATATATTACCACTCTCCGCGTGATTCTTCAATTCTTAAATGTAATGAATTTGGTACTTTTCGCGTCAGGAAAACGCGGTACGATATGTGTATTTTCAACAATTGCGCATTTATAATCAAACTGACACTTGACAAAAGTGTCTTGCATGAACTCCGCAGATAGTGTAGACTGATACCCGGAGGGGACGTCAATGAAGAATTATAAGCTCACACTCTGCTATGACGGCAGCCGGTACAGCGGCTGGCAGAAGCAGGGCAACACCGGCAATACCATACAGGAAAAGATAGAGGCGCTGCTGACACGGCTGCTCGGTCAGCCGGTGGAGATAGCCGGCTGCGGCAGGACGGACGCCGGAGTCCACGCAAGGCGTCAGGTCTGCTCCTTCCGGGCGCAGACCGATATGGACTGTGGTGAGCTTCTCGCGCGGCTGCGGCAGTACCTGCCGGAGGATATAGGCGCGCTCACGCTTGAGGAAGCGCCGCCGCGCTTTCATGCGCGGCTTTCCTGCACAGAGAAGAGCTATCTCTACCGCATATGGAACAGCGACGCGCCGAACGTGTTCGAGAGGAAATACGTCTACCGTTACCCCGGCGCGCTCGATACGGACGCGATGCGCCGTGCCGCGCAGGCGCTCATCGGGGAGCACGATTTCACGGCCTTCTGCTCGAACCGGCACATGAAGAAATCCGCAGTCAGGACGCTCAGGGGCATTGATATAGACCGTCAGGGCGATGAGCTGTGTATCCTGCTGACGGGAAACGGCTTTCTATATAATATGGTGCGCATCATCGTCGGGACACTTATCGAAGCCGGGCGCGGCGAGCGCGATGCGGATAACATCGCCGCGGCGCTGCAAAGCCGCGACAGGAAAAATGCAGGCTTCACAGCCCCCGCGCAGGGGCTGTGCCTGTGGGACGTGCGGTACTGACAGTCAAAAACCTCTTTTGCCTTATCTGACAAAAGAGGTTTTTGACATATATCAGGAACATTATTCTCCGATCACAACGACGGAGCACTTTCTCTCACGGGGATGCGTGCGGTCGAAATCGACGAAGTAGACATACCCCGTCGTGCCGACGCCGAGCTTGCCGTCCGAGACCTCAAAGGTCTGGCTCGAACCTATCACCGTCGCTTTGAGGTGCGCGTCGCCGTTATACAGGTCGCTTATATCGTCATTCGGCAGATATGCCGCCGCGTTCGGCCAGGAGCGCACCGCCGCGAAATGCTCGGGGCCGGGATAACGGAACTGGCCGGCGTCCGTATGGTCTGGGATGATCTTTCCCAGCGCGTCGTTCAGGTCGGCCTGGAGGAACTCGTCTCCCTCCGGGGTGACGTCATGCACGAATTCCTCGAAGAACACACCGCAGGTGGTGTGCGGGGAAATGACCACGCATATCCCCTCTTTGATGCCGCTGTTCTCTATCGCCGCCCTGACCTGCTGCGTCACGTTTATGTATGAGGGCGTGCCCCCGTGTGACTGTAATTTAAGATGCTCTTTGTATACGCTCATTGTTCAGTCTCCCTGCTGTTCTCTGTCCTTTACTGCCTGTGCCATTGCTCTGGCCATCTCCATCACTCTCAGGCACGGGTCAGGCGCCTTCAGGATGCCGCTGGTCGCGCCGGTGCCGTCCGCGCCGAGCCTGATAACGTTATACACATCGTCAGCCGTGGAGACGCCGGAAGCGATCATAACAAGTATCTCCGGGTTTATCGCGCGTATTTTCGATGTGGCCTCGATAACATAGCTGTTGTCCGCCACCTTGCCCGTCCCTATCAGGTCGGTCGGCTCGCACAGGAGAATGTCCGGTTCGAGCATGGCTATGGCAAGCCCCTCCTTCACGGAGTCTGCGCAGACTACGGTTGCCATGTCCAGCTCCTTTGCGCGCTTTATGCACGCGGCAAGCTCGCACACGGGAAGCGGGTTCTCCGCATGGTTGAGGAACACCGCGTCGGCTCCCGCCGCCTTGAGAGATTCCGGCAGGACGTGCCCCATACCGCGTCCGGGGCGCAGGGACTCCATGTGCTGCGCGGTTACTATCACGTGCTCCGTGTTCTGGCGTATGTAACGCAGATCCGCAAACGGCGCAGTGAAGAGGACTTCAACGCCGGTCTCGGCCGCGGCCTGATCCGCCGCCTTTGCAAGCTTCAGACTCTCCTCGCCGTAGAGATACGACTTGGGATTAACTACAAGAAAAGGTACTCTTACTTTTTTCATCGTCTTTCACCGTCACGCGTTGTATTTGCGTGTGTCAAACACATCGTAGTAGTGCTCAAGGCACTCCATCATGCCGTCCTTCATTGCCTGGCGGATCGCGTAATAGTCCTTGCCGCCGCGCTCCTGCACCTTTTTATAGGCGCTGAGGACAAAGTCGGTATAGATATTGATCTTGCTGATACCGCCGGTCGCGCACCTGTGCAGATTCTCGTCGCCGGAGGAGGAGCCGCCGTGGAGCACCAGCGGAGTCTCTATCGCGGCGCGCAGCTCCGCAAGACGCTGGAAGTCGATATTGGGCGTGCCCTTATATGCGCCGTGCGCCGTACCGATAGAGACGGCGAGCGAGTCGACCTCGGTAAGCTCGCAGAACTTCTTGGCTTCCCCGACCGTTGTATAGATATTGTTGCTGGTATTGCGGTCGCTGTACTCGGAGCCTTCGCCGACATGGCCTATCTCCGCCTCGACGACAATGCCGCGCAGGTGTGCATAGTCCACGATCTCCTTCGTCCGGCGGACGTTCTCCTCAAAGCTCTCCGCTGAAGCGTCGATCATGACGGAGCTGAAGCCGGAGTCGATAGCCTTGAAAATAAAGTCCTTGTCCGTGCCGTGATCCAGATGGAGCACAACGGGCACCTTTGCGCTTTCGGCGTAGTATTTGCCGATCGCGATCGCCTCATCGAATGACAGGAACTGCTGATGCACCTGC
>CAKTPR010000070.1 GCA_934591725.1 uncultured Oscillospiraceae bacterium
TCAAGACCGACCCGCAGCTCATGGGCGCTCTCGGTGCCGCGGAATACGCCCGTCAGAAGGGCATGGCCAAGAAGTAAGGCATAACTACATAACCCCAAAGCTCCGGGAGTGATCCCGGAGCTTTTTATATGCTTGGAACATGGCTCGATTTTTGTTGTAAATTCTGTCATAAATATGATAAAATCAGAATATAATTTTTTCTTAATGGGGGGCGGGAGCATGAAAAAAAGAATAGCCGCGGCGGTGCTCTCCCTTGCGCTGCTGCTTTCCGGCTGCGCAGGCGACGCTGCGCAGGAGCAGAGCGGCTTTGCCCCGCCGGAGGATAAGCGCCTTGTGATATACACCTCGCACCGCGAGGAGGTATACGAGCCGATAGTCAAGGAGTTCGAGCAGCGCACCGGCGTATGGGTAGAGGTCAAAACAGGCGGCACTGTGGCGCTGCTCGACGCGATAGCCGCGGGCGATACGGACTGCGACCTTATGCTCGGCGGCGGAGCCGACAGCATCAGCGCATATTCTGATTGCTTCAGCCCGTATATTAGCGTTTATAACGACAGGATACTCCCCGAATACCGCAGCACGGACGGCAGCTATACGCCGTTTTCGGTGCTGCCGGTCGTGCTCATATATAGTACCGAGCTTGTGCGCCGCAACATGCCCTCAGGCTGGGACAGTCTGCTCGACGAGGCATGGCGTGGAAGAATCGCCTTTGCCGATCCCAACGTCTCAGGGGCAAGCTACACGGCACTGTGCACGATGCTCCAGGCTCTCGGCGGCGGGGATGAGCTGCTGCCGGAGTTCAGGCAGAATCTTGAAGGGAAAATTCTCCCAAGCTCGGGTGATGTCGTGAGCACCGTGGCCGAGGGCAAATGCTACATCGGCGTGACGGTGGAGGACATCGCCCTCAGCGGCATTGCCGAGGGCTACAATATTGCGATAGTCTACCCCAAGGAGGGTACGAGCGCGATGCCCGACGGCGCGGCGATAGTTGATAACTGCGTCCACCGAAAGAACGCCGAGGCGTTCATAGACTTCCTGCTCTCCCCGGATATGCAGCGCTTGCTGCCGGAGCTTATGCACCGCCGCAGCGTCTGCACCGATGCGGACATCACGAAGGCCGACGGCAGCGCGGTCACGCTTATCGACTATAACCTTGCCGCGGCGAGCACCGGACGGGGTGAGATACTGCGCCTCTGGAACGGAGGTGCGGCGGGATGAAAGGCTGGATAAAGAGCTCTTTCCGGAACCGAATATTTGTTACCGTCCTGCTCGTGACCCTGCTGCCGATGCTGCTGTGCGATATATTCATTATGCAGATCGCCATGAGCCAGAGCCGCCGCCAGCTGCGCGAGCAGGCGCTTGAGGAGCTCGGCGGGATAGAGCAGCAGTTTGACGGATTATATAATGAAGTCGACTCCGTGACCGCGGGGCTTGCCGACAGCATCGTCGTGCGCAGCGCGCTGCGGCGAGGCGGCAGCGACTCAAAGCTGCTGTATCAGGTGCTGTACCTCGCAACGAGCGGGCTGCGCGGCTCCGTGGACTTTGACGTATATGACCGCGACGGCAGCCGCCGCTACACGAGCGCGGTCAGCCTGACGGATGAAAAGCTCCCGCTGCACTGGGGCGCGCTGCGCCTTGCAGAGGAAAGCGAGGGACTGAGCTGTCAGGCGGACGAGGGCGGCGGCCTTGTCATGGCACGCGCCGTGCGCACGCACAGCGGTACGGTGCTGGGCTATATCCTTGCACATGTGTCTCAGGAGAGCTTCAACACAATTCTCGGCAATGAATTTGTCCGCGAGAACGATGTGCTCCTGCTCGACGGGACATGGCGGCAGGTATATTCCTCGGACAGCATCGGCTCTTCGGAGAAGATCGACGCGCTGCGCGGTCAGCTGCTCGCGACCGGCTCGCTGAACGGGGCGGGAGAGCATAACTTCTACCTGCGCACCCTGCCAGACACGGGCTTCACCTTAGTGCTCCAGCAGCCGAAGGTCTATACCTCGCAGGTAACGGATACGATATACCGGACATGCTTCATGATGGGGTTATTATGCCTTGTGCTGAGCCTGCTGTGCGCATGGCTCATAAGCCGCTATCTTTCAAAGCCGGTTAACGAGCTTGACAGCGCGATGGGCAGGGTCGAAAAGGGCGAATATGACACTGAGCTTGTCAGCGACCGCAGCGACGAGATGGGCAGGCTCACCGCAAGCTTCAACCGCATGACGCGTGAGTACCGCCAGAATCTTGAGCACTCGGTGCAGCGCGAAAGAGAAATAAACGAACTGCAGCTATCCATGATGCAGGCGCAGTTCAACCCGCATTTTCTGTATAACACGCTCGACAGCGTGAAGTGGCTCGGCGTGACGAACCATGTCCCGCAGGTCGCCTCAATGGCGACGAACCTTGCCGCGCTCCTGCGCGCGGGGATATCCGGGGACAAGTTCATCACGCTCGAAAAGGAGCTTGAGCTGCTGGAGAAGTACCTTGATATCCAGTCGCTGCGCTTTGAGGATCGCTTCGCGTGGGAAACGGACGTGGACGAGCGCTTCCAGCACTGCATCGTGCCGAAGCTGATAACCCAGCCGCTTGTGGAAAACGCGATAATCCACGGCGTGGCGGACATGGACGACGGCTATGTGAAGCTCACCGCGCGCGATGAGAACGGCACGCTCGTGCTGAGCGTGCAGGATAACGGCGAGGGCATCCCGCAGGAGATACTCGACCGGCTCAACAGCCCCGACCGCGAAATGCCCGCCGGGCACTTGGGGCTGAGAAACGTCGACAGGATAGTGCGCCTGTATTACGGCGAGGAATACGGCATCTCGGCAAGCGCTGCGCCCGGAGAGGGCAGCTGCGTCGAGCTGAGACTGCCGATGAAAATGAAGGAGAGGACGGACAATGCTGAAGGTTCTGATCGTTGACGATGAGGCGGTCGTGCGCCGTGGGATAGTCCTCGGCGTGGACTGGGCTTCGATGGGCTGCGTCGTTGTGGGCGAGGCGTCAAACGGCGAGGAGGGCATAGCGGCTGCCGAGCAGTACAGCCCGAATCTTATAATAACCGACGTGCGTATGCCGAAGATGGACGGCATCGCCATGATGCAGGAGCTGCGCCGCCGCGGCAGCCGCGCGCACGTCATCATGCTCACGGCGTACAGCGACTTTGATTATGCGCGCTCTGCGCTCCAGTTCGGTGCGGACGACTATCTGCTCAAGCCCTTTCAGGACAAGGAGCTTGTCGCCGCAATCGAGCGCATCCACCGCAAGGAGCAGGAGAAAAGCGGCCTGAGCGTCTCGGACGAGCTGCCGCTTGCCAAGGGCGATAAGAGCCGCTACGTGCTCGAAGCGATGGAGTATATCTCCGAACACTATGCCGAAAGCTCCATAAACATAACCGAGATCGCCCAGCACCTGGGCGTGAGCGAGGGGCACCTGAGCCATGTGTTCAAGAAAGAGACGAAGTACACCGTCGTCGGCTATCTCACGCAGTATCGCATACACATGGCGATGAAGCTTCTGCGCGACAGCCGCTGCAAGGTATATGAGGTTGCGGGCATGGTCGGGTACAAGGACGTCGCCTACTTCGGCAGCACCTTCAAGAAGCTCACCGGGCTTGCCCCGTCCGAGTATCAGGACAGATGCAGGTGAACTCGTCGAAATCCAAGGATTTCGACGAAGGGGATTGCGCTCCGTTCTGTGCCTCGTCTGCTGCTTGCAGCGGCAGACTCGACACTCACTACGCGAGAAGTATTTTTGCCGAGGTACACGCCCTCGGCAAAAATGTATTTTATTTATTTTTCGCCGTGCGCGGCGAAAAACTCTGCGAGGCTGGGGAGGCGAGAGGGCGAAAAACTCTGCGAGGCTGGGTAAAGGCGAAGAATGGGCAATATTGCCGGAATGTACTGAAACTGTTGAATGTGCACAAAAACGGGCTTGAAATTTCGTTGCGTCAGGAGCGGGCGCGGACAGAATTCGCGGTGTTATCGCAGTTTTGTCCCGTCCCTTTTTGGGACAAAAGCCTTTATAATAGTATCAGCTCGTCACATATTCACAGTGACAAAAAGCTGAAATTTTAAAAAGGAGATCTACACGATGAAAAAAGCACTTGCACTGATCCTCGCGCTTGCAATGGTTTTTGCTCTCTGCGCATGCGGCCAGAGCTCCGCTCCCACCGCTGCTGCGACTGAGGCTCCCGCAGCTGAACCCGCTGCCGAGCCCGCAGAAGCCGAGAAGGATTATTCCGGCTACACCATCCGCATCTACTCCAACTCCAACTCCACCGAGCGTACCACTTGGCTCATTAACGAGGCTAAGGACGCGGGCTTCACCATCTCCATCGATGACAACAGCGTCATCTCCGGTGATACCGCAGCTATCCAGGCCGCAAATGAGAACAAGGACGGCGACATCCTCTTCGGTCTGAACGAGACCCGCTGGAGCCAGGTCGTCGACGGCACCTATGAAAACCTCAAGCTGGTCGACTGGACTCCCACATGGGCAGACGAAGTCGGTGAGTACGCATACCCCGGCGCGGCTTACGGCCTTGTTATCCAGAACGTCCTGATGCTTTACCGTACCGATGAGCTCGGCACCAACGGCGAGGCTCTGCACTTCCAGCACTGGGCAGACATCGTTGACTGCGGCTATAAATGGTACCGCCAGAACAAGGTCGGCGGCACGACCAATGCCAACATCAACTCCGCAATGCTCTACGCTTTTGTTGATCCCACTTCCGAAGCCGGCGGCATCAGCCTCGACGGTTGGAAGACCCTGTGGAAGTACTGCGCAGAAGGCAAGTCCGCTGCCGATGACGACTACAAGTACGGCTTCCAGCCCCTGAACAAGGGCGACGTACAGGTCTCCACCTTCTACTCCTCCTCCCTCTACGGCAAGATCGACTCCGCGGCTGACAGCTCCGAGAATCCTCTGCTCGGCACCATGGAGCCTGAGAACTGGGCGCTTGTTGACATAGACGACGGCACCTACTACATCGCAGAGTACATCGGCATCCTTGACAAGGCCGGCCGTACCGAGGAAGAGACCGAGGCTGTCAAGGCCTTCGCAGAGTGGTTCGGTTCCGCTGACGTTCAGGCTGCATGGGGCGAAGAGTTCGACTCCTATCCCTGCAACACCGCCGCTGCCGACATCCTCTATCCCGATGGCGTTCCCGCTATCTACACTCTGAAGAACTTCGCCCTCACCAATGTTGAAGGCACCGACATGAACTATGCCGAGTACGTTGCCGCTCACTCCAGCGAGTGGACCAACATCATGACCAACCTCGGCTTCTACTGGGCAGACCAGAGCGCAGCAGTTGCTGAGCCCGATTGGGACAACCTTGACTGGGCGACCCTGACTCAGGCAGCAGGCTGATCGAATCTAACTAAAAAGCATTTGGATATGGCGAGCCTTCCGGCTCGCCATATCACTAAATAAATTTATCGGAATCAAGGAGAACCGCTATGATAAGGCTCAATGACATCGTCGTGAAGTTCGGCGACTTTACCGCGCTGCACGGCATCAACGTACATGTGAAAGAGGGAGAGTTTTTTACCTTCCTCGGCCCGTCCGGCTGCGGCAAGACTACGACCCTGCGCACTCTCACCGGCTTCATTGAGCCCGCGGAAGGCACCGTTATTGTCGGCGGCAAGGATATCACCCATGTCCCCATCGAGGACAGAAACATCGGCATCGTCTTCCAGAGCTATGCTCTGTTCCCGACAATGACGGTTTATGACAACATCGCCTTCGGTCTCAAGATCAAGAAAATGAAGAAGGCGGAGGTCGACAAGCGTGTGCGCGAGATCGCAAAGAAGGTCGACCTCAGTGACGAGCAGCTCAAGAAGGCCGTCTCGCAGCTCTCCGGCGGCCAGCAGCAGCGCGTCGCCATCGCCCGCGCCCTTGTCACGGGTCCGGCAATAATCTGCATGGACGAGCCGCTTTCCAACCTCGACGCGAAGCTGCGCGTCCAGCTCAGGAACGAGCTTAAAAAGATGCAGAAGGATTTCGGCATCACCACCATCTATGTCACCCACGACCAGGAGGAGGCGCTGACGCTCTCTGACCGCATCGCCGTGTTCAACAGCGGCGTTATCGAGCAGGTCGGCACCCCGAACGAGGTCTATAACCACAGCGCAACTGAATTTGTCTGCAACTTCATCGGCGATATCAACCGCCTCGGCGAGGGTATCGTCAATGAGCTTACCAATATGGGCGCGCCGGTCGACCCGGCAAAGCACAACTACATCCGCCTTGAGCGCATCCACGTGAACGTGCAGCCGCGCGATGGCGAGATCGCGCTTGACGGCACGGTCGAGAGCCTTGAGTACTACGGGCTCTACATCAAGTATTACATAACCGTCTGCGGCCAGACCATCAAGGTCATTGAGAAGAACGACGGCGTCAATATCTATGACGCCGGCCAGAAGGTCAAGGCCGTGTTCAACCCGCGTGATATCATGGCCTATGAGCCCGCCGCCGAGGCGGAGGTGAAGTAATGGGAAAGAGCCTTGACCGGCGTGTCTCGCCGGAATTTGTGTTCCGCATAATCGGACTGGGGCTGTTTATCTATCTGTTCTTTGGCTTCATGCTGCTGCCCTGCCTCAACACGCTCATGAGCATCTTCAACACCACGAATGCTGCCGGTGAGCGCGATCCGCTCGCGGTCATCCGCTTCTTCTTCGCGGGCAACATGAGCAAATACGTCTGGAACTCGCTGAAGCTTGCGCTCTGCCTTGTCGTGACGGTGAATGTCGTCGGCGTTTCCATCGTCCTGCTGACGGAGTATTTCGACATCAAGGGCGCGCGCATACTGCGCCTCGGCTATATGACGACGCTTATATACAGCGGCGTTGCCCTTGTCACAGGCTATCTGTTCCTCTACGCGCCGGACGGCATCCTGACCGACGCGCTCGTGAACGCTTTCCCCGGCATGAACAAGAATTGGTTCACGGGCTTTCGCGCGGTGCTCTTCACGATGACCTTCGCCTGCACGAGCAACCACGCCCTCTTTCTCAGAAACGCTATCCGCGGCATTGACTACAACACCGTCGAGGCCGCGCGCAACATGGGAGCCAAGCCCTTCAAGGTGCTCTGGAAGGTCGTCTTCCCGACGCTTATACCCACGATGTTCTCCCTCACGGTCATGACCTTCATCACGGGTCTGTGCGCAATGTCCGCCCCTACCCTGCTGGGCTATGACTCCATTAACCCGGAGATCGTACGTCTGGCCGGTTCCTCCGTCGCGGACGAAGCCTTCCCGCAGGCGCGCGCGGCGCTGCTGTCCATAATTCTCGCGATGTTCACGATCATCCTGCTGACGGTGCTCTCGGCCTATGAGCGCAAGGGGCACTACCTCTCCGTCTCCAAGACCAAGGCAAAGCTCCAGAAACAGAAGATCACAAACCCCATCGCGAACGTGCTCGCGCATATCTATGCCTACGTGCTGTTTATCATCTACATGATCCCGGTCGTGATGATAATCATATTCTCGTTCCAGACCTACAGCGCCATACGCATGAAGAAGCTCGACTTCTCCCAGTGGACGCTTATCAACTACTTCGGCAAAGAGGACTACATGTACCTCACCAACCGCGGCAAGTACAAGCTGCGCGAGGGCTCGATCTCCGGTCTGTTTGCAAACGACGCGACCCTCGGCGGCATAAAGCTGAGCTTTGTCCTGTCGATCATCGCAGCGGCGCTGGCCTGCCTTATCGTCGTAGTCGCGTGCAACTACATCTTCAAGAACAAGAATAAGAAGTCCGGCATCATCCTTGAATACTGCCTGCTCTTCCCGTGGCTGCTGCCGACTATCCTTATCTGCTATTCCTACCGCACCTACTTCAATTCCGACGCGATCTGGTACGTCGGCAATGCGAACCTCTACTATGCGCAGAATGTGCGGCTGCTTATCGTAATGGCCTACACGGTCGTGAAGCTGCCGTTCTCGCTGCGTATGATACGCGCGTCGTTCTACGCGATAGACGAGGAACTTGAGGACGCGGCGCGCAACATGGGCGCGAACGGCTTCACGACCTTCATGCGCGTGAAGCTGCCGATAATCCTGCCGAGCGTGCTGGCGGTGTTCGCGCTTAACTTCAACGCCCTGTTCACCGAGTACGACATGTCTGCGACCTTCGCCTCGTCCTACGGCACGAGCTACGCGATGGTCATCCAGTCGATGTGCGCCGAGGAAGGTCTGTACGGCTACAACGTCAACGCCGCCGGCCGCCGCTGCGCATCCACCGTGTTCATCATGCTGGTCAGCGGACTGATACTCTATCTGGTCTACGGCGTCGGCGCGCGCGACCTTGGCGAGCGTCTCGAAGCGCGCGCAAAGTGGCGCAGGCGCTTTGACAAAATCGGCGCGGTGTTCCACAAAAGAGAGAAAGCGGAGAGCGTATGATAAAAAACATCGTTTTTGACATGGGGCACGTGCTCATGTATTTCAGCCCCAAGGTGTACATTTCCCGCCTTGGCTATACCGGCGAGGACGCGGAGCTTCTGGAGCGCGAGGTATACCGCAGTGCCGACTGGGTGGCGACGGATCACGGAACCATGCTGCCCGAAGAGGCAGCGGCGGCGATGTGCCGCCGTCTGCCGGAGCGGCTCCATGCCGCGGCGGAGGAGCTCACCTGCCGTTGGTGGCAGGGAGAGTTCACGCCCGTGCCCGGAATGGCGGAGCTTGTGCGCGAACTGAAGAGTCTCGGCTATGGGATATATCTGCTCTCCAACGCGTCCTCGGCGCTGAACCTGTATTTTGAGCGCATACCCGGCTCGGAGTGCTTTGACGGAAAGCTCGTCTCGGCGGATGTGAAGCTGATGAAGCCGTTTCCTGAGATATATGAGCTGCTGTATTCCCGCTTCGGGCTGAACCCGGAAGAGTGCTGGTTCGTTGACGACAACGCCGCCAACATTGAGAGCGCGCGCATGACCGGCATGAACGGCAGCGTGTTCTACGACGACGCTGCCCGTCTGCGCCGCGAGCTGCGGGCGCAGGGAATACCGGTAAAGGAAGTATAAAATATGCTGAATAAATTTTGCAGCCTCTCCCAAAAGGGGGAGGCTGTCTGGATAAACGATGTAAGAGCGGCGTTTGACACGGACGAGAACGCGCGGCCGCTGACGCTGCGGCTCACCTGCCTTGACGGCAGTATGCGCGGCTATGACTGCCCTGTGCCGCATTGGAGCAGCGCGCTGGGACGGGATTTTGTCAAAGACTATCTCACCGCGCGTATCTTCAATGTTCTCTCCTGCTGGAGCGGCAGAGAACTGACGGTGTATTTCAACACGGATGACACCGAAATGTCTGCGCTCGTTGAAGATTGCATCGCGGCATTCGGAAGCGTACCGGGGCTCAAAAAGGTGCTGAACATCGCCGCGCGTCTTTGCCGCGGCACGGGCAATGCGTCGTTTGAAATGAATACCGGCGATTTCGCCGCCATGCCCGAACTGAAAAGCGCAGCCATAAAAACCGCCGGGCAGCTCGGCAGCAGGCTGCGTGCTGCGGTGGACGGCTGCGCGCACGGCGCGTACTGCGGCATGGACGTCGGCGGGACGGATATAAAGCTTGCAGTATCGCTCGACGGCAGACTCATTGCCGTGAAGGAATACGACTGGAACCCCGCGGCGAACCCGACTGCTGAGGGCATCACCGCGCCGATGCTGCGGCTTATAAGGCTCATGCGCGCCTGCGTTATAGCGGACGGTCTGTCCAAAGACGCTGAGTGCGTGAGCCTGCTTGCGGCGGCTCTGCGTAAAGACGCATCGGGCGCGGAAATGGACGCGGCGATAATCGCCTGCGAGAGTTCTGCGGCGGAGCTGCCGCTGTTTTCGGGCATAGGGCTGAGCTTCCCGGACGTTGTCATCAACGACCGCATCCTCGGCGGCGAGACGCCCAAGACAAAGGGTATGCGCGAGAACACGGCGCTCGACTATGAAACGGAGTTTGCAAAGCTTGCCGCAGTCGGCGAGAGCATGGCGCGCTTCTGCATGGACGGCGTTAAAGTGAAGATAATCAACGACGGCCCCATGGCGGCATTCAGCGCTGCGGCGGAGCTTGCGCAGGACGGAGACGCGCAGCTCGGCAAGAGCGGCGTTATCGCCCACTCGCTGGGTACTGACCTCGGCTCTGGCTGGATAAAGGCCGACGGCGAGATACCGGCGATACCGCTTGAGCTGTATGACCTGCTGCTCGACCTCGGCAGTGCAAAGCAGAAAGAGTACGCGCCTGAGGATCTGCGCTCGGTGCGCAATGAGAACTCCGGCCTTGCCGGGGTGCGGCGCTATCTCGGTCAGGCCGCGGCCTACCGCATGGCGCAGCAGCTTGAACCGGCGCTGCTCGACGGCTTCACCGAGGAGCGCGGGGGTGTGCTCGGTATTATTACCGCGCCTGTGGATATGCGCAAGCCCTGCCTTGAGCATATCATGAACGCGGCGGCGGACGGCGATGAAGCCGCCTGCGAGATATTCCGCCGCGTTGGTGCGAACCTTGCGCAGCTTACAAAGGAGATGGAGTATCTGCTCGACACGGGCACGGACAGGCGCTTCCTGTTCGGGCGCTTCGTGAAGAACGAGAGCTGTTTCAGGCTCATACAAGAGGGCTTTGCCGAAGTTATGCCGGAGATAAGCCTTGCCGCCGCAGACGATGGCCTTGCCCGCAGCGGCCTTATGCGGCAGCTCGCCGCAAGGGCGGACGTAACAGTAGCTCAGTTTGCCCAAGCCGTCAGCGCGATATATTACAGTAAGATGTAGACATATAGAGTAAGCCGCCTATCGGTGATTTCTGACCGATAGGCGGCTTGCATATTTGTTAGGAGAAGCGGCGCTGCGGATCACCGGCCGCTTTTGGAGATAAGCTCGGCGTGCTTGGCAATGGCCCTGCGCTCTATCTCCTGCTTTATTTCTTCCGTGACTGAAAAGGTCTTTTTTAGGAAACCCAGCTTGGTTTTGGTCTTGTAGCTTGAATAAACAAACCCATCGCTGAACGTCACTGTGGTCTTGAATCTGTCAGCCAGCTCGGACTGCTTATAACTAATGTCAGTGATCACCGCGTTGGCATCAAGAGTCTGACCAGATCTGGGCGACCAATGGTCATGAGCAATGTGGATGCAGAAATAAATCCCCGCAGCTATAACGCCAATGAATAAGATAAAATAAAGAGTATCCATGGTTATGTATTTCTCCCCTTGTAGCAAGTATTATAAATCTGCATTTATTATATCCCACATGCAAATTTTATCAACAGTAAAATCGATAGTTTTTATCTATATAGCTCTTGCTGCCATTAGTTGACAGCGAAAAGCTGCCCGGAATTTTTCGGGCAGCTTTTGGTTTATTCGGCTTATCAGTAAATATCGTCAATGACTCTGGAGGGGGGAGCCTCAAGCACCTCAGGGTGCTGGAACAGATAGCGGATCGCCTGAAG
>CAKTPR010000071.1 GCA_934591725.1 uncultured Oscillospiraceae bacterium
GAGCTTGACTATGTGCTCGATCTGGAACACGCGGTCGTCAGCAGAAATAAGCTCCGTCTGGATATAAAGCAAATAGGGCAATGAAAAAGGCACTGGGAAGTTATCCCAGTGCCTTTTTATTCAGCGCTCAAGACCTGCAAGCGCATCCATTTTCTTCATAAAGAGGTGGTTGAACAGCGCGATGACTCGTCCCACGCCGAGCACCGCAAGCACCGTGCCCAAGCCGATGCCGATGACCTTGTGGCCGGCAGCCACGCATATGAGGGCGGTAAGACAGACGTCGAAGAGGTCAAAGCAGTTTTTCGTGATGCCCACGGGCTTACCGACAAAGTCGGCAATGGCCTGAACGATTCCGTCTCCGGGGTTCGGGATGACGCGCATATTGAGGGACATCGCCGCGCCTATACCGGTCAGGACGATGCCGACGATGAGCACCCCAAGCTGCGGCAGAAAGCCCTCCGGCTCCGGCAGCAGCGCCGAAAACAGGTTCATGAACCTTGTAAACACAAGGCTCAGCGGCAGCTGCAAAAGGTCTTTTCCGAGCGTGAGCATCAAAGACCCTTCCGGTCTGCGGATAAGGTGCAGGATGATTTCGACCGCGACAAAGACGGCGTACAGCGCGAAGGTCGCGTTGCCGAAATTGAGATTATATATGATTGAAACGCTGTATGAAATGGAAATGATTGGCGACACGCCGAGCCCGAATTTTGTGTTGAGAACAATGCCGAGCGCCAGAATCAGCAGCCCGGCTATATAAAATACTGCCCGGTACATTGTACTTTTCTTCATGCTTTATGTCTGATTCCTGTTGTTATTTCAAGATCCCGTCACTCTTCGTGCAGGTCACGCAGGACGGCTTCTGCGCAGCGCAGCCCGTCCACCGCAGCGGAGGTGATCCCGCCTGCATAGCCGGCTCCCTCCCCGCAGGGATAGAGACCGCGCAGGCTGCTTTGCAGGGTATCATCGCGGAGGATACGCACAGGAGATGAGGAGCGCGTTTCGGGGCCGGTGAGCACGGCGTCGGGCGCATCAAAGCCGCGGAGCTTTTTTCCAAGCTCCGGTATGGCGTTGTGCAGCACGGAGCTTATCTTCTCCGGCAGCACCTCGCGCAGGTCGCCCCAGGTCACACCCGGCTCATAGCTCGGCTTAACGCTGCCCGAACCGGTGCTTGGCCGGCCGGCCATGAAGTCCCCCACAAGCTGCGCGGGTGCACGGTAGCCCCCGGCGTAATTATATGCGCGGCGCTCTATCTCGCGCTGCCAGTACATCCCGGCAAGGACGCCTTCGCCCGGAAAGTCCTCGGTGTGCAGCGTGACAAGCAGGGCGGAATTGGCGTTCTCCCCATCGCGCTTTGAATAGCTCATGCCGTTTGTGACGACCCCGCCGACCTCCGACGCCGCGGCAAAAACCTTGCCGCCGGGGCACATACAGAAGGTGTAAGCGCTTGTGCCGTCAGGCAGATGGACGTTAAGGCTGTAATCCGCCGGGGGCAGTTTGCCGCGCTCACGCCCATACTGGGCAAGGTCGATATCGCTCTGCTTATGCTCGATGCGCACGCCCATTGAAAAGGGCTTGCGCTCCATGTCAAGGCCGAGGTCGCGCAGCATTTCAAAGCTGTCGCGCGCGGAATGGCCGATAGCGAGGATGAGCCGGGTGCAGGGGAGAGTGTAATTCCCCTCTGCCGTGTGTACAAGCGCATGGGTCAGGCGGCCATTTTCGGCCATAATACCGTCCAGCCGTGACCCAAATCGGACTTCACCGCCGAGGGAGATTATCTCACGCCGAAGGTTCTGCACAACGTCGATCAGAACATCAGTCCCGATATGGGGCTTTGCGTCATATGCGACGCTATCCGGAGCGCCGTGCGCGGCAAATTCCCTCAGCACCCAGAACATACGTTTATCATGGGTGCCGGTATTGAGCTTGCCGTCGGAAAACGTCCCGGCTCCCCCTTCGCCGAACTGAACGTTCGACTCAGGGTCGAGTTCACTGCCTGCGCGGAAAGCATCGACGGCAGCTTTGCGGCTCAGCGCATCCTGACCGCGCTCAAGGACTATCGGCCTTGCCCCCGCGCGGGCAAGCACCAGCGCCGCGAACATCCCGGCGGGACCGAAGCCAACGACTACAGGACGGGACGCGGTTTCAACACGCGGGATATCATAGACCGGCTCGGCACAAGCGCAAACGTCCTTCCCGGCAAGACGGGCAAGGAGCTTATCCTCCCCGGCGCGGAGAGTTACAGCGGCGGAGCAGGTATAGTGAATGTCATTTTTCTTCCTCGCGTCGAGCGAACGCTTGACGATGCGGCACTCCGCAATGTCAGACGCACCGACGCGGAGCTTTTTAGCGGCCTTGGCGGGCAGACGCGATAAGGCCTCCCCCGGCTCAAGGCGCAGATTGCGCACAAGTATCATAAGCCGAGCCTCCCGGCAAGCCGGCCGCTCGCCCATGCCCACTGGAGGTTATAGCCGCCGCAGTCGCCGTCGATATCCAGCAGCTCCCCGCAGACGAAGAGGCCGGGCATGAACCAGCTCTCAAGCGTCTCAGGGTTGAAGCCGCCGGTGCGGATGCCGCCGGCGGTGACCTGCGCGTTATCAAAGCCCTCGGTGCCGAGGAGCTTCAGCCGGAAGCCCTTGCAGGACTTTGTGAGGGCGGAAAGCTGACGGTCGGTGAGGGTCTTTATAGGCGCATTCGCGTCAAGCGCGGTATACTTGACGAGCATTTTTCCAAGACGGTTATGGAGCATACCGGCAAGGATATCCGCTGCGGCAAGCTCCGGGAGCTTTTCGCGGCGCCGGCGGAGCATAGCGGCAACATCCTCGGCAGAATACTCCGCGAAGAAGTCGGCCTCGATAACAAGCCCTTTGCCGCCGGTGGAGGCGGCGCGGGAAACGTCGAACGCGGCAGGGCCTGAGATGCCGTTATCGGTAAACTGCAGCTCGCCCCGGCTCCCGGCGAGCACTTCCCCGCCGGAGAGGAGACGCAGGCGGCAATCAGCGCGCACGCCCTTGAGCGCGCGCGGATACTCCGGCTCGGTGACGAGCTGGACAAGGCTTGGGTAAAGCCCGGTGCGCTTATGTCCAAGGGGCTTCAAAAGCTCGTACCCGTCTGACACGCCGCCGAGCTTTGCCCCTGCGGCTCCCCCGCAGGCGACAATGAGCTTATCGCAATGGAGCGTCTCATTGTCGGTAACGACTGTCCAGCCGGTATCATCGCGGTAAATCTCCTTGGCAGATGTAGCAGATTTAAGCTCAACACCAGACTGCTCCAGCGCGAAGCGGAGCACATCGAGGACGGAATTGGCGGAGTTTGAAAGCGGGTAGACGCGCCCGCCGTACTCCTCGACCGTGACAAGGCCGAGGGAGTGAAAATACTCCAGCGCCTTCTCGGGCGGGAACTTCTCAAGTGCGGGCATGGCGAAGGCGGGGTTCTCCCCGTGGTAATTTTCGGGCGACGCACCGGTATTAGTGAGGTTGCAGCGGCCGTTGCCGGTGGCAAGCAGCTTGCGTCCGATGCGCTGCTGACGCTCAAGGACGATGACGCGGCGGCTCTTATCCTCCGCGGCGGTAAGCGCGGCGATGAGCCCGGAGGCCCCGCCGCCGATAACAATTACGGTTTCCATATATTCATTCTCCGTGCAGGATGTCATGCGCGACGGGGGTATAGAACAGGCGGCTGACCTCGGCGGGGTCTTTGGTCTGGCCGAGGATCCACATCATCTTTGCATAGACGGCTTCGGTGGTCATGTCGTAGGCCTCAAGGACGAGGGGATTGCTCTTGAGACTGTGGCCGACGGAATAGACCGAGAGGTCGGAGCCCTCGTTCTGCACCTGAGTCGTCATGACGATGAACTTGCCCTCGGCGGTATGGCGCTCGACAAGCTCAAACAGGCGGCTGTCGTTATACGAGGGCAGGCCGCCGACACCGAAGCACTCGATGATGAGCGCATCATTGCGGGTAAGGAGAAAGTCGAGCACCTCAGGATCGGTGCCGGGAACCATCTTCACAAGGGCGACATGCTCATCGAGCTTATCATAAAACAGCGGCGCGGGCAGAGTATCAGGAGCGATATAGCGCATGAGACGGTGATCGTGCAGGATGGCAAGGTCGGGGTAATTGATGCTGGAGAACGCGGCAAAGCTCTTGGAGCAGGTCTTTCTCGCGCGGGTGCCGAGAATGACGCGGCCGCTGAACACGATATCGACCCCGGCAAGCTGGCCGGAGCAGGCGCAGACAAAGGCGTCAGTCAGGTTGAGCTTAGAGTCGGTGGAGTCATAGTTAATGGGCTTCTGTGCGCCGGTTATCATGATGGGCTTGTCCGCGCCCTGAACGAGATAGCTCAGCGCGGCGGCGGTATAGGCCATGGTATCGGTGCCGTGGCTGATGACGAAGCCGTCATAGCGCGCGTAATTATCGCGCAGAGCCTGAGCGACGGCGATCCAGTGCGCAGGTGTGATATTGGTGCTGTCAAGGCTGAAGAGGGACTTGCAGTCGACACGGCAGAGCGAGCTTATCGCGGGGACATAGCGCAGCAGCTGCTGCGGGGTGAGCTCCGGAGTGAGGCCGTCGGGCGTCATTTCGGAGGCGATGGTGCCGCCGGTGCCGAGCATGAGGATGTTTTTCATATCGGGTGAGTCCTTGTTAAAATCGTTATAATAAATAATTATAACAAGTCAGGGGGAATTATTCAACGGTATTGCGTACTCTTTTAGTGTTCTTCTTGAAAACGGGAGCGGTGTTTAGTATAATATTTCCACAAATTCTTTTACTAGGGAGGCGGGCAATGGATATCTTTGACCTCATCGGCCCGGTGATGGTCGGGCCGAGCAGCTCGCACACGGCGGGCGCGGTGCGCATCGGCTATGTGGCGAGGAAGCTCCTCGGAGAGGAGCCGAAGAGCGCAAGGATCACACTGCACGGCTCCTTTGCCGCGACCGGCCGAGGGCACGGCACGGATAAGGCAATAGTCGCAGGGCTGCTGGGGATGCTTCCGGACGACGAGCGCATACCGCGCAGCTTCGAGCTGGCATGGGAGCGGGGACTCGACTTCTCCTTCGAGCTGCGCCAGCTGCGCGCCGCGCATCCGAACACGGCAAAGCTCGACCTCACGGGCAAAAGCGGACGGCGGCTCAGCATGACGGGCGCATCCGTCGGCGGCGGTCGCATAGAGGTGCGCGAGCTTGACGGGATAGCGCTCTCGTTCTCGGCGGAAAAGCCGACGCTCATCATCCGCAACGAGGATCAGCCGGGGAGCATATCGATAGTCTCGGCGGTGTTGGCAAACCTCGGTATAAACATTGCGACCTTTCACGTAAACCGCAGCTCACGCGGCGGGCAGGCGATAATGGTCATCGAATGCGACTCGCCAGTTTCGCAGAGCACGGTGAACACGATCGCCGCGATGCAGGGGATCATAAGCGCGGCGGCGGTCGACACGGACTGAGGAGGTTTGAGCGATGGCGGTATTTTTATCGGTAAAGGAGCTTCTCTCCGGCGCGGAGAGCGCGGGGCTGGAGCTTTGGGAATATGTCCTGCGCGCGAGCGCGGACGAGACAGGGATAAGCACAGAGCATTCATGGGCGCAGATGGCCGCGCGGCTTGAAGCGATGAAGAAGGCCGACGCCTCATATGACGCCGGGATGCGCTCGCACAGCGGGCTGACCGGCGGGGACGGCGCGAAGATGGATGCATACGCCGCAAGCGGCGGCGGGATATGTGGGGAATTCATCGACGGTATTCTGGCCGCGGCACTGCGCATGGGCGAGTGCAACGCATGCATGCACTGCATTGTCGCCGCTCCGACGGCGGGCGCGTGCGGAGTTCTGCCGGCGGTGCTGCTGCCATACGGCAGGCGATATGAGCTTACCGACGACGCGCTCATAAAGGCGCTGTACGTTGCGTCCGGCTTCGGCGCGGTGATTGCCCAGCGCGCCTCGATATCCGGGGCGGAAGCGGGCTGTCAGGCGGAGATAGGCACGGCGGCGGCAATGGCTGCGGCGGCGCTCGTATACCTCCACGGCGGCAGCTCCGTGCAGATGGCAAACGCCGCGGCGATGGCGCTCAAGAACATGATGGGGCTGGTGTGCGACCCTGTGGCGGGCTTAGTCGAAGTGCCGTGCATAAAGCGCAACGCCGCAGGCGCGATGAATGCGCTGTGCGCGGCGGAAATGGCGCTGGCGGGGATAGAGTCGCGCATACCGCCGGACGAGGTGATAGACGCGATGGCGGCGGTCGGCGCAGCGCTCCCCTCCTCGCTGCGCGAAACGGGCATGGGCGGCATTGCCGCAAGCCCCACGGCGGTAAGGTTCCGGGAAGAGTTCTTCGGGCAGTGAGTGCGGGTGCGAAAGTGCGGCGCAGAGACATTTGCTCCGACGGAGCGCAGGTATTCCAGACGGATCCGCGGAGAAAACAAGCACAGGAAAGCAATGTTTCCTGTGCTTGTTTGTTTTGTTTATGCCGCTTTTTCGATGGCGTCGAGGTCGGTCATGTCGTACAGCGCGGTCTGGCTGTCAGCAAAACGGTAATACGCAGCGAGAGCATAATAGCCCTGCGCTGTCGCGGTCGGGTCGAGCTTGCCGTCAGAGGTGTGGCGGAAGCCGCCGCCGTCAACGTAGAAGCCGCAGAGGGAATCGAGCACGCTCACACCGTTTTTGACAAAGCGGGCGTCGTTATCCGGATCGATGCCGAGGGCGGTCAGCGCGGTGATGACCTGAGCGGCAGACTCACTGTTGACGCTGCCGTAGCTGTCATAACCGCCGGTGGTGTTCTGGAGCTTCGACAGGCAGGTCACAGCTTTATCGGCTGCTTCCTTGACCTTTGCGTCGGTCTTATAATACGCGGCGAGAGCCTGAAGCGCCATTGCGGTCATGTCCGGTTCGGCCTTGTCGCCGGAGTATGCCCAGCCGCCATCCTTGAGCTGCTTATCGAGAATGTACTTCACAAGCTCCTCACGGCTCGTCTGCTCGACGTTCTTATCCGCGGCGGGTATATCATAACCGCGGCAGTCAAAGGCGAGCAGGGCATAGATCGCGCCGCTCAGCCCCTGCTGCGTGACATAGTCCATATCGCTCAGCGCATTCAGCAGGTCATGCCCGCCGACGTCGGTCACGTCCTTGTCCAGCGCACTGAGCACGAGGACGAGCTTTGCGTTATCGGTGGCACGCTTTTCGTCGAGGCGGCCATTTTCATCGATGTTCCCGGAGACATATTTTTCGATAGCCTTGTAGTAGCCGTCGGAGACCTTGCGGCCGCTGCGCGCGAGACCGAGGATGTACCACTCGCTGCCGAAAGCATTCAGTTCATCGCCGGGGAGCTTCTCGATGTAGTCGCCGGTCGTCTTGTAGATATCGCCGAGCTTCTTTGCGGCTTCCTTGAGAATATCGGCATAAGCCTTCTCTGCCGCGAGCAGGGTGCTGTAATTCGTTACCAGCTTCTTCTCTTCATCTGTCAGGCTGTCATAAGCCTTGCGCGCGGCGGCGATATCGTCCCCGCTGCGTTTTGTGACGGAGCCGATGGCGTCGATGAGGTCAATGACATCGTCAGGGGTATATTCTCCGCTGTGGCCGAGCCTGGTGTAGTCATCGGTATAGAACATCTCGATGCTGTCGCCGTCGGAGACGAAGTACTGATTCATCGTGACGCTCGCGATACTGCCGTTGACAGAGTACATCCAGCCTGAGTTGGGGCCGCGGTCCTTCTCCTTGAGAGTCCCGTTCGGGCCGGAGATGCCGCTGATGTATGTGCCGCCGGAGGCGGAGTAGCCATGGCTTGCAAGCGCCTTATGCAGCACGTCGAGCGCGCTGCTGCCCTCTGGGAGCTTATCGAGCTTGCAGGAGAACCACTCGCTGCCGTTATCGCTGAGGGTGAAGTACGCCGTGTACAGATCCTCAATGGGCTTGTCGCTCGTGGGATCGGTGCCGGTCACCTGAAGCTGGATGGAGACGGGCTGATCCACGAGCTGGCTCAGGCGCTTGTCGTCCGGGTATTTCTTCGCAAGCTCCGCGAACCGCTCACTGGAGAGCCAACTCGTTATAGTGACGAGCTTATGCTCCTTATCGCGAGTGACGAGAAGATTCTCGTGCGTGATGACCTTGGGGTTGCTGGAACGGAAGAGACGCCACTGCTCCGCGGCCTGCCAGCCGTCCATCTCACTCGGCGCGACGCCCTTGCCGGTCACGTCCTTGTAATTATAGACCCAGACGAGCTCACCGTCCTCGTCGAGATAGGCCTCCTGGAAAGCGTGAAGGTCGGTCTGTATATCGTCGGGGCTGGTGTTGGCATTTCTTATGCCGTCAAAGTAGTGCGCCTTGACAAGCTCCATCAGCTCAAGCTCGCGGTCGATCTCCTCATTGACGAGGGGCTGCACCGTCAGCTCGATATCGCGGGAGGCAAACTTGCCGGTGGCCTTTTCGGTTATCGTGACGGTCACGGTGACCTTGACGGGCTCCTCGCCGGGCATCGGGCGCAGAACCTCGACACGCGCGGCGTTGTTCACATCAAAGGGCTTGATGACATCGGGGCTGCTGCTCCTGATGGTGACGGGGTAATACTTGCCGTCGATCCTGAAATCGCGCGTCGTGGGGAACTTTATGCCGCTGGAGGTGACGTTCGCGGGATCGATCTTCTCACCGGTCACATCGTCGGTCAGGCCGGGATCCTTGAGACCCGCGTCAAGCTTTGCCTGCAGGATCTCGGTTATATCCTGCGCGTCGGGATCGCCCTTGACGCAGACGGTGAAGTCCTTCGTCACGGAAACGCCGTCGACGCTGTTGCACACAAACGTTGCGGTGAGCGCGACGTCCTGATCGAGCTTACCGGGAGTGACGGTGGTTCCATATGGGGAATAATAGGAACCGCTCAGCGGAGAGCCGACCTTTATGACGGAGCCATTAGCGGAGACCCATGTCACGGTACACCACGTCTCAAGAGTCGAGGGAGTGTAGCCGTCGCCGGAAGTCTTGCCTTCTTTGAATGGGTAGCGGGGAAGCTCCAGAGTGCCGGTCACTTCCGCGGGGAGGGTGAGCCTGTCGGCCACGGTATCCAGAGCTGCTTTGACCTTATTTTCATCCCACGGCACGTATGTGTATACGCTCTTCTCAGTGCTCTGACCGTCCACGGTCAGCACTACATCGATGTACATATAGATGCCGTTGCCGGACATGTTGCTGTTGAAATAATAGCTTATCGTGCCGTCGACAGCGATGGCGCAGGTCTTATTGTAGTTCTGCACCGCTTTTTTCAGCGTAAGCTCGACTTTGCTCTCACCGATCATGGCTTTGAGCATATCGAGGACGTTCGTGTCCGTGCCGAACTTGGGATTGAGCGTGGCCGGGATCGCGGCCGCGGCCTTGTTCAGCGCGCCCTCGGTCTCAGAATAGACGGTGAGCGTATAGCTGCGGGTCTTGGTCACACCGTTCACCGTTACGGCTGCGGTGAGGCTTATCTTCTCCGTGCCGCTTTCGGGCTGTGAGACTATGCTGCCGCCGGAGAAGAGCTTGCTGTCGCTGGTGTATTCTGTCGTCCAGCCCTCGCCGGACTCCGGGAGGCCAAGACTGCCCTTTTCATAAACGACACGGTTCGTGGGCATGGCGGCTTCAATGGCCTTGAAGGCAAGGGTATAGTCGTCCTCGCGCCAGATGGCATAGAGGTAGAACACATCGTTGTCTTTATTGCCGCTGCGGTTGAGCTTGTCGCCGGTGACATACTTGACCTTGCCGTTGGAGATCTCGCTCCAGCCGACGAACACATAGCCCTCGCGCGTATAGCCGCATTCGGGAATGATATAATCCACGCCGAACTCGGCGGAGCCGTCAGGCATTGAGCCGGTCACGCCGCTGTCGGCGTAGTTAGTTCTGAAACGGACGGTATACCGGCAGGCTCTCCATTTGGCGTAAAGCGTTATTTCTTCCGCACCGCTGAGATCGGTGGCCGGGGTGACCTTATCGGTAAGCCCGGCATCGGTGCACCAGCCGTCAAAGGTTTGGTTTTCCGGATAGCCCGAGGGGTCAGGGATAGGCAGCTTGCCATATATGTTCTCCGGCTTTGCGGAAATGGCGTCTATCGTACCGGTGTAGCCATTGCCATCAAAGCGGACGATAACGCCCTTTTCCCAGTGGGCATATATGGTAATGGAGCCGGTGAGAGCAGTGTCCGCGCTTATCTCATTGCCGCCCTCAGGCGCATCGTACCACCCGGCAAATTCGTACCCGAAGCGAGTCGGATCGGGCAGGGGAGACGAGACCGCCTCGCCGTTATCGTATATGTAGCCGTAGCCCTTGCCGACAACGCAGGTGCGCTCGTCCGTTGGAAGACCGTCATGGTTATAGTCGACCGTTACGGTGACGGGGCGGTCAAGGGCTTTCCAGATGGCGTAATACTTGAGAGGGTAAGATACAGATATGGTCTGACCTGGGAGGTTGCTGGGAACAGTTGAAAGACGTCCTCTTGCCCAGCCAAGAAACTTGTGGTCAGCTCTGGTGAAGCTGCATTCCGGGAAGGTAAAGGTGCCATCTTCGACTTCTATAACTATCTTGCTGCCAACTCCACCGTTCGGAAACAATGTGACTGTGCAGGTTGTGGCCTGCACCGCGATACCGTCCTCCTCCGCTGACAGCACCGCCGGTTCCTCCGAGGGCGCGGGGCCCTCCGTGGGGGCAGGCGAAGCCGAGGGGTTGGGCGCGGTGGTAGGCTCCGGCTCGGCGGTGGATTCGGACTCGGCAGTAATTTCAGGTGTGCCCGTGGGGTCGGGCACGGCTGTGATCACAAGAGTGTCCGGAGTTTCCGACGGTGCCGGAATTTCTTCTGCCTGCTCCTGTGCCGGGGCATCGCCGGTCTCGGCAAAGGCCGCGGCAGGCACAAGGCTCAGCAGCATTATAAGCGAAAGTATAAATGACAAAAATCTTTTCATAAATTCCTCCAATAAACTCGT
>CAKTPR010000072.1 GCA_934591725.1 uncultured Oscillospiraceae bacterium
CGCTGCGTTGTCCATTTCTACCGCAATATTTTCTCTGTCGTTCCCAAATCCAAGGTCAAAATTGTGGCGAAAATGCTTAAGGCGATCCATGCACAGGAGAACAAGAATGCCTCTCGTGAAAAAGCAAAGGCAGTAGTTGCCGAGTTGAAAGCAATGAAGCTGAAAGAAGCAGCGAAGAAAGTGGAGGATGGCATCGAAGAAACGCTGACCTACTACGACTTCCCAAGCGAGCATTGGACACGTATCCGCACCAACAATGTGATCGAACGGCTGAACCGAGAGATCCGCCGTAGGACTCGCGTGGTGGGGACATTCCCGGATGGGAACTCTGCCCTGATGCTGGTCTGTGCGAGGCTGCGCCATGTGGCAGGCACCCAGTGGGGCAACAAGAAGTACATGAACATGAAGCATCTGGAGGCAGCCATGGACGACGCCTCTATTGCCGGCTGACTTCATTCTGCCGGAGCCTGCAAACAATTTTGCGCATAATTCTTGACAGTACCTTAGGGTGTTGCACTTCGGATTGTAACCTGTCCTCCCCTTGAGAAACAAGGGGAGCTGGCGCGAAGCGCCTGAGGGGATAAAGCCCTGCGCAGCATTTACTATTTCCAAACCGAAAATTTACGGAATCGCAATAAATCACAAGTCCAAAAGTGATACCATACACTTTGTATTTACAAAACGATCCGGAGACCCATACGGGTCTCCGGATCGGACAAGTGGCACTCCCGGCGCGATTTGAACGCGCGACCTTCCGCTTAGGAGGCGGATGCTCTATCCTGCTGAGCTACGGAAGCATACTTAAAGCTTGTATATTGTAACGCAGAACTGTCTGTATGTCAATAAATTCTTAGCATAGAAGGTTGAACAATGCTCAAACTCAAGGACATTAAGAAGGATTACACCGTCGGTGACTCGACCGTCCACGCGCTCAAGGGCGTGAATCTGGAGTTCCGTGAGAACGAATTTGTTGCGATCCTCGGTCACTCCGGCTGCGGTAAGACGACGCTGCTGAACATCATCGGCGGACTTGACCAGTACACCTCCGGCGACCTTATCATAAACAACAAGTCTACCAAGAACTTTACCGACGCCGATTGGGATTCCTACCGCAACCATTCCATTGGCTTTGTCTTTCAGTCCTATAACCTCATCCCGCATCAGACCGTTCTCTCGAATGTCGAGCTTGCGCTGACGCTCTCGGGCGTTGCCCCGGCGGAGCGAAAGGCGAGGGCGACTGAGGCGCTCAGAAAGGTCGGCCTCGGCGATCAGCTCAACAAGAAGCCGAACCAGATGTCCGGCGGCCAGATGCAGCGCGTCGCCATCGCCCGTGCGCTCGTTAACGACCCAGATATCCTGCTTGCCGACGAGCCTACCGGCGCGCTCGACTCCGAGACTTCCGTGCAGATCATGGACATCCTCAAGGAGATATCCAAGGATAAGCTCATCATCATGGTCACGCATAACCCGGAGCTTGCCCTGAGCTACGCAAGCCGCGTCATCAAGCTCAAGGACGGCCTTATCGTGGACGACAGCGCCCCATACAGCTCCGAGGGCGAGGAGCGGCACGAGCCGGCCAAGACCGAAAAAACCTCAATGGGCTTCTTTACAGCGCTCGCGCTATCCACCAATAACCTTATGACCAAGAAGGCGCGCACCATTCTCACGGCCTTTGCCGGAAGCATCGGCATCATCGGCATCGCGCTCATAATGTCGCTCTCAAACGGCATACAGAACTATATCGACAAGGTGCAGGAGGACACGCTCTCAAGCTACCCCATTACTATACAGGCCGAAGCCGTGGACATGACGAGCATGATGACCTCCATGATGGGCGTTCAGGCCGAGGCGGAGGAGAACCAGCACGAGCGCGACGCCGTGTATTCCAGCACCGTCATGTATGAGATGATGAATTCCATGGTCTCCGCCGATACGCAGACCAATAACCTCAAGGCCTTCAAGGACTATCTTGAGAACGCAGAGGATATCTCGCAGTATATAAGCTCCGTGCAGTATTCCTATGATCTCGACATGAACCTCTACGCCGAGGACGTTGACGGCAACATCGTCAAGACCGATGTTGTCGAGCTTCTGCAAAGCGCGATGGGGCAGACCTTCGGCGGCGATTACAGCGCGTACTTCGATACCTTCGGCTCTGCATATTCCGCAATGGACGCATGGCAGGAGATGCTGCCCGGCGAAAACGGCGAGGTCATAAGCCCGCTGCTCAAGGCGCAGTACGATGTCCTCTACGGCCGCTGGCCGGAGAAGTACGATGAGGTCGTGCTGGTCGTGGATAAAAACAACGAGGTCTCCGACCTTGTTCTCTACGCCCTCGGACTCAAGTCGAACTCCACCCTGTCCGATGATATGGAGGCCTTCATGGCGCAGGAGAATCTCCGCACCGAGAAGGAGAGCTGGACATATGAGGATATATGCAGCCGCACCTTCCGCTATATCTATCCCGCCGATGAGTATGAATATGACGAGGACGAGGAAGAGTACGTCAAGGTCGACGACGAGGAGCTTGGACTCAAGACTCTGTATAAAAACGGCCTGGAGGTAAAGATCGTCGGCATCATCCGTCAGGATGAGGACGCAATGTCCGGCATGATGACCGGCGCGATAGGCTACACCCACGCGCTCATCGAGCACGTTGTCGAGCAGGCGGCGGAGAAGGAGCTTGTGAAAGCGCAGCTCGACGACCCTGAGCACGATGTCTTCAACGGCCTGCCTTTCCTTGACGATACCGACGAGGCCTTCACCAAGAACAGCAAGATCGAGGCGGCAAAGCAGTATATCGCCGACGCGACCGATGAGGAGCTTGCCGAGCTCTACGTCAAGTACATGAGCGTTCCAGAGGACGATTATGTTCAGGAGCTCATTGATGAGCAGATGAAGGACATGACCCGCGCCGACATCGAAAAGATGGTGACGGACTATTACCCCGGCTATGAATCCATGCTCAAGAAGATGGACGACGACACGCTTTTTGAGTACATCGAGAAGATGATCGGCGAGCAGATCAAGGAGCAGTACGGCATCAAGATGGCGAATATGTACAGCTACCTGTCCGACAGCACGCTTGCGCATGACTTCGGTCTGCTCTCGCTCGAAGACGACGATTACCTCTGGCTGTACGAAAACGCCATGCCTCCCATATATTCGACTAGCACCCTCAAGGATAACCTCAAGAAGCTCGGCTATGTCGACCTCGACAGCCCCAGCAAGATAAATATCTATGCTTCCACCTTTGAGGACAAGGACGCGATAGCCGACGCGATAGAGCGCTATAACGACAGCGTCTCCGATGACGATAAGATAGAGTACACCGATATCGTCGCGCTGCTGATGAGCTCCATTTCTACTATTATAAACGTCATCAGCTACGTGCTCATCGCCTTTGTCGCGATCTCCCTCGTCGTCTCGTCGATCATGATCGGCATCATCACCTATATCAGCGTCCTTGAGCGCACAAAGGAGATAGGCATTCTCCGCGCGATAGGCGCGTCGAAGCGCGATGTGTCCCGCGTGTTCAATGCCGAGACCTTCATCATCGGCCTTATCGCCGGCCTTATCGGTATCGGCGCGACGCTGCTTCTGAATATACCGATCAATATAATCGTCCATGACCTGACGGGCATCTACGCCATCAACTCCACGCTCCCTGCCGTCGGCGGTATAGCGCTGGTGCTGATAAGCGTCGGCCTGACCTTCATCGCGGGTCTGATCCCCTCCGGCCTTGCCGCGAAGAAGGATCCCGTCGAAGCGCTGCGGACGGAATAAAAAACGTAATGACTTTATTGAAAGCAGGACGAGCAGGACGGATGCACGTGCATCCGCCCTGCTTTTACTGTTAAGGGGCGAAAGCTACACTTGATTTGTGGCTTTATTTAGGGTATAATATAGCCACAAGAAAGGGGCCGATACTATGCAGATCATTCCTATGCGCGATTTGAAGAATACAGTCGAGGTCGAGCGCCTCTGCGCTGAAGAGAACGGGCCGGTATATGTCACGAAAAACGGCTACGGACGTCTGGTGGTCATGGACATTGAGTATTACGAGAGAACCATGCGGAAGATGTACGAAGCACAGGCTCTCATTGCCGGAATGGCAGACGCGGAGAACGGCCGGGTGGTGGATGGAGCGTCCGCCATTAAGGGGATAAGGGACAAATATGGCGTCTGAATTCGGTTATAAGCTCACCGACAAAGCGGAGGCTGATTTGGACGGAATCGTATCCTATATTTCTGTCCAGCTTGCCAACAGACAGGCGGCCGCTGATTTTCTGGATAAGCTGCAAGCGGCCATCAATGAAGCCTGCGCTTTTCCGGAAAGCGGAGTGCCGGTGGAAAATGAATTTCTTCCGTATAAGGCCATACGCAAGAAAACAATCAGCAGCTATATTATGTACTATTTTCCGGATATGAAAGCGGAAACGATCTATATTCTGCGCATCATATATGGCAGAAGAAATCTTGATGAGATACTTCGTGAAATGAGCCTTTCATAAACGAAAAGGAGCGAGTTTTTTACTCGCTCCTTTTTAATTTAAACGATCAAATCGCCACCGCGTCAAACCCGCTGCCGTTAAACTGCCACAGCTCTGTGAAGCCGCAGCTTTGCGCGAGGGTTTCAGCCTTATCGAACGCGCAGCATATCGCCGCGGCGGAGTGCGCATCGGAGCTTACGGTTATCCTGCCGCCGATGGCTTTCAGGTGCCGCAGCAGCTCCGGCGCGGGGTATGGTGTGCTCCTGTAGCCGCGGCTTATTGCCCCGGTGTTTATCTCGAATATCTTTCCCGCCGCGTTCAGCCGCTCCATTGCGGCGAATGCGGCGTCTCTGTATACGCTGCTGCCGCTGTCATAGAGCCGGTGCAGCTCGTCAAACTTCGTCAGCAAATCGAAGTGTCCGACGATGTCCGCCCGCGCGATGTCGGCAAGCTGGGCACACTGCGCATAGTATGCGCAGGCCGCAGCGTCCGCACTGCCGTAATGCTCGATGACCTGCCGCGCTTCCTCAACGGTGTTGTCGATCGTGGTTCCCGCGAGAGCGTGGACGGAAGCGATAACGTAGTCATAGCCATCGAAGCGCCGCGCGGAGCGCGAGTCGTATTCAAGGCCGCAGTATACCTCTATCTGTTCGCGGTACGTTTCACGGAGCCGCCGCAGCTCTGCCCTGAACTCCGGTTCGCGTTCCTCGCTGACGCACCATACCTCGCCCGGCACAGGACTGTGCGCGCTGATGCCGATCGACGTGAGCCCCGCGGATATCGCCGCGTTCACCATCGCCTCAGGTGTGTCCGCCCCGTCGTCAAAGGTGGTGTGGCAATGCAGATTCTGCTTTATCATTTTGACGCCCTCCGTGATTTTCCGCTCATGCGGAACTATACAGCCATAATTATAGGGTGAGCGGCAGTTGCTGTCAAGTTTACAAAAAAGAGTTAACATAAAATCAAGAAGCAGTTACAAATGTTTGCATAACAATTACGAACACCCGCTTTGCTGCTCTGACAATATCGACAAAAATTTCCCGGAAAGTTTGACATATTATATATATTGACCTAAATGTAGAAAGCACTTCAATGTCAAGTCCGGATATTTTGTGTCGAATAAAGAAAAACCATGTCGGGCAATACGAGTTGGAAATAATTTACTCAACAATAATTCGCTTTACATAACTATTTTTCTGTGATAGACTCAACTCAGAAAACACGAGCAGGTGAAACAGAAAAATGAAAGCAAGAAGGATATGGGCCTTTGTCATATCGTTGATAATTTGTCTCTCCGTGACAGCCCCGGCGTATGCGGACGCTTCGCAGCCGAAGGTGACCGTCAAGAAGGGGGACACGGTTTACGGCATATGCCAGAGTCTCGGCCTTGACTATAATATCTGCAAGAATACCATCATGCGCCTGAACGGCATGGAAAAGGAATCCGAGCTCAGCTCCATAAAGGTCGGCTCTACGCTGATCTTCCCTGCCTCCTCAAAGGACTGTGCCGAGAGCGGCAAGAGCGGCGATGATGAGGTCGAGTATTATATCATTCCCTACGTTATGGAAAAGGGCAACTGGCTCGCAAACATCTATTATTGCTGGGGACTGGACTATGAGGATTACCTCGATGCCATCAACAGCCTCAATGACATTGCCGACCTCGATAAGATATATGTCGGTAAGCTCCTGTACCTGCCGACCACTAAGGAAAACCTTAAAAACGACAACTATACGACCGTTATGGCGCACGTGATGAGATCCGGCGAGACAGCCTATGACGTCTGCCAGAGCTACGGCTATGATTACTATGACATGGAGGACACGCTGGTAAAGTATAACGGCGGCGCTGATATGACAAAGCTTCAGGCCGGCCAGAAGCTGCTGATACCGCTGATGTGATACTGCAATATCAACAATTGTTGAGCTTCAGTTGACCTGAGTTTTATATTGACAGGTTATAAATTAAACACACAAGAAAAAAGCTGTATCGGATTTCAGCTCAAGATATGGAGGAAAATAAAATGGCCAGAAAAAAGACTGAAAAGAAAAAGTGCTGCAAGCTCTGGAAGTTCGTCAAGACCCTGTTTATCCTCTGCGGTCTTGCCTTCGGCGGCTACGTTGGCTACAAGAAGCTCTCCGAGCCTACCCCCTGAAATTTTCTAAGCTTAACATGAAAAAACGGATGGTTAAGACCATCCGTTTTTTACATATCCGCATTGACAGTGAGAATTGGCTGTGGTATAACTTCAAACATGCAAAGGCGCATTGATAATTCAATGCGTCTTTCTGTTTTTTTCAGGAAGTCCCGCCGCGGGCGGGGGCAGTGCGTTTGAACGGAGGTAAAGACATGAAAGAAACAAAAGATTGGGGCAGCATACCGTTCGGCTATACGCCCCTCAGAAGCAGATATGAGGCAGTATACAAGAACGGACGCTGGATCGAGAATGGGCTTGTCGGAGATGCGGAAATAAAGCTCAGCGAATCCGCCGTTGTGTTTCAGTATGCGCAGACCTGCTTTGAGGGACTCAAGGCATATCGGACTGAGGACGGACACATTGTCATATTCCGCCCGGATCTGAACGCCAGACGCTTTTCTGATTCATGCCGCCGGATGCTCATCCCGGAAGTAAGTACCGAGATGTTCATTAAGGCAATAGATATGACTGTCAGGGTAAACGAGGACTCCGTCCCGCCTTACGGTTCCGGTGCGACGCTTTATATCCGCCCCTTCGCGATGGGCACGAGCGCGGCTCTTGGCGTAAAGCCTGCGGATGAATACGTTTTCCGAGTGTTCGGCAGTCCGGTCGGTGCGTATTTCAAGGGCGGCGTCAAGCCACTCACGCTTACTGTCAGCGACTTTGACAGAGCCGCGCCGCACGGCACCGGAGATATAAAGGCCGGGCTCAACTATGCAATGAGCCTTTACCCCGGACAGCTTGCGCATGCAGCCGGCTTTGCCGAGAACCTTTATCTTGACCCGGCAACGCGCATGAAGGTCGAGGAGACCGGCGGCGCGAACCTTATCTTTATAACGCACGATAATGTGTTTGTCACGCCGAAGTCGTCCACTATACTGCCGTCGGTCACGCGCCGCTCGCTTATGACCGTTGCCCGCGACTATCTTGGCATGAGGGTCGAGGAGCGTGAGGTGCTCTTCAGCGAGGTGCCTGATTTTGCCGAGTGCGGCCTGTGCGGCACTGCCGCTGTGATATCGCCTGTCGGCGCGATCAACGACCACGGCCGTCTTATCAGTTTTCCGAGCGGGATGGAAAAGCCCGGCCCCGTCTGTCAGAAGCTCTATGATACGCTTACCGGCATCCAGATGGGTCGCATCGCTCCGCCCGATGGCTGGATACACACCGTCCTGTAAATTCTGTACTTGCCGTCTCAGCGCGAGCGCGGTATCATAGCGGCAGAGAAATGAGAGGCAGGCACGTTATGGTATCGGATATTGAAAATGAAAAGCGCAGTCTGCGCAAGGCTGTGCTTGCACTGAGAGCGTCTCTGCCGCCGGAGCGGCGCGCGGAGCACAGCCGCGCGATCTGCCGCAGACTGTATGAGTACCCGGCGCTCGCAGCAGCAGAGCGCGTCATGCTCTATGCCGCGGTCGGGACTGAGCCGGACCTGACTGAGCTTGCCGGTCTTCTTTCGGCGGATGGCAAGCGCCTTTATTATCCTGTTTGCGGCAGGGAGGGGCTGATGTATGCCGCCGCGCCTGACAGTCCTGACGCGTGGCGAACAGGGAAGTACGGCATTGCCGAGCCTGACCCTGAGCATTCGACGCTCATTTCCCCGGAAACGCTTGACGCGGTGATCGTGCCCTGTGTCGCTTTTGATACCGCGCACAGGCGCTTGGGTCACGGCGGCGGGTACTATGACCGTTTCCTGCCGCGCTGTACACGAGCTGTGAAGCTCGCCGCAGCCTTTGATATTCAGCGCGCTGCCGCAGTCCCGACTGACTCATTCGATGTTACGGTGGATGCGGTCGCAACGGAACTGCGCATATATTAAAAAAGCTGGAGTAACCGTTTTCCGGTCACTCCAGCTTTAAGTTTAGAACCATATTTTATCCCCTCAGTCAGCCTTGTGGCTGACAGCTCCCCTTGAGAAACAAGGGGAGCCATGCCGTAATTTTGACTGATGCAGTATAATGGCACTGCGGCGTTATTATATTCAGATCGGGTTCAGTTCATCGTCGAGCCAGCGGCTGTCTGGCGTGAGGGCGCGGGTGAAGATGCGCGATGCGTCCTCAGGGTATTTGTTCTGGTGGAACTTGAATATCGTCTGCCCGTCGGGGAGCGTGCCGATGATCTCTATCTTGCCGCGCGGGTGGCTCATCGCATAGCGCACACCCTTGCCGAAGCCGTTCTGAAGCCCCTTTGCCTCATCGACTATCCTGATCCCGTCAAGCAGCGGCACCTGAAAGCGGTTCTGCACACCGGTGACGGGGCGGCACTGGAATATGTAATACGGCGAAATTCCTGCGCGCGTAAGTCCGGCAAAGAGCTCGCCGAGCACCTCCGGCGAATCGTTGACGCCACGCAGCAGCACGGTCTGGTTGCGCACCTGTACGCCGCGGTCGAGCAGTGCGCGCACCGCGCACAGCGCTTCACCCGTAAGCTCGCGCGGGTGGTTGAACTGGGTAACGACGTAGATGGTCTTTATGTCGGAGTACTCATCGAGCATGTCGAGCAGCTCGCCGTCGCCGTAGATACGCTCAGGCAGAGTGACCGGCAGGCGCGAGCCGAAGCGAATGAAGTCAAGGTGGTCTATTGCCGACAGCTCCCGCAGATAGCGCTCGATGATGTGGTTCGGGTTCAGCAGCGAATCCCCGCCGGAGATGAGGACGTTGTTTATCTCCGGGTGGCTGCCGACGTATTCAACGACCTCATCGACGCGCTTGTTGAGTTCCTCATTGCTCAGGCCGACGAGCCTTTTGCGGAAGCAGTGGCGGCAGTACATCGCGCACTGGTTCGTCGAGAGCAGCAGGACTGTGCGTTTATACTTGTGCTGCAGGCCCTCAAGCTTCGTGTTCGAGGCTTCGCCGCTCGTGTCGAACGAGCCGCCCGGCACGAACTCATCCGCCGAGGGGATGCACATGCGCGCTATCGGGTCGTTGGGGTCGTCCTTATTTACCAGCGAGAGGTAATACGGCGTTATCATCATCGGGTAGCGCTCGGCGATCTGCCTGCACGCTTCAAGCTTCTCCTGATCCCATCCCATGTATTCCGCAAGCTGCTCCGCGGTTCGTATTCCTTTGCTCAGCTCTTCCTGCCAGCTCATATACTGTACCTTCCTTTCATTAGTTGACGGATAAAATATACTTTATTTTAACATAATTCAACAAAAATGGAAAGAAGCAAAAATGAGATTCTGCGTAAATAAACCGAAAAGATTCAGAAAATACGCGGATAACACAGAAAAAATGAAATGTGAATCAATTAACGGCATACAACCAAAACAGAAAGCTTCGCACTTGGTTGACACGCGGGAGCGGCAATGATAAAATATTACCATCAAAGCAAACAGGAGGTACGCTCAATGAAAAGACCGATAAGCACCGATAAGGCTCCCGGCGCGATAGGCCCGTATTCTCAGGCCGTGCGCGTTGGAGATATGCTTTTTGTTTCAGGGCAGATCCCGCTTGATCCTAAGACCGGGAAATTCCCTGAGGGGATTGAAGCGCAGACCAGACAGTCCCTTACCAATGTCAGGAGCATCCTTGAGGCCGCGGGCGGCACGATGGACAGCGTCGTCAAGACCACGGTTTTCCTCTCGGATATGAATAACTTTGCCGCAATGAACGCCGTGTACGGCACCTTCTTCACCGAAGGGCGCTATCCCGCGCGCAGCGCGGTCGAGGTCGCGAGGATCCCGAAGGACGCGCTTGTCGAGATCGAGGTCATTGCCCAGCTTTAAGCAACGCTGATTTGCAAAAATTCTCAGACGGATATATCTGTCTGAGAATTTTTATATTTTCCGGAAAAAATATATGTATGCCTATTGACACATACCCCCTTGGGGTATATATTCAAGATACCCCAAGGGGGTATGTGATGAGGTGAAATGATGGAAGATAAAAAAAGCTGCTGCTGTGAGCGGCACAAGGAGCGTTCACCGGAGGAATATAAAGCGCTGATGAACCGCCTCAACCGTATCGAGGGGCAGATCAGGGGCATCAAGGGCATGGTCGAAAACGGAGCCTACTGCCCGGATATCCTTGTCCAGTCCGCTGCGGTGAACGCTGC
>CAKTPR010000073.1 GCA_934591725.1 uncultured Oscillospiraceae bacterium
CCAGAAAATGCCTCGGCTGGCTCTCCCCAACAGAGCTTTTTCAATCAAAAAGTGTTGCACTTGCTTGACAATCTGCCCTGTCAGCCGCAAGGCTGACTGAGGGATTGTTGCCGCAGCTGCGAAAAAAGACTCAGCATTTTTATCCCCTCAGGCGCTGCGCGACAGCTCCCCTTGAAAAAACAAGGGGAGCCTTTTGCCGCGTTCATTAAGACGAATTAAACATCGTTTATAAAAACTTAAGGAATTTACATAACAACATGTGCTATAATGCAGGGCGTACCAAATCTATCAGGAGGTCAACATGAAGCATAAATTCAGATCCTGTGCCGCACTGCTTATGGCGCTGTGCATGGTATTCAGCCTTGCCGCCTGCGGCCAGAACGGGAGCACAGGCAGTGATACAAAACAGACCGGAAAGAACAGCAGCGAGCCGACCCCGGAATTTGCCTATACCGCGAGCTTCACAAAGCTGCGCGAAAACAGCAAGGATAACTCTCAGCCCCAGACCGTGACCGCCGACGGCTTCTACAGTGTCGGCAATGAAAAGGTCGGCGACAACACCCCCGAGGGCGTGACGCCAGATTATGAGGGGCAGTATGACGTGTACGCGCCGTACATCACCTTCACCGATTTCAGCGGCAAGGTGACAAAGCTTGAAAGCTACGTCCCAGTCGAGGAAGATCAGAGCAACGCGGATAAGCGCGACTACGCAGGCAGCCACAGCATCGCTGGTGTCGCCGTGAATGATGACGGCAGCCTGACGATCATCGAGAACGTCTACCTCTCATGGTCGGATGCTCCCGCCGACGTTAAGAGCGACAGCGACGAGTACTATAATTACTACCAGAGCGAGAACCGCTACTACCTGCGCGTGCTCGATAAGACCGGCGCGGAGGTAAGCAGCGCAAAGCTCGATGCGGACACCTCGTCCGATGACTTCTATGTCAGCCAGTTCGTGCTCGACGAAGCCGGGAACGCCCTTGTGATGAGCAGCATCGCGCTCACCGCGTTCGCGCCCGACGGCAGCCTCGCTTATGCGATCCCGGTCGACGGCTATATCTATTCGATCGCAACTCTGCGCGATGGGCGCATCGGCGTGCTTGCGATGGACATGAGCAGCCATGACTTCGCGCTCAATATCGTCGACAGCAAGGCCGGGGTCTTTGACAGTACGAGCTACACCATGCCGTTCGACGCCTACAACCTCATCAGCGGCGGTGGGGATTACGACCTGTATTACACCAGCGGCGTCAATTTCTATGGATACTCCCTTGAGACCGAGACAGCCGAGAAGCTGTTCAGCTGGATAAGCTGCGATGTCGACAGCAACGAGCTCGCGCTCGTGAACGTGTCCGACGACGGGACGATCAGCGGCTTCACCGGCGGCTACGACGACAAGGCCGAGACCTACAGCCTTGACTATGTCACCGTCGCCAAGGTTCCCTATGACTCCGTACCGCAGAAGATCAGCCTGAGCATGGCCGCCATGTACGTGGACAACAGCACCCAGAAGGCCGTTATAGACTTCAACCGCTCGAACGACAAGTACCGCATCGACCTTGTGGATTACTCTGAGTATAACACCGAGGACGACTACACCGCCGGTCTCACCAAGCTCAACACCGAGATCATGGCCGGCAACATGCCGGACATCCTCGCCATCGATACCCGGACCCCCTACCGTCAGTACGCAGCAAAGGGACTGCTCGAGGATCTCTACCCCTATATCGACGCGGACAGCGAGCTTGACCGCAGCGATTACTTCCCGAACGTCTTTGCCGCGCTCGAGGTAAACGGCGGGCTCTACACCGCCTGCGCGGGCTTCGGCATCCTCTCGGCAGTCGGCGCGGCTTCCATCGTCGGCGATACCCCGGGCTGGACATACGACGAGTACTATGAAGCGCTCGCGAAAATGCCCGAGGGCTGCGAGGGCTTTGACTACGGCTACGACCGCAACACCCTGCTGACGCTGTGCCTTGCGCTCGACATGGACGATTACATGGACTGGAGCACCGGCGAGTGCCGCTTTGACAGCGAGGACTTCGTGAAGCTGCTTGAGTTTGCAAACCAGAACAACAAAGACTTTGACTACGAGAACGCCGAACACACCGAGGAGGACACCGCCGCCAACCGCATCCGCGAGGGCAAGCAGATGCTGACGATGGCAAACTTCTACAGCGCGGATTTTATGTACAATAACTTTGAGCAGACGTTCGGCGCGCCCGTCACGATAAAGGGCTTCCCGACGATGCACGGCGTGGGCAACATGATAACCACACAGTCCTCCTACGCCATGAGCAGCACCTGCCAGTATAAGGACGCGGCATGGCAGTTCCTCCGCACATTCCTGACCGAGGACTACCAGAAAGACGTGTTCTATCTGCCGACGAACATGAAAGTCTTTGAAAAGCAGCTTGCTGACTCCATGGTCGTCGAGTACGAGAAGGACCCGAACGGCAACTACATGCTCGACGAAAATGGCGAGCGCATCCCCGTCTCCAAGGGCATGATCTCCGACGGCGTCAATACCTATACGATATACGCCACCACTCAGGAGCAGGCCGACCAGCTGCGTCAGGCAATAGCCGACACCACCAAGCTCATGAACTATGACATGAGCATCGTGAACATTGTCACCGAGCAGGCCGCGGCGTACTTCTCCGGTCAGAAGAGCGCCGAGGAGGTCGCAAAGCTCATCCAGAGCAAGGCAAACATCTATATAAACGAACAGCGATAAAACACAGCGGCAGCCGTCTTCCATGGCTGCCGCTGCTTTTTATCGCGATATTTTATATAAATAAATTATATAAAATACAGCACCATATGCAGCGCGATAAACATAAGCAGAGCAAGCGAATACCAGCGGTGCCAACACATTTTCTTCCTGATATCCTTGGTCATGTGACATGCGTATATAAGCACAAGGCCCGTCAGGAGCGCCGCAGCCCCCATGACCGGCAGCCACACGCCGTGGATCGCTAAAGCCTTGAAGGCGAAGAAAACGTGTATAAGCGCGAACAGCAGAAAGCCCCCGCTCGCAGCCTCGTGCAGCTTCATAAGAAGGGCGTTCGCCTTATGCGCTTCCGCTATCCTCAGAGGGTATTTTACGGCAAGCAGTATAAAGCAGGCAAGAGTGAGATAACCGAACAGCAGCGACATGATGTTTCTCCTTTTTCATTTTATTTCCGAAACGTATTTCACAACGTAGTCGACAAAGCGCCGCGTCGCGGGACCGGCCTTGTCCCCGGCGGCAATGGCGATGCCTATCGTGCGCTTGGCCTCGGGTATGAGCGGCATGACCTGCAATTCGTCGTGCCGCCCCTTGAGCAGCAGCTCCGGCATTATGCTTATGCCCAGCCCCTGCTCGACCATGGCGATAACGGCATAGTCGTCCTTGGTGTAGAAGCGCACATTCGGCTTGACTCCCGCGGCGTCGAGCGCGCGCCGCGCGTCGTGCGCGGAGCTTTCCAGCAGGCTTATGAACGGCTCATGCTCGCACTCGATGAGCGGGAACTTCGGGTAGCTCTCGTACCGGCTGTGCTTCGGGAGTATCGCAAGCAGCCTGTCTTCCATCAGCGCGATGCACTCGCAGCCGACGGCCGAGGGCAGCGCGACAAAGCCGATGTCGACGCTCCCGTCGGACAGCCACTGCTCAACGTCGTGATAGTCCCCGTTGAGGAGCTTGAATTCGACCTTCGGATAGTCATGCTGGAACTCCTTCAGCACCGTCGGCAGCCAGTGGACGGCGACGGAGGTGAACGCGCCTATGCGCACCGTGCCCGATTCAAGCCCGCGGATAGCCGAGGCGGTCTGATTGAGCTGCTCTGCGCTGCTTAAGAGGTTCCGCACTGCGGGCATGAGCCGCTCGCCCTCCTCGGTAAGGCGCACTCCAGCGCGGCTGCGGATAAGCACCGCGAAGCCCAGCTCCTTTTCAAGCGCGTCTATACTGTGGCTCACGGCGGACTGCGTGCAGCCAAGCTCCGCCGCGGCGCGGGTCAGGCTCTTCGTCTCAACAACGGCGGTCAATGTCCGGTACTTGTCTATACTCATTGTAAGACTCCTGCATGAAAAAAATTCATTTTGATATGAACATCATTATGGTGAGTTATATTATAGAAAAAAAACAGCTTATTTGCAAGCTGTTTTTTTCTTATGCCGCTTGCGAAAATGCTTTGCAAGAGTAAAATACCACTTGTATTTGAAAGAGGAGTGAAAAGCCATGTTCAACACATCAACGATCTGCATCCTTATTTCCGTCGTTGTCTACCTGCTGGGTATGCTGGCGATAGGCATAATGTATTCTAAGAATTCCACGACCGAGGACTTCTACCTCGGCGGCAGAAAGCTCGGCCCTATCGTCACCGCGATGAGCACCGAGGCTTCCGATATGAGCGCGTACCTTCTGATGGGCGTTCCCGGTCTTGCCTTCTTCTGCGGCGTTGCCGAAGCTGGCTGGACAGCAATAGGTCTGGCGCTGGGTACATATCTCAACTGGCTCATCGTCGCCAAGAGAATGAGGCAGTATTCCGCAAAGACCCATTCCATCACCGTGCCTGACTTCCTCGCCGTGCGCTTCCGCGATAACACCAAGGTCATCGAGACCATCGGCGCGATCGTCGTCATCGTGTTCTTCGTGCCCTACACCGCATCGGGCTTTGCCGCCTGCGGCAAGCTCTTCAACAGCCTCTTCGGCTTTGATTACATGACGGCAATGATAATCTCCGCCGCTGTCATCGTTGCCTACTGCGCGACCGGCGGTTTCATGGCGGCCTCCGTCACGAGCCTTATCCAGAGCATTGTTATGACCGCTGCGCTCGTCATCATTCTTGTTTACGGCACCAATGTTGCCGGCGGCTGGGACACTGTCGTCGCAAACGCAAAGGAGATCCCCGGCTATCTGAGCTTCACTGCGAGCACCAACATATTCGCTTCCGAAGCAGGAAAGTACACCCCCTTCATGATCGCCTCCACTCTGGCATGGGGTCTCGGCTACTTCGGCATGCCCCATATTCTTATCCACTTCATGGCCGTTGAGGACGAGAACAAGCTCAAGATCAGCCGCCGCGTCGGCACCGTCTGGGTCGTTATCTCCCTGAGCGTCGCCGTCGTCATCGGCATCATCGGCTACAGCATGGCCAAGGCCGGCGCGCTCGCAATGCCCGGCACCGAGGCCGAGGCGGAGAACATGATCGTCAACTCCGCGGCGCTTCTGTCCACGCACGGCGTGTTCCCTGCGATCGTCGCAGGCATCATCATTGCCGGTATCCTCGCCGCTACCATGTCCACCGCCGACGCGCAGCTGCTCGCCGCGGCATCCGGTGTAACGCACAATATCCTCACCGATGTTTTCGGCATCAAGCTTTCCGATAAGAAGACCATGACCATCGCCCGCATCACCGTTATCGGTGTCGCGATCCTCGGCGTCATCTTCGCAAGCGACCCCAACAGCTCCATCTTCCGCGTCGTCTCCTTCGCATGGGCGGGCTTCGGCGCGACCTTCGGCCCCGTAGTTCTCTTCGGTCTGTTCTGGAAGCGCTGCAACAAGTGGGGCGCCATGAGCGGCATGATCGTCGGCGGCGTGATGGTATTCGTATGGAAGTACCTCGTTGCTCCTATCGGCGGCGTCTTCGCGATATATGAGCTGCTGCCCGCATTCGTCATCTCCGCTATCGTCATAGTCGTCGTGAGCCTTCTTACTCCCGCTCCCGAAAAGGAGATTGTCGAGGAGTTCGAGTCCGTCGGTAAGTAATAAAGTCTTGATTTTCACCCCCGGAGCACCCGCTCCGGGGGTTCATTTTGGAGTCGATATTGTCTTGCAAAAAAGCGTCACCGGTGCTACAAGGTGGCTGAGAATTATTTATTTGCTGCCGAATCGGCAGCTGTTTTATGACACATCAGTTAGACGCAATTAACTAATATAGAGGTGTACAAGATGGAAATAAAGCATTCCGGAAAAGTACAGGGAAGAAGCATCATGCTGCTGCACGGCAACCTCATGTGCTGGCGGCAGTTTGAGGATATTATACCGCTGCTGGAAAAGGACTGTTCCGTCTACGCCGTAAGCTTTGACGGCTTCGATGGCTCCGGAAGCACGACCTACACGACCGCTCAGGCGCAGGCGGATAAGCTGGAGGAGTACATTTGCAGCAACCTCGGCGGGCATCTGGATATGCTCTTTGCCGAGTCCCTCGGCTGCGGGCCGGCTGTGCTCTTGAAGTCATCCCAGAATGTGCGTATCGATCACATGATCCTCAGCGGGCCGGAGTATCTGGACTTCGGCGTGCTGAATGGGTTTATCTTAAAGGTCATGCCGCAGAAGCAGTACAAGACGGCGCGGGACAAGACCATGCCCGCCTGGGCGCTGCGCTTCATGGGGCAGACGGAGCAGGGCATGCAGACCATGATGAGCCGCATCCCGGATAAGATAAGCCTTGAATCCGTCCGCGCCACATGGGCGGCGGGGCTGTACCTCTACCGCACGGCTTTCCCCGTGCAGCCGTCGGCGGAAGTCGCCTGCTGGTACGGTGAAAAAGAAGGGCACATGAAAAAGGCCATCGAGCTGCTGCGTCAGGCGTACCCGAAGCTGACCGTCCGCTGCTTTGAGGGCTTCGGCCACGGCGACATTATCAACCACCCTGAGCTGCTGGCAAAAGAGCTTACGCAGTTCATGAACAAGTAAGATAAGGAGACTTTACAATGAGAATTTTGGTATTCGGTGCCGGCGTTATCGGCTGCAATCTTGCGCGCAATCTGTTCCGCGCCGGAAAGGACGTTACCCTGCTCGCGCGCGGCGCTTGGGCGGAGGAGATACAGAAGAACGGCCTGCGCATAAAGGACAAGTTTTCGCCGCGTATGTCTGTCACCCTCATCCCGGTGGTGACGGAGCTCAAGCCGGAGGATCAGTACGACGTTATCTTCGTCGTCATGCGCTATACGCAGGTCGGCGCTATCATGGATACGTTGCGTGCAAACCCGGCGAAAAACATCGTCTTTGTCGGCAACGACGTGCGTGCCGAAGAGATCGCCGGGCATGAGATACTCCCGGATGACGATAAGGAGTTTGAGGGTGCAGCCTACCGCAAGACCTGCCTGCGCTTCTTCAAGCTCATGTGCGCGACGAGTCTCGGCAAGCTCTGCGCCGCCGACCACGCCATGAATGCTATTGGCGAAATGAGCGCGCTGAACCGTGATCTGAAAAAGTTTTTTGACAAGCAGGGCACTGCATACCCGGTGTGGCAGGAGCTTGAAAAGGACACCGGAAAATATCTGGAGCAGGCCTGACAGCATCAAACTGAGCGGCTTTTGCGCAGGCGCGTTAAAGCAGCAAACGAACCCCGCTTTTCGACAAAAAAGTACGAAAAGCGGGGTTCGTTCAGCTCATTGCCCTTCACACGATCGTAACGCGCGCCGCGCCGGTGTTCAGCTCATCCGGCAGGGGGGAATTCGTGATGATGTGATCCACCTCGCACAACGGCATCAGCATATACGCGCCGGACTTCAGAAACTTCGACTTGTCGCAGAGGAACACCTTCATGTCCGCCTGCTGTAAAGCGCGGCGGCGCAGGGCGTTTGCCCGCGCGCTGTAATCGGCGATCCACGATCCCGGCGTTATCGCCGAGGAGGAGTAGAACATGATGTCGATGCCGAAGTGCGTGATGAGTTCCTCCGCCTCGTACCCATAAAAGCTCATCGTGTCATAGCATGTCTCGCCGCCGAGACAGATGGTGGGGACACGGTACTTCGCCGCGAGCTGCAAAACGGAGATGTTGTTGGTGACAACAGTGATGTTCTTGTAAGCGCTCATTTGGTCGATTATATGCAGCGTCGTAGTGGATTCGTCCATAAACACCATGCAGTTGTCGCGCAGCAGCTTCGCTGCCGCCTTGTCGAGCTTGAGCTTTTCCTGCGGATTGACGCCCATGCGGAAAACCGCGGGGCCACCGTCCATATCGCTCAAGCGCGGCACCACACCGCCGTGGCTGCGCACCACGAGCCCAAGATCCTGCATCGTGTTCAGATCGCGCCGCACCGTCGGCATGCTGACAAAGAGCTCTTTACTGAGTCTGTCCACGCTTGCATAGCCGCGCTCTGCCAATATATTCATTATTTTCTCGTACCGTTCGTTTTTCACCGCTGCTCCCCCGCCTTAGTTCTGATCGTTTTTGATCGTTTCTCAATATTAGCGCCAAATCTTGCAGAAGTCAAGTATTGTGAGTATAATACGGTTTAGTTATTTTGATGAAAAACGCCGCCGCATGGCGCGTGAAATATATATTTTTGATGCAAATTTGTCAAAGCGTTGGAAAACGCACGTTAAACCCACGTGCGCTGGAAAAGTTCATATACGAAAGGCAAAAGAGAATATGGATAACGTAAGACTGATCGCGTTTGACCTTGACGGCACGCTCACTCAGCACAAGACGAAGCTTGCCCAGCCCAATCTCGGAGTGCTGGATGCACTGCGCGCAAAGTACAAGCTTCTGATGGTCGGTGCTGGGATGTGCAGCCGCATATTCAAGCAGATGAACGGCTACCCCATAGATATTATCGGCAATTACGGGATGCAGTTCTGCACATATAACGCCGCGACAGGTGAGCTTGACCACGTTTTTGATGAGCACGCCCCCTGTGACCGCGCCAGCGTCGAGGCTCGCGTGACCGCGCTGAGGGAGCTCTTCGGGTACACGGCGTTCAAGGGCAATAATGTGGAGTATCACGACTCCGGCTGCGTCACGTTCCCGCTGCTCGGCACCGCGGCAGACATTGCCGACAAGCTTGCCTTCGACCCGGACCGCGCAAAGCGTAAGCCGATGTATCCCATCGTGCGCGATGCTTTCCCCGATTATACGGTGTTCATCGGCGGGTCGTCGTCGTTCGACCTCGCGCCTTTCCCGTACAACAAATATTACGCGCTTGACCGGTACTGCACCGAGTATGGCTATGACCATTCCGAGGTCGTCTATGTCGGCGATGATTACGGCCCCGGCGGCAACGACGAGGCGGTCTACCGCTCCGACTTCCGCTTTATCCGCGTGGATGATTACACCCGCTTTGGTGAGTATATGAAAGAGTTCCTGTGAAGAGGAGCGTTGAAAGATGTTTATAGATTGCAGCAAGTACGCCGGAAAATGCGCCTGCGGACGCGAGCATACCATGGAGACCCGCGCCGCGGTGATAGAGCCGGGCTGCCTTTTTGAGTTTGAGAAGTACATGGCGCAGTTCGGTGTCACGGGTAAGCGCTGTGCGCTCTACGGTGAAAACTCCTATGCCGCCACGGCGGACAGGCATCCGCGCGCCGAGCAGAAGATCGTGCTTGACCCGACTGGGCTGCACGCGAATGAGATATCCACGGCGGAGGTGCTCGCGAAGCTTGAGGGCGATGTGGAAGTCATTGTCGCCGTCGGCAGCGGCACCATTCACGACATCGCGCGCTTCTGCGCGCACGAGCGCGGCATACGCTTCGTCTCCTGCCCGACAGGCGCGAGCGTGGACGGCTTCTGCAGCACCGTCGCTGCAATGACGTGGTACGGCTTCAAAAAGACGCTGCCCGCCGTCGCGCCGGAGATAGTGCTGGCAGACACGGAGATCATCAAGAACGCTCCCATGGAGCTCGTGCGCAGCGGCGTGGGAGACATTATGGCGAAGTACACTGCCCTTGCCGACTGGAAAATGGCGCACGTCCTCACTAATGAGTTGCTTTGTGAAAAAATTTATAGTATAATGCAGGATGCCGCGGACACAGTCATGCAGAGCGTCCCCGGCATTGCCCTCGGCGAGGAGAGCGCCTACGCCGATGTGACCTATGCACTCATCATGAGCGGCATCGCAATGCAGATGATGGGCAACTCCCGCCCCGCCTCCGGCGCGGAGCATCATATATCCCACATGATAGAGATGGAGCCTGAAGCATTCCCGGTAAAGTTTCCCGCCATGCACGGAGAGAAGACCGGCGTCGGCTCGCTCATTGCGGTGCGCGAATATAAGCGCCTTGCAAAGATAGAGGACATCACCCCGTACATAACCGACTACGCCCCCATACCGGAAGAGCATTTTCGCAAGTTCTTCGGCGAGCGGCTGGCGGATTCGCTGATAAAAGAAAACGAAAACGACTGCCTTGCAAAGGTGAGCCGCGAAAAGCTCAGCGCGAGCTGGAGCGAGCTGCGGCATATAATTGACGAGCTCCCGACTGAGGAGTACCTTTACAGGCTTTTGGAGATGCTGGACGCGAAGCGCGACCTTGCTTCCATCGGCGTGGAGGAGAGCGAGCTTCCCGTACTGCTGAAAAATTCACCCCTTGTGCGCAATCGTCTGACGCTTATGAGAACGCGCCGGATGATGAAGATATACGAAATCGAATAATATACAACAAATGTAAAGGAGAGAGCACAAGTGAGTGAAGAGATCATCATAAAACACGCTCTTAAAAAGTACGGTGACAATGTCATCATTCCCGATTTGAGCCTTGACATTAGAGAGGGCGAGTTTTTCACGCTGCTTGGTCCCTCCGGCTGCGGCAAGACCACACTTCTGAGAATGATCGCGGGCTTCAACAGCATCGAGGGCGGCGACTTCTTCTTCGGTGAGAAGCGCATAAACGACCTTGACCCCGCCAAGCGCAACATCGGCATGGTCTTCCAGAACTACGCCATCTTCCCGCACTACACCGTCAGGAAGAACGTTGAGTTCGGCCTGAAAAACAAGAAGTTCCC
>CAKTPR010000074.1 GCA_934591725.1 uncultured Oscillospiraceae bacterium
TGTGTTTCGCTGAATAGACAGCTTTTATATAATAACAGAACCGCCGGGCAATTGCAAGAACAAATTATGTAAATGCGCAAATTTCTTTTTCAAGCAAAAAGCAAAAGCCGCCACTCCCACAAGTGACGACTTTTGACATTTAGTCTTAACAACTCACTCTAAGAGCTAACCGCTTGTCGCAGCGCTCTTTCTGTTTATTATTATAGCCGCAGCCGGGATATATGTCAAGAACCGGCTGCGGCAAAATGTTTATACCCGCCAAAACACAAAAGCTGTTGCCAAATACGCCGGAAACGATTAAAATATAATATGAGTAAAAGTATCTCTCAGGAGGCTGTGCACATGAAACGCAACGGCAATTATTCCGTGAAGCTGAAAACGATCGTGGAGACTCACGATCTTCACCCGCTGCACCTTTCAAAGGACTATGACTCCGCGCTGCTGACGACCGCCGATATAAACCGCCCGGCTATGCAGCTCACCGGCTTCTATAATTACTTCGATCCGAAGCGCTTACAGATCATGGGGCGCGTCGAGAGCACATATCTTGATACGCTCACATCCGATGAGCGCCGCACCGCGTTCGAGCGCTTCATGCAGTACGATATCTCAGGTCTTGTGATCTGCCACAGCGTGCCGGCCTTCCCCGAGTGCATAGAGATGGCGGAGAAGTACGACCGCAACGTGTTCATCACGCATGAGGACACCTCGGAGTTTCAGGCCGACGTCATAACCTCTCTGCGCAAGCATCTTGCCCCGCGCCTTACGACGCATGGCGTGCTCGTCGAGGTCTACGGCGAGGGTCTGCTGCTCATCGGCGACAGCGGCATCGGCAAGAGCGAGACGGCGCTGGAGCTTATAAAGCGCGGCCACCGTCTCATCGCGGACGACGCCGTTGAGGTAAAGCGCATCAGCCGCGACACCCTCGTCGGCTGCGCGCCGGAGCTCATACGCTACTATATGGAGCTGCGCGGCATAGGCGTTATAAACGTCCGGCATCTTTACGGCATGGGCGCCGTAAAACCGGAGACGAACATAGACCTCGTGGTGAGCATGGAGCCCTGGGAGGACGGCAAGGCCTACGACCGCCTCGGCCTTACGAACGAGACAGCGAGCTTTCTCGGCGTGAGCCTGCCGCAGGTGACGATCCCCGTCCGCCCCGGCAGGAACCTTGCTGTTATCATGGAGCTTGCCGCGATGAACAACCGCCAGAAGAAGATGGGCTACAACGCCGCGGAGGCTTTGACCGCCGAGCACGACAGAGCGATAGACCTCGGACTTTTATGATTGGAGAAGCGTAAATGGAACAGCTTGAAAACGCCATTGCCGAAATAAAGGAAGCCATGCCCGGCCTTGAGCTTCGGGAGAACGAACCGATGAGCGAGCACTGCTCGTTCCGCATAGGCGGCCCCGCGAGAGTGCTCGCGATACCGTCGGACGTGACGAGCCTTTCAAAGATATGCTTCTTGCTCAAAAAGCACAAGCTTGCCCCGTACATAATCGGCAACGGGACGAACATCCTTTTCCCCGACGAGGGGCTGAGCGACCTCTTCATCATCAGCACCGCGAAGCTCGGCAAGCTGTTCATGCTCGGCGAGGACGCGATCTACGCCGAGGCCGGCGTGTCGCTTGCGAAGCTTGCGGGCTTTGCGCAGCAGAACGGCCTTGAGGGGCTGGAGTTTGCTTCCGGCATCCCCGGCAGCGTCGGCGGCGGCGTGATAATGAACGCGGGCGCATACGACGGCGAACTGAAGGACGCGGTGGAGAGCGTCGTGTTCTATTATCTGCCTGACCAGAGCCTGTACGAGATGCCGCATGACAACTGCGCCTTCGGCTACCGCACGAGCTTTTTCCAGAAGACTCCCGGCTGCGTCATCCTCTCCGCCGTGTTCCGCCTCAAGAAGGGCGACGGCGAGGCCATCGCCGCGAAGATGCGCGAGCTCAACCAGCGCCGCCGCGATAAGCAGCCGCTCGACCTGCCCTCCGCGGGCAGCGCGTTCAGACGTCCCGAAAACGGCTACGCCGCCGCGCTCATCGACGAGGCGGGGCTCAAGGGCTATACTGTCGGCGGGGCGCAGGTGTCGGAAAAGCACGCGGGCTTTGTCGTGAACACCGGAAAGGCGACCTCGCATGATGTTTACGACCTGATGATGCACATAAGAAAGACCGTATATGAAAAGTCCGGTACGGTGCTCATGCCGGAGATGATAATCCTGCCGCCGGACTATGCCCTGTCTGACAACGGCCCCGAAGTCCCGCTCAACCGCGTGACCGGCGGGCTTGAGGCGGAGCTGAACGCCGCGGCGGCGCAGGAGAAGCCGGAGAGCTGAACGGGAGAGATAAATGGATTTTTTGATTATCACCGGCCTGTCCGGAGCGGGCAAGAGCCGCGCCGCGGACGTGATGGAGGATCTGGACTACTACTGCGTGGACAATATGCCCGTCGCGCTCATGCCGCGCTTTGCCGAGCTGTGCATCGCCACCGGCGGGCGCTATGAAAACGTCGCCCTTGTGACGGACGTGCGCGAGAAGAACGGCTTCGGGGAGCTGCTCAAGACCATTGACCAGCTCAAGGAGATGAATTGCAGCGTGCGCATCCTGTACATGGACGCGGATGTGCGCACCATCGTGCGGCGCTATAAGGAATCGCGCCGCCCGCACCCGCTCGCCACGCGCGGGACTTCCGTCGAGGAGGCCGTACACAAGGAGATGGATCTGCTCGCGCCGATACGCGAGCGGGCGGACTTCATCGTCAACAGCTCGAACCTCACCCTTGGCATGCTCCAGAACAAGCTCTTTTCGCTCTTTGCCCCGAACGGGGAAAAGCGTGAGATCGACGTGACCGTCATGTCCTTCGGCTATAAGCACGGTCTGCCCATGGAGGCAGACCTCGTGTTCGACGTGCGCTTTCTGCCGAACCCCTTTTATGTTGAAGACCTGCGCCCGCTCTGCGGCCTTGACAGGCCTGTGGCGGAGTTCGTGTTCAGCTATCAGCAGACGCGCACCTTTATGGAAAAGATAGAGGACATGCTCGACTTTCTGCTGCCGATGTACATTGAGGAGGGCAAGCTCTCCCTGACCGTCGCCATCGGCTGCACCGGCGGGCACCACAGAAGCGTCGCCATCGCCTCGGCGCTCACGGACTACCTCGTCGCCGACGGGATCCGCGCCGTCAACGTCAACCGCGATCTGGACAAGTAGGAGAGACCGCCATGTCGTTTTCATCCCGCGCGAAGGCCGAGCTGTGTCAGGCGCGGCCAGACCGGAAATGCTGCGCCGTCGCAGAGAGCTACGGCGTGCTGCTCTACTGCAACACCTTTTCCGCAAACGAGATACGCGTTATCACCGCAAGCCCGGAGTTTGCGTCCCGCCTGCCGAAGCTCTTCCGCAGGGCCTTCGGCGTGAGCTTTGACCGGCTCCCGCCTGAGGGAGCCGAGGGCAAGCGCACGCTCTCGATAACCGATGCTGACAAGCTCTCCGCAATCTTTGACGCTTTCGGCGCCGACCGCGGCGCGACGCTGTCGCACCATATAAACTTCGGCGTCATCGAAGAGGAATGCTGCCGCGCGTCGTTTATCCGCGGCGCGTTTTTAGCGGGCGGCAGCGTCACCGATCCGGAGAAGCGCTACCACCTTGAGCTTGCGACCTCGCACCGCAGCGTCAGCCGCGAGGCGTATTCGATCCTGCTGGACATGGGCTTCAGCCCGAAGGAGACGGAGCGCGCCGGGAACAGCCTGCTCTATTTCAAGCAGGCCGACGCCATCGCCGACTTCTTCACGACGATCGGCGCAAGCAGCACGGCCATGGACATCATGACCGCAAAGGTCGAAAAGGAGATGCGCAACACCGTCACCCGGCAGATAAACTGCGACAGCCACAATGCCGACAAGACCGTCGCCGCCGCGCAGGAGCAGATGAACGCCATCCGCCGCATCGCGAAGGACTACGGGCTTGACGCGCTGCCGGAGCCGCTGAAGGACGCGGCGCTCCTGCGCATCGCAAACCCTGAGGCGAGCCTTGCAGACCTCGCCACGCTGAGCTACCCGCCGGTGACAAAGAGCTGTCTCAACCACCGTTTCAAAAAGATAATGGGCTTCAAGCCTGAGGAAGAATAAAAAATATGTCGTTCGTTCATCTTCATGTGCATAGCGAGTATTCCCTGCTCGACGGCGCCTGCCGCATCGAAAAGCTGGCGGAGCGGATAAAGGAGCTGGGGCAGGACGCCGTCGCGATCACCGACCACGGCGTAATGTACGGCGCGGTCAATTTCTACCGCGCCTGCAAAGCCGCGGGCGTAAAGCCGATCATCGGCTGCGAGGTCTATGTCGCGCCGCGCAATATGAGCGATAAGGAACACGGCATTGACAATAACTATTCCCACCTGATCCTCCTGTGCAAAAACGAGACCGGCTACCGCAACCTCTGCTACCTCGTCTCCGCGGGCTTTACCGAGGGCTTCTACATCAAGCCGCGCATAGACTGGTCGATACTGCACGAGCACGCCGAGGGGCTTATATGCCTCTCCGGCTGCCTTGCGGGGTACATTCCCCAGCGGCTCATCCGCGGGGATTATGAGGCCGCGAAGGCTAAGGCACTGGAGCTGGAGGAGCTATTCGGGAAGGATAATTTCTATCTTGAAATTCAGGATCACGGCATTGAGGACGAGCAGACCGCAGGGCGCGAGCTTATCCGCCTGCACCGCGATACCGGCATCCCCCTTGTCGTGACGAACGACGCGCACTACATTGAGAAAAAGGACGCATATTATCAGGACGTCCTTATGTGCATCCAGATGGGCAAGACCGTCGACGATCCTGGGCGCATGCGCTTCGAGTCGCAGGAGCTCTACCTCAAGAGCGAGGAGGAGATGCGCGCGCTGTACCCGGAGGTACCGGAAGCGGCGGACAACACCGTCGATATCGCCGCACGCTGTAATTTTGATTTCCAGTTCGGGCACTATTTCCTGCCGCGCTTCAAGCTCCCAGAGGGGGAGACGGACAGCTACGAGTACCTTAAAAAGCTGTGCGAAAAGGGCTTTGCAGAGCGCTTTGCCGACCGGCCTGAGGTACATTTCCAGCTTGAATATGAGCTTGACATCATCCACAGCATGGGCTTTGTGGATTACTTTCTGATAGTTTCGGACTTCATCGGCTACGCCAAGCGCAATGGCATCCCCGTCGGCCCCGGCCGCGGCAGCGCCGCGGGCAGCGTCGTGTCCTACTGCCTGCATATCACCGATGTCGACCCGATAAAATACAGCCTCTTCTTTGAGCGCTTCCTGAACCCGGAGCGTGTCTCCATGCCGGATATCGACGTGGACTTCTGCGTCAACCGCCGCGGCGAGGTCATCGACTATGTCCGCCGTCTCTACGGCAATGACCACGTCGCGCAGATCGTCACCTTCGGCACGATGGCCGCGCGCAACGCTGTGCGTGATGTCGGGCGCGCGCTCTCCGTCAGCTATGCGGAGACGGACGCTGTGGCAAAGCAGGTGCCCTCCGGGCCGGGCGCGCTGAACATGACGCTTGATGAAGCCCTGCGCCTGTCAAAGCCGCTCAAGGAAATGTACGACAGTGACGAAACCTTAAAGCGGCTCATCGACGTTGCCAGAGCCCTTGAGGGTATGCCGCGCCATGCCTCGACCCATGCGGCGGGCGTCGTGATAACCGAGAAGCCGGTGTACGAATATGTCCCGCTTGCGAAGAACGACGAGTCCGTCGTGTGCCAGTACCAGATGACGACGCTTGAGGAGCTCGGCCTTCTCAAGATGGACTTTCTCGGCCTGCGCAACCTTACCGTGCTTGACGATGCGGTGCAGCTCGTGCGCCGCCGCGAGCCGGGCTTTCGCATTGAGGATGCGCCTGAGGACGATAAGGCGACCTATGACATGCTCGCCGCCGGGCGCACCGTCGGCGTGTTCCAGCTTGAAAGCACGGGCATGACCGGCGTGTGTACCGGCCTCAAGCCGAAGAGCATTGAAGACATCACCGCTATAATCTCCCTCTACCGCCCCGGCCCGATGGACAGCATTCCGCGCTTCATCGAGTGTTCGGCGCACCCGGAGAAGATCACCTATAAGCATGAGCTGCTGCGCCCGATACTCGAAGTCACCTACGGCTGCATCGTGTATCAGGAGCAGGTCATTGAAATATTCCGCCGTCTCGGCGGCTTCTCGCTCGGTCAGGCGGATATGATCCGCCGCGCGATGTCGAAGAAAAAGCACAAGGTCATTGACGCCGAGCGCGTCGCTTTCGTCCACGGCGATCCGAGCCGCAATATCCCCGGCGCTGTTGCAAACGGCGTGAGCGAGCAGGTCGCAAACAGCATCTATGACGAGATACTGGACTTTGCAAGCTACGCCTTCAACAAAGCCCACGCTGTGAGCTACGCCATCGTCGCCTACCGCACGGCCTATATGAAGCGGCACTATCCCGCCGAATACATGGCGGCGCTGCTGACGAGCGTGCTTGAAAACAGCGCGAAGATCGCCGAATACATCTCCGAGTGCCGCGACATGGGCATAAAGCTGCTGCCGCCCGACGTCAACGAATCCGGCGCGCACTTCACCGTCAGCGGCTCGAACATCCGCTACGGACTTGTCGCCATCAAAGGCATGGGCTGGGGCGCGGTGGACGGCCTTGTCGCCGAGCGCGAGCGCGGCGGCCTGTTCCAGAGCTTCGAGGATTTCTGCCGCCGCATGAACGGGAGCGAGCTTAACCGCCGCGCCGTCGATAACCTCATAAAGGCCGGCGCGTTCGACTCCATGGGCTATAAGCGCCGCGCGCTCATCCAGGTTTCCGGCGCGATAATCGACAGCATCGCTCAGGCACAGCGGGACAATATCTCCGGACAGCTCGACCTGTTCGGGGACTTCAGCGATAACGGGCAGAAAGCCCCGGCGGTGATAAAGATACCCGATATCGAGGAGTATTCATCCCTTGAAAAGATGGCGCTCGAAAAGGAGACGACAGGGCTCTATCTCAGCGGCCACCCGATGGACGGCTACCGCGACGCCGTGCGCAGGATCGGCGCAGTCCCGCTCGGCACGCTGCTGGGCGACCTCGCTTCCGACGACGGTGAGCACCGCTTTGCCGACAACCAGCTTGTGACGGTCGCGGGCGTCGTCGCCTCCTCCAAGACGAGGACGACGCGCAACAACACCCTCATGAGCTATATCCAGCTTGAGGACGACACCGGCTCAATGGAGCTGATGGCCTTCCAACGCGCGCTCGACTCCGGCGGGGCGTATATCAAGGACAATGCCGCCCTCGTCATCAAGGGGCGTGTCTCTATACGCGATGAGAAGGAGCCGCAGATAGTCGTCGAGTCCATCCGTCCGCTCTCGGACATGAACGCACCCGGCAGCAGTGCTCCGCCCCCCGCGGAGAAGAAGCTCTGGGTCAAGCTTGAAAGTGAAACTGATCCGATCCTCGGCCGCATCAAGCTCATCCTCACGATGTTCCCAGGTACGCAGCAGATGATAATCTACTGCGACAGGGAGAAAAAGCGCATCGGTACGCGCTGCCTGATACATGAGGGACTCGTCGCGGAGCTTCAGGAGCTGCTCGGCGAAAAGAACGTAGTGGTAAAATAGCGTCGATATGTGCGCTGCTGTCCCGGCGGCGCACTGAATAAAATCAGGAAAAAGGAGACAGAAGCACAATGCTGAAAGGAAAACTTATTCATCCGGAGATAATGCAGTACCTTTCCCTGTGCGGTCATGGCAGCAAGGTGCTGATCGCTGACGGAAACTACCCCTTGAAGGCAAAAGCCCCCAACGCGCATCGGATATACCTCGGCCTGACGCCGGGAAAACCGACTGTGCCGGAGGTGCTTGAGGCACTGCTGAGCGTTGAGAAGTTCGAATCGATGGAGCTCATGCTTCCGGAATCTGGCGAGGAGCCGTCTATCTTTGGCGAATTCAGAAAACTGCTCCCGGACGTTCCGGTAAAGATGCTGGGAAGATATGAGTTCTATGATACCTGCTGCGACCCCATCGTAGAGCTGGCGATATCGACCGGAGAGGAGCGCCCATTTGCAAATATCCTTCTTACCGTCGGCTGTGTCTGATGCTGCAAAAAGCGGGGAACCGCACATGAAAAGAAACGCTTCTCTCGATATAACACGCGGCTTTGCCGTGATTCTGGTCGCGTGCCTGCACAGCATCGGCAACGGCAGCCTGACGGCGAATCCCATATCCGGTGTGAGCGGGTATCTGCTGACCGGGCTGTGGCTGCTGTCGGCGTCCTGCGTGCCGCTGTTTCTGATACTCTCCGGATATTTGCAGAACCGCAAGACACCCACGGTAAAATACTACGTAAATTACCTGCACATCTATATTCCCTATCTGATCCTCGGCGTTATCTCGCTGACGGCCGGCGCGCTCTATACGCACCAGCGCCTGTCCGCAAGGGACTTTGTGAGCTCACTTGTGAACTTCTACACCTGTGAGTATTCATGGTTCGTAATGATGTACACCGGCCTGTTCCTGCTCATCCCGTTCCTGAACGCGATGTACAACGGGCTCGAAACGAAGGGGCAGAAGCGGCTGCTGATACTTGTCTTTTTCGCGCTGTCCCACCTGCCGAGCCTGCTCAACAGCTATATTCAGATATACTCCGTCTGGTGGATGCGGCTGTTTCCCGTGACCTATTATTTCATCGGCGCATATTGCAGCGAGTATAAACCGGCAAAGAGCGCCTCATGGTACTTCCGCTGGCTGCTCGTGCTGCTCGCCGTGTTCACGGTATATGATGTGTTCTATCTGCACGGCGACGGAAGCCGGGTGCCGGGGTACAGCTACGATAACTATCAGGTGCTGGTAATCGGCTTTTTTGTTTTCCGCGGGCTCAGCAGCATCGATACAGGGCGGCTGCCGCGCTTCCTGCTCGGCTCCGCGGAGTATCTGTCACGGATCGCGCTCTATTTTTATCTTGCCGCCGGGATGGTGGACAATATCCTCTATTCCTATTTCAGAGAGAATGTGGCGGACTATCTTTCAAATAACGGCTATTTCATCGTGACCGCGCTTATCTCCTTTGCCGCATCTCTTCTTGTGACCGCGCTTATCTATCCTATCGGCGAATGGCTCTCAAAGCGCTGCATCGCCCTTGTGAACCGGCTGATAGACAGGCTCACAAACCGGACGGCAGCGGCAGACTGACCGCAGCGTGTGAGGTGTAATATGACAAACACAAATTCAGAAAACCGCGCAGGCTATGCCGCAGCGTTCCGGGAGCGCTGGCGCGGCTATAGGCTGCCCTTTATCGCGACGCTGCTCTTCGGCCTTGCGGCTCACGCATTCGCCATGACGAACAAGCTCCCGTTTGACGATGAAGCGATCTACCTCTTCGGCAAGGGCACGACCACCGCGTCCGGGCGTTACGGGCTTGAGCTGCTGCGCCTGATAATGCCCGATTATTCAATGCCGTGGATATACGGGCTTATTTCGCTGCTGCTCATCTCCGCCGCGGTGTGCCTCATAATAAAGCTGTTCGATATCAGGAGCCGCGTACTTCAGGTGCTCCTCGGCGCTCTGTTCATCACCTTCCCTGCGGAGACCGGGACTCTCGGCTATATGTTCACGGCTGCGCCCTATGCGCTCGCGCTGTTCCTTTCTGTCGCGGCCGTGTACTCATACAGCCGCGGGACACGCGGCGGGCTTATCGCGGCGCTCGTGATGCTGGCCTTTTCGTGCAGCATATATCAGGGCTATTTTTCCTTTGCTGCGAGCCTGTGCGTGCTGCTGATGATAAGCCGCCTTATCTCCGGTGAGGATGCAAAAGCCGTGCTCATCTCCGGGCTTCGGATGCTTGCGATGCTCGTTGCGGCGCTGCTGCTTTACGGCGCGGTGATCCTGTTTTTCTCGAAGCTGCTTGATTATCCCGTACTGAGCGGCGTTGTCAACAGCTCCCAGAGCATCCCGATGCGCATCGCCGTGGCGTACAGCGCGTATATAAAGACCATCCTGTGCGGCTACTTCGGTTATGTGCGCGGCACTGCGTCGCGCCTTGCGCATATAGTGCTGCTGCTCATCATGGCGGCGCTGATAGTGCGCGGCGAAGTGAAGCGGCGCAATATCCGGCACAGCCTGCTGCTGGCGCTCTGCCTGTTCCTCTTCCCGCTCAGCTGCTACTGCCTTTATATCCTCGCGGATAACGGGTATATCCACGCCCTTGCGCTTTATAGCTTTGCATCATTGTACATTTTGGCCGCCATTATTATCGACCGCACCGATACCGGCTGGAAGCTCAGACCCGACGCCGTCGCTGCCGCGGCAATGGCCGTCGTTATCGTCTGCAACACCTATTTTGCAAATGAGTTTTCGCTGTACAGCTACCTGATGAAGGAGAACGTCACCTCTTTCTATACCTCGCTCCTGACGCAGGTCTATGAAACGCCGGGCTTTGCCGAGGGCACGGAGCTTGCGCTCATAGGCGAGCCGCCGGAGTTCCCCGTGGAGAATAACGCCTGCTACACGCGGGATGAATTCACTCTGCCCGGAAACCCTGTTGACAGCTCCGCCATCGCACCGTTCATCATCCGCTATTATATCGGCTCCGATATCCCGCTTGCGGACGACGATACCATCGCCGCGCTGAAGGACACCGCTGAATTTGCGGAAATGCCGGTCTATCCGTATTACGGCAGTGTGCGGATGATCGACGGCACCGTCGTGGTCAGGCTCTCATAG
>CAKTPR010000075.1 GCA_934591725.1 uncultured Oscillospiraceae bacterium
TTTCGACCATGACCGGGCCGAAGCTGAGAGAGAACATGACCTTGTTTTCATCCAGATATGCCTGAGCCTCGGCTTCCGTCTTGAACTGGTTTTCATAAGTAAAAAGCATATCGCCGCCCTCGGTGAAGAGACAGGCCTGACCGGCGGTGAGACAGCTGCGCATCAGCTTCCCGTCGTAGGCGTACAGACCATAGCGGCGGTCGGGGATATCGTAGAAATCGCCGCTGACGGCAAGCACGGCGTTTGCCTGTGCGGCAAGCTCAGTCGGATAGTAATAGGTCTGCCCGCCGAAGGTATCGTCGGCGATCTTGCGGCGCAGTTGACTTGCGTCGGCGATGAAGACCTCGGCAAAGGTGCCGACAGCGCCGTGCTCGCTCTCCTGCCAGACTATGGCGAGAATCGTATCGTCGAGATAGTAGCGGATGACGCCGCCGTTTATAAGCTCCTTGCCGGGGTTCCAGTCAAGCTCCTGCCCGTCAATGAGCTTTTTTGCCGTGTCCGTTTCCAGCAGCGCGGAGATAACGGCGGGATCCGTTGTCTCACCGTAGCGGCTCTGATCGGGCTTGGGGCCGGGACTTGTCAGGTCGGGCAGCCTGTAATGAAAATCAATGTGCTCCATCGCGGCGCAGACCTTTTCAAAGCCGGGCATAGCATCGGCGGGAGACGCGAGCGCACAGAGCCCGGATATGTTATCGACCTGCCATACACCGCCGCGGTAGCTCATGTGCAGGGTGAGCGTATCCTTGCGCAGATAATCGCCGGTATGCTCAAGGCGCTTGCCGACTGCGAGCTCGTATGCCGTCGTGAGCACCTCAGGCAGATACTCGCTGCTGTCGCTGTATACCTCGGCCGGGCGCTTGGCCGCGTCGACAAGCCCGGCAAGCTCCGCCTGCATCTCAGGCTCGATGCCGTCGGTCAGCGCGGCGGTGTCCAGGTACGTGACCTCGACCTCGGCGTCGGCTTTGCGGAAGCTCTGGTGTGGGTCGCCGGAGATGACGGCACTGAAATTTTCAAAGGCCGCGCTGCCTATCAGCCCGGTGTCAGCGGGCTGCTCGATGGCGGAGAGCGCCTCTTCAAGCGCGGGGCGGGGAGGGGAGGACGGCCTGAGAATAAAAAATGCGGCGGCCAATGCAATGATAATAAGTGCGGCTGCGATAATAAGCGTGAGTTTTCGTTTAGCCATGAGTATTCTCCCAAATATATTTCGTTATTTATAATGAACAAATTTTACACTGTGCATCAAAAAACGTCAAGCGCCGAGCTTGTAAAATGCGGAGAATAATTATATAGTAGACGCAAGCCAAATCACGGAGGAGAAGCAAATGTATTTTGACACCCATGCACACTATGACGACAAGGCCTTTGACGAGGACAGGGACAGCCTGCTCGCCGCGCTCCCGGAGGGCAGTGTGACGCTGGTCATTGACCCCGGCTGCGACATTAAAAGCAGCCGCGCGGCGATAGAGCTTGCCGCACGCTATGAGCATGTCTACGCGGCAGTCGGCATACACCCGGAGGAGCTGGGGGACTTCACTGAGGAAAACCACGGCGAGATCGCGCGGCTGGCGGGGGACGGAAAGTGCGTGGCCATCGGAGAGATCGGCCTTGATTATTATTGGGACGATACGCATAAGGCCGAGCAGAAGGAGCTTTTCAGGCGGCAGATAGAGCTGGCGCTTGAGCTCAGTAAGCCCGTGATCGTCCATGACCGCGAGGCGCACGGCGACAGCCTTGAGCTTGTCGGCCGCTATCCGGAGCTGCGCGGCGTGTTCCACTGCTTTTCCGGCTCTGCGGAGATGGCAAAGGAGCTGCTGCGGCGCGGGTGGTATCTCGGCTTTGACGGGCCTGTGACCTATAAGAACGCGAGGAAGGCTCTGGAGGTGCTGGAGCTGTGCCCGATGGACAGGATGCTGCTCGAAACGGACAGCCCGTATCTCAGTCCCGTGCCGATGCGCGGAAAGAGGAACGATTCGAGGAATTTGAAATACGTCGCCGAGAAGATAGCGGAGGTCAAAGGCTGCACGGCCGAAGACGTCGCGCGCGCCGCGTATGAGAATGGACGCAGACTGTTCGGAATTTGATACAAAAACCGGCTTTCGTTTTTGCGGAAGCCGGTTTTTCATTCGCCCTCTTGTGACAGGCAATTACACACGGCGCGGGATATACTAAAATAAAAAATCTTCGGCGGGAACTTTTGCGGAGAAAACGCGTCTAAGGAAAAGAAAGGCAGAGGGACAAGTCTCTCTCAGAGGAGTATACATAAAGAAACTCTGTAATTTTTTGACGCCAAAGAATTATTAAGATTTACCGGCGGAACGCTGAAAGCCTTGAAAATACACGCGATTCGCAAATGGATTACATAATTTCTTGTAACAATTTGAAATTTTTTGAGATTTTTATGTTTTTAGGGCTTGCAATTTGAAGAGACTTGTTGTAATATTATAGCCGAAACGTAACAGTTTTTTTACTTTATTCCAAAACTGTTCGTGATAAGCCCAGCGAAGACCCATAGCACAGCAAAACATTATACCCGAAAGGGTAGTTTAGGGGGAGCAAATATGAAGAAACGGATCATCAGTGTTCTGCTGACAGTGCTCATGGTCATGTCCCTGTTCACGGGGCTGTCCGTAAGCGCTTATGCAGACAACGAAAATCCTCAGGTGGTCGAGTACACCCTCAAGGCCGGCGACTATGTTCTTAAACTCTGCCAGGCACAGGGCATCAACTACTTCACCTGCAAGGATGCTATTATAAAGCTCAACGGGCTGAAGAGTGAAAACGACTTCAGATTCCTGGCCGTGGGCAGAGTTATCAAGCTGCCTGCGACTGACGCCGCGGCGCTGTCCATCATTGCCAGCGGCAGCACCGGCACCGGCTCGACCGGTTCTACCGGCGCATCGGCGGGAACTGCCAGCGCCGCAAAGGGCAGCGACAGTGTCGCTTACTATCTGATCCCTTACACCATCCAGCGCGGCGAGACCGTTGCGGGCATCTGCAACTCTCTGGGCATCAGCTTTACCAACTATGCCGATCAGATCATGAGGCTCAACAACATCTCCAGCTGGAACAAGGTCGCCGCGGGCAAGACTCTGCTTCTGCCTTCGCCCAAGGCTCCCGCAGTCGGCACTACCTGCTATCAGGTCGTCGCGCATAAGGTTGCCTCCGGCGAGACCGCTTACAACATGGTCGCAAGCTACGGCGTTGATTACGGCCAGAACACCAAGCTGCTTCAGGCGCTGAACAACACCAGCAACCTCGCAAAGGTCAAGGCTGGCAGCACCTTCTATGTGCCCGTCGCCACTACCATCACTGCCACCGGCAGCGGTAACACCGGCAGCACCGGCAGCACCGGCAATACCGGAAGCGGAGATAACAGCGGCAATAATAACAGCAACAGCGGCAATAACAACAGCGGTAATAACAACAGCACCGCCAAGAAGTACAGCATCACTCCCAATATCAACACCGCTTACGGCACCATGACCTTCTACGTCAATAACGCAGCGGTCAGCTCCGCGGCAGCAGGCGACACCGTCACTGTCGACGTCAGCACCACCGACGGCAAGGCCATAAGCAGTCTGGTCGTCAAGCACGCCGACGGCAGCGCAGACGTCAAGCTCACCGGCAACACCTTCATCATGCCCGGCTGCAACGTCCGCGTCGACGCCGAGATCAACAGCGGCTACGACATCGAGATCGACAGCAACTATCCCACCATCACGGCGGCTACCGTGGGCGGCGTTTCCGTAACCTCCGCTTCTCAGGGCGCAAATGTCAAGATAGTCAGCACCGATCCCGGCTACATGGTCGATTCTGCGACTGTGTACTACACGAGTTGGCTCGGAATAAAGAAGTTCGTCACCGTGAACGACGCGATGTGCTTCATTATGCCGGCTGACGATGTCACCGTAAAGGCGACTCTCAAGACCGTGCCTACATATAACTTCTACAGAGCTGACTGCGTCAACGGCAGCTTTGACCTTCAGGTAAACGGCTTCAGCGCAAGCAAGGCTGCGAAGGGCGCACAGGTGTCTATCGCCTGGAAGGCGATGGACGGCTATACTCTTACCAGCATCAATGTGACCGAGGCAGTGTCCAAAAAGAACATAAACGTTCTTAATAACTCCTTCACCATGCCCGGCTGCGATGTAAATGTAGAGCTGAGCTTCGGCAAGACCGATAACGCGATCGTCATCAACGCTGCGCCGGGCGGCAAGCTTGTAGCCTACGATTATGAGAGCGGCGTGAAGGGAAGTCTGATTACAGAGGCTATGACGGGTGATAAGGTTCTCATTGAGGGCGAGCCCGATACGGCTGAAGGCTTTGACTATGATTTCAGTCTCACTGTTACCCGCAACGCGGACGGGAACCTTGTTAAGACCGATAAGGTAGTGTCGACTTCGACAGCCTGCGCGTACGCTTTCACAATGCCCGCAGGCGGAGTTACGGTCGACGGACAGTTTAACGGGGTATATATGGATCTCACCGTTGACTTCCCGAACAGCAGCGGCAACGAGAACAGTGTCACCGTTAACGGCAATACAATAAAAGACACTTTCAATACGACGGAAAGAACCGACTCCGTTGCTGTCGGCAGCAAGGTCGCCCTCAGCACCTTGGCAAGAGACGGTTATGCCTTCAACAAGTTTGAGGTATATGTCAACGGCGAGTATAGTGTCGAACTTAGCGAGCTTGTAAACACTCAGGGCTACTTCCTCATGCCCAACGGTACGGTTGTCGTCAAGGCATTCTTCCAGGCTGACGCAATAGCTCTTGAGGCTGCGACGGTCAGAGGCAACGCCAATGTGAGCTACCAGGTCTCCACCGACAGCAAAAACGGTAAGGACGGCACATATCAGACCGCAAACAGCTGTAAGGTAGGCGACTGGGTCAAGGTCGTTATCAAGCCCAGCGATGCAGGCTTTGTCGTACCCGAAAACGCTATCATTGTTACCGACAGAGCAACCGGCGAATACATCAAGCTTGTCAAGATCGATAACTGCAACTACGCATTCCAGATGCCTTCGCAGGGCGTGGATGTTTATGTGATCCTGGTCGGAAATGAGCATACGCTCACTCTCAAGACTGTGAACGCCGACAACGGCAGCACGACTGATTTCCAGGGCAAGAGCCTGTGGCAGGTCGAAGTCGAGGGCAACTGGCCTGTTGTCGAAAACAATCCTGATTCTAAGGGTTCCCAGACCAAGGTCAAGGCCAACGATCCGGTAGATATCTACCTCACTGAGGCCGGGGAAGGAAACTACTACATCGATAAGATTGAGCTGTCTACCAAGGGCGGCGTGTACGCAGGCGGAATCGAGTTCAAGGATGGCGAGTACTACTTCTATATGCCTGATGCAGACACGACCTGCACCGTATACCTCAAGGCACGGAGCTCCGACAACGTCTCTCTCGCAGAAAGCCTCAGCTACGACGGCACACGCGGCACCGCAGGCTTTGAAAAGAGCGGCATGGCAATAAGCTCCTGCAAGGCTGGCGACACCGTTATGATCCGCGCGACTGCGGCGGAAGGCTACACCTTCACCGAGGATGACGTCACCATTTACAGATCTGACGTCGGCACTCTCACCAAGGGAACTAATGTCAATGATGGCAACTTCGTGCCCGTATATGAGAATAAGGGCGGAAAAACCGTGCTGTCCGGGTGGACGTTCAAGATGCCTCAGGGCGGCGTGTACGTCGAAATCAACTTCAGGCAGATCGACTCTTTCGGTATTGATCTTACGATCAAAGACCAGAACGGCAATGTGCTGAATGGTAAGGGTTACGTGACTGTTCAGTATAACGGCAGCTACTTCACCGATGTCAGCACCGATTTCGGCAAGGTGCCTTACGGCTCGGCAGTTGCAGTTGCGTTGACCGACCTCGGCAGCAGCCTCTACAACCTGACCAAGGTCACCGTGGAGGGTGTCACCTGCTACGATAACGGCAGCTACTACGGCTTCTATATGCCTAACGCCACAGCGAAAGTCAGTGTTACGCTGACTGAAAAGACTTCTGTACCCACGTCCTTCGATATATACAGTAGCAGCGATTTCAGCAAGGGCACCGTCGGGTTCTATGTTGGCGGAAACCCGGTCACGTCGGCTCAGAAGGGAGTAAATGTTGATATTACATTTACTCCGGCTGCGGGCTACATGCTTGATAGCTACACCATTGTCCGCAACACTGATAATGTGACCGTCAAGGAAGAAAACGCACTTGCTAAGGATACCTATACCGTCACTATACCGATGGAGGAAGATAATATCACCGTTACCGCCAACTTCGTGAATAAGGTCTTTAAGGCTAAGATCAAGCTTGTCGGTGCGGACGGCACCACGGCGATCACTGACCCGAACCTCGTTCAGTTCAAGGGCACAGACGGCAAGTATAAGGCTGTGAAAGACGGCTCCGAGGTGGAGGTCGTATTCGATAACAACGTAAATATCGGCCTTACCGCAACCGGCAGCGACTATGAGATTGTGAATTACAAGATCACAAGTGCCGTCGATCCCTCGAAAGCGCTCGTTGACACTAAGTGCAACTGCAATGACTTCAACTACTATGTGACTAAAGACGGCATTGCGGAAATCACGATCACCCTCAAGGCCAAATAAGACCTTAACAAAATGTCCCCCTAACCGGCAGGGCTTCGGCTCTGTCGGTTTTTTATACTATGAAGCAAAACAATACCAGGCAGCTTCAGAGTCCGAAAATCTCCTGCAGAGATTGACCGGAGAGCAAACGGTGGTATAATGATGAAAAAAGTTCCGAGGAGGTAGAAATATATGAAGCTTGCAATGGCACAGATGGCGATGAGCGCCGACATGGCGGAGAACCTGAAAAAGTCCCTGCGTTTCTGCGAGGAAGCAAAGGGGAGCGACCTGCTGTTTTTCCCGGAGATCCAGCTCTGCCCGTTCTTCCCGCAGTATGAGAAGAAAAACGTGGATGCCTACTGCCTGCGCCTGGACGCGGAGGAGATACGTGCGCTTTCCGCAGCGGCAGGGAAGGGCGGTTATTACATGTCGCCGAACGTGTACCTCGAAATGAGCGGCAGGCGCTATGATACCTCGCTGTGGATAGACCCGCAGGGCAGGCTGCTCGACTGCGCAAAGATGGTGCATATCGCACAGGCGGAGCAGTTCTATGAGCAGGACTATTACACCCCCTCGGACGACGGCTTCAAGGTGTTCGATACGCCTTTCGGCAGGGTCGGCATCGTCATATGCTATGACCGGCACCTGCCGGAGAGCATCCGCACCTGCACGCTCATGGGCGCGCAGCTCGTGATCATCCCGACGGCAAACACCAAGGCAGAGCCTATGGAGATGTTCGAGTGGGAGATACGGGTGCAGGCGATGCAGAACCAAGTGTTTATCGCGATGTGCAACCGCGTGGGCAACGAGGGCGATATGGACTTTGCCGGTGAGTCGCTCGTCGTGCATCCGAGCGGCAACGTTATATGCAAGGCCGACGATAAGGAGCGGCTCATCTGCTGCGAGATAGACCTTGCCGAGAGCGACGCATGGCGCGCGAAGAAGCCGTATATCCCGACGCGGCGTCCTGAATGCTATCTGTGACCGGAGGGCGACGTGATGCGGGAGCTTAAACTCAAGCGCGTGTACCGGCACTTCAAGGGCGACTATTATCTCACCGAGGACATCGCCAACGATTCCGAAACGGGGGAGCCGTTTGTAGTATACAGAAAACTCTACGGCGACGGCGGACTCTGGATCCGTCCGCTCAAGATGTTTCTCAGCGAGGTGGATCGTGAGAAATACCCGGACTGTGAGCAGAAGTACCGCTTTGAATTGCAGGAGATCGAAAGCGCGGCAGGACACTGAAAAAGCTGAAAGGCTCCCCTTGTTTCTCAAGGGGAGCTGGCGCGCAAGCGCCTGAGGGGATAAAGCCCCCAGTCGAATAGCACAGATATGTACAAACGAACTATCAAGCTTCCTTAGTACGAGGGAGCTTTTCTTTTTTTGCCGGCAATCTGGCTTGATTTTTTCTGCCCATGAGTGTATAATGACCTTAATGAGACAAGCTGTCTCATTAACAAACGCGGAGGTGCGGCAAATGAGGAGCAGGAACCCGGAGCTTATGAAAGCGATACGCGGCTATGTCGAGAGCTATTATAGGGAGCACCTTTCGCCCCCGTCGATAAGGAGCATATCGGAAGCGACGGGGATTCCCCGCGCGACGGTGCAGCGATACCTTGTTGATATGGACAGCAGGGGAATGCTCGAATACAGCGGGCGCGTCGCCGCTTCTCCCGCCATTGCCAAATGCACCACGGGCTATATCTCTGCGCCGATAGTAGGGTCGATACGCTGCGGCAGCCCTGAGGGCGAGGAGGCGGACGTTGAGGAATACGTGAACCTGCCGACCTCCGTGTTCGGCGGCGGCAGTATGTATCTGCTGCGCGCGAAGGGCGATTCGATGCACGACGCGGGTATAGACGAGGGCGACCTTGTGGTCATCACGGCGCAGAATGAAGCGAACGTCGGGGATATCGTCGTCGCACTCGACGGCAGCGGGCAGAACACGCTCAAGCGCTATGCCGGCTTTGACGCGTCGCGCGGCCGCTATGTGTTGGAGTATATGAACGAGAAGGTCTATCCCGGCAAGGCCGAGCTTGTCGACAGCTTCACGGTGCAGGGCGTTGCGCGGCACGTGATAAAGGCGATTTGAGGAGCACGAAAAATGGAACGCAGCTATGTTTCCATCGACCTGAAGTCCTTCTTCGCATCGGTGGAATGTGTGGAGCGCGGGATGAACCCGCTTACGACGAACCTTGTCGTGGCGGACTCCTCGCGCACGGAAAAGACGATATGCCTTGCGGTGACGCCATCGCTCAAGAGCTACGGCATCTCCGGCAGGGCAAGGCTGTTCGAGGTTGTGCAGCGCGTGGGCGAGATAAACGCCGCGCGCCGCCGGAGAGCGCCGGGCGGGGCGTTCACGGGCAAGTCGTATAACGACCCGGAGCTAAAAAAGAACAGCGCGCTCGAACTGGACTATATAGTGGCAAAGCCCCAGATGACGCACTATATAGAAATGAGCACGAGGATATACGATATATACATGAAGTACGTCGCGCCGGAGGATGTGCACGTCTACTCGATAGACGAGGTGTTCATTGACCTGACGGCGTATCTCAAGACCTATGGGCTGACCGCGCGTGAGCTTACGCAGCGGATCATCCTTGATGTGCTGCGCAGCACTGGCATCACGGCGACGGCGGGGATAGGGACGAATCTTTATCTCAGCAAGATCGCGATGGACATAGTCGCAAAGCACATCGAACCGGACGCGGACGGCGTGCGCATCGCGGAGCTTACGGAGCAGAGCTACCGGGAGCAGCTCTGGGAGCACCGGCCGCTGACGGATTTCTGGCGCGTTGGCCGGGGCTACGCAAAAAAGCTCGAAGCGCACGGAATGTACACGATGGGCGACGTCGCCCTGCGCGCGGAGTACGATGAGGACTCGCTCTATAAGCTCTTCGGCGTGAACGCGGGGCTGCTGATAGACCACGCATGGGGCTATGAGCCGTGTACTATTGCGGACATCAAGGCGTACCGCCCCGGCAGCAGCAGTCTCGGCTCCGGGCAGGTGCTCCAGTGTCCGTACACCTTCGATAAGGCGCGGATAATCGTCCGCGAGATGACGGAGCAGCTCGTGCTCGAACTCGTGGAAAAGCGCCTTGTGACCGACCAGATCATACTCGATGTGGGCTACGATATCGAAAGCCTCTCCCGCCGGGAGCTTGCCGCGCAGTATAAGGGCGAGGTCGTGCGCGACCACTACGGGCGTCGGGTGCCGAAGCCCGCACACGGCTCGTGCCCGCTCGGGCGGCAGACGGATTCGCTGAAGCTGATAATGGACGCGGTGCTGCCGCTGTACGACAGGATCACGGACAGCAGGCTCCTTGTGCGCAGGATCAATATAGCGGCGAACAATGTCGTGCCGGAGTCGATGGCGCGCCCGGCGGAGGAGGCGACGCAGTTTGACCTGTTCTCTGACTGCGAAGCGCAGGCAAAGCGCGCGGATGAGGAGCGCGCGCAGCTTGAGCGCGAGAAGCGCCGCCAGAGAGCAGTGGTGCTGATAAAGGGTAAGTACGGGAAAAACGCGATCCTCAAGGGCACGAACTTCATGGACGGTGCGACGATGCGCGACCGCAACCGGCAGATCGGGGGACACCTGGCATGAGCGGAAGGTACGATTCACTGCTCCGCCGCGGCCGCCATTTTTCCGGGAAGCACCCGCCGATGCCGAACTGCGAGCGCGCGGCGCAGTTTGCACCCTTCGCCGCGCTCAACGGCTTTGAGGAAGCCGTCGACGAGACGGCGCGCCTGACAGAGCGCCAGGTCGAGCTTGACGACGGCGGCATTGAGGAGCTTGACCGCGCGCTGCGCCTGATAGCGGAGCGCGCGGGGGAGCGGCCGGAGATATCCGTAACGTGGTTCAGGCCGGACGACAGGAAGGACGGCGGCGCGTATCTCACATGGCGCGGCAGTCTGAAAAAGATGGATATGTATGAGCGGAAGCT
>CAKTPR010000076.1 GCA_934591725.1 uncultured Oscillospiraceae bacterium
AGCTGCAAAGAAATACGCAGCTCTTTTATCCCCTCAGGCGCTAACGCGCCAGCTCCCCTTGAGAAACAAGGGGAGCCTTTCTATATCAGCACACGCTCGATTTGAGCAAAGATTAAAAGGGACGGAATATATCCGTCCCTTAAAGTTTATCAATTTTATCAGAGCACCTTGGAAAGGAAGGCCTGAGTGCGCGGCTCCTGCGGATGGTCGAACAGCTCCGCCGGGATATTCTCCTCGACGATCGCGCCGCTGTCCATGAAGATCACGCGGTCAGCTACCTCGCGGGCAAAGCCCATCTCGTGCGTCACGACAACCATCGTCATGCCGTTATGCGCGAGCTGACGCATCAGGTCGAGCACCTCGCCGACCATCTCAGGGTCGAGTGCGGAGGTAGGCTCGTCAAAGAGCATGACCTCAGGCTCCATCGCGAGCGCGCGGACTATCGCGATACGCTGCTTCTGGCCGCCGGAGAGCATGGCAGGATAGGTATCGGCCTTATCGGAAAGGTCGATGCGCTCAAGAAGCTCCATCGCAAGCTTGTCGGCTTCCTCCTGAGTCTTGAGCTTCAACGTGACGGGGGCGAGGGTTATGTTCTTCTTGACGGTCATGTTCGGGAAGAGGTTGAAGTGCTGGAAAACCATGCCCATCTTGCGGCGGTGCAGGTCGAGATTGACCTTGGTGTCGGTAATATCCACGCCGTCGAAGATGACCTTGCCTGAGGTCGGAGTCTCCAGCAGGTTCAGGCAGCGCAGCAGCGTCGACTTGCCCGATCCGGACGGTCCGATTATCGCGACGACCTCGCCGCGCGCAACGCTGAGGCTGCAATCATTGAGAGCCTTGACTGTTCCGCCGACGTATTCCTTTTTGATATGCTCTACGCGGATGAGCTCACTGCCTGTCGCCACGGCGCATCCTCCTCTCTACCGCTTCAATGGCCTTGGAAGCGGGATAGTTTATGCAGAAGTATATAAGCGCCGCAAGAGTATAGGGCGCGAGGGATATATACGTTGTGGAGGCGACGGCCTTTGCGCCGAACATAAGCTCCGCCATGCCGAGCATGGAGCAGATCGAGCTCTCCTTCACCATCGTGACGACCTCGTTTGCGAGCGCGGGGAGGACGTTCTTTATCGCCTGCGGCAGCACGACGAGCTTCATGCCCTGCCACTTGGAAAGGCCGAGGGAGCGCGCGGCTTCCATCTGCCCTGCGTCCACGGCGAGGATACCCGCCCTGAATATCTCCGCGACGTAGGCGGAGCTGTTGAGCGCGAGCGCAACGACGCCGGGGATAAAACGGCTGAGATCGACAAAGCCGAGTATCGTGACGCGCGGGATCGATATTACGCCGAACAGGCCGAAATATATAATAGAAAGCTGCACGAGCATCGGGGTGGAACGGAACACGGCTATGTACGCGCCCGAAATGGTCTTGACGAACTTGTTCCTGCTCAGACGCATCAGCGCCAGCAGCATCGCGGGAATGACCGCGAGACTGACGGAGACGATCGCAAGCAGAAGTGTGTACTCTACACCCTGCACAAAGAAAATGCCGTACTTCGGCAGGAACGAGAAGTTAAAAAAGCTGGCGGGACTCATGTCCTTAAATAGGTTGCTCCACCACATGAATGATGTTTCCCTTCAAAATTATATTTTACCACAGGGCATATTATCGTACCACGTTTTATGCCGTAATGTCAACCGACACAGTCAGGTTTTTGACGAATATGAAACGGATATAAGAAAAAAGCACACTAAACAACGGAGCAAAGCCTTTTTACGGCTTTGCTCCGTATTGTCAGTGATTCGGTTGAGACGGCTTTATCAGCCCTCTGCGGTGACCTCAACTGCGACGTCTGCCAGAGAATCAGCATCGGCGATGAACTCATCGACCTTGTTGTTCTTCAGCATATCAGCGATCGCCTCGTTGATGCCGGGGAGCAGACCCTTGGGGTCGCCCTTTGCAACTGCGATGCAGTAGGGGTAAGCTTCGCCGAGATCGATGTCAGCGATGACGAGGTCGGGGTTGGAGTCGGCATACTGCATTGCGACGGAGCCGTCGAGGACAACAGCGTCGACCTTATCGTTGACGAGCTGGTTGACAGCATCGGTAACGACCTGGAGGGAAACGAGGTTTGCACCCGGCATATCGTTCTTGACGATGTCTTCCTTGGTGGTAGCGGTCTGAGCGGCAACAGCCTTGCCGGAGAAGGAATCAAGAGAGGTGTACTCATCGGCCTTGTCTGCCTTGATGAGGATCATTGCGGGATAGTCGGTGTAGTAGGGGTCGGAGAAATCGGCAGCGTTCTGGCGCTCCTCGGTGGCTTCCATTGCAGCGATGACTATATCGAAGTCGCCCTTCTGGAGGCTTGCAAGCAGGTAATCAAAGCCCATGTTCTCGACCTTCAGCTCCTTGCCGGTGTAATCGGCAACGTACTGTGCGACAGAGACATCGATACCGCCGTAGACCATGCTGCCGTCAGCATCGGGATACATGAACTCAAACGGGGCATAGTCAGCAGAGGTGCCCATGACGAGGGTCTCGGCTGCGGGGGCTGCGTCGGATGCCGCAGTATCGGCGGCGGGAGTGCTGGAGTCAGTGCTGGAGCCGCAGGCGCACAGAGCGACTGCCATTGCAAGAACCAGAAGCAGTGCAGTGATCTTTTTCATTTTTCTTATCTCCTCATTAAAAATTCTCATGTAACGCTCAAAAATAAATATATATTCATTTGAGTTGCACAGAGTATACATCTATACTCGAATATTGTCAACTGGTGTTTTTGCTCAAGTTGACAAAAGTTACATCTTGTTTTTGTGTACATTGTCAAGTGGGGTGCTTTTGCCCGCCGTATTCCGGCTGCATGTTCTTTTCTAAAAATGCCTGCACTTCAAGTAAATAAAGCAAAGACCGTGAATTACGTCTTGCAGTGTTGGGCATACTGCGATATAATAGGCAGCCGAGCTTCACGCTCCGCACGATAAATACAGATTCAGAGAAAGAGCGGTCAAAAATGAATATTCCCATGAATAACTCGTATATCGAAGTAGACGTGCAGATACTGCGCGAGAACATAGCAAGCATCGCCTCCACGCTCACGCCCGGTGCGGGGATCATCCCCGTGCTCAAGGACGACGCTTACGGCCTCGGTCTTGTGCCGATCGCCCGCGCGCTCGAACCGCTGGACTGCGTGCGCTGCTTTTCCGTTTCCCATGTGTCCGAGGGGCTTGAGCTGCGCCGCGGCGGAATAGGCAAGGGGATCCTTGTGATGAACTCCGCGCTCCCCTTCCAGCTTGAGGCCGCCGTTGAGGCCGGGCTATCGCTCGCCTGCGGCCGCCCCGGCTTTGTCACGGAGCTTCAGGCAGCGGCGCGCGCCGTCGGTAAGGCCGCGCATATTCATATTAAAATAGATACAGGGCTGCACCGCATCGGCTTTGTCCCCGGAGAGGAACTCGGCGCTTTTGTCGCGGAACTGCGCGCGGCGGGCGATGATATAGTCGTTGACGGTGTGTTCTCCCACTTCTCCGCGCCTGAGAGCCTTGAGCGCGACGAGGAGGAATACGCGCGCTTTCTTGAGGGTATCGCCCAGCTTGAGAGCGCCGGGGTGCAGATACCGTTTAAGCATATCTCCTGCTCCGCAGCGTCCGAGCGCTATCCGAAGTTTGACATGGACGCCGTGCGCATAGGCCGCCGCCTGTATATGGACGCTCCGGATGAGCCGCTCGGTACGATAAAAGAGCTTGCGTCATGGCGCAGCTACGTCGCCGCGGTGCATGAGCGCCGCGCCGGGGATCGTCTCGGCTACGGCGAGGGGCTGACGCTCGATAAGGACACGCGCGTTGCCACCGTCGGCATCGGCTACGGCGACGGGCTCGCCCTCCGCTTTGCCGAGGTGAACGCGCCGGTGCTGATATGCGGCAAGCTGGCGCACGTGATCGCGGTGTTCATGGATCAGTGCCTTGTCGATGTCACGGGCATAGACTGCGCCCCCGGCGACGAGGTGACGATATTCGGCTATGACGGTCACGGCGGATATATCTCCTCCCAGTCCCAGGCGCTTCTGACCGACGCGCTCGAAGGCTGCGGCATCACCTCCGGACTCTCAACGCGCGTAGCAAGGGTATATGTAGGTTGACGTCGGCTGAAGAATAAAAAAGTACACAGTGCAGGTACTAACGTTAGCACTCTTTTTGTAGGAGTGCTAACGTTAACTTTTTATTCATATCTTTCGCTATATTTGTTAATAATTGTGGGGTATCTTATATACACGATGAAACAAAAGAAATGAAGTTTCATCCTAGAATCAAATCAGTAAATAAATTTTGGAGGTATATATATTATGTTTGAACTTATTCCTTTTGATCGCCGTAATCATTCCGTTTCCGCTTTCGATCCGTTCCGTGCCTTTGACGATATGGAGCGCAGCTTCTTCAGAGACGTGCCTTCGATCGCCTCCTTCCGCACCGACGTTACCGATACCGGTGATGCCTACAAGCTTGAGGCTGAACTGCCCGGCTTCAAGAAGGAAGATATCAAGATCGACGTCGAGGACGATTGCCTGACCATCAGCGCCGAAAGAAAGGTCGACGAGGATAAGAAGGACGAGAAGAACAACTTCGTAAAGCGTGAGCGTTACTACGGTTCTTACAGCCGCAGCTTTGACGTCTCCGGTATCAACATCGACGGTATCGAGGCTTCCTACACCGACGGCGTCCTGACGCTGACGATGCCGAAGAAGGCCGCTGAGGTTCCCGCAAGCCGCCGTCTGGAGATCAAGTAAGCTCTGATTCTCTCCCTCCCATAACTCACACACATATTTTCTCCCGCACCGCTCTGCGCGGTGCGGGAGATTTTTTTATTTGCAGCTATTGTTTTTCCGCGCGTATGGTGGTAACATTCCTGCATACTCCAACGCGCATTCTTATTTTAGTATAGGATAGGAGATACTGAAATGGTGAAATACGAAGCCGGTTTTATCGGCGCCGGCAACATGGGCGGCGCGCTTGCGCTCGCAGCAATAAAGAAGGTCGGGGGCGGCAAGGTCGCCGTAGCGTGCAGCAGCGAGGAGAGCACCACCGCAAAGGCAGCAAAGCTTGGCTGCGCCGCCGCACACGCAGAGGACGTAATAGCTGACAGCCGCTACGTCTTTTTAGGCGTCAAGCCGCAGATGCTGCGTGCCGTCGTGCAGAGTCTCGAAAGGCCGCTGCATGAAGCTGAGACGGTGTTCGTGTCGATGATCGCGGGGGTGAGCCTTGATACGCTCGCGCAGCTCCTCGGCGCGGACAAGAAGATAATCCGCATCATGCCGAACACGGCCTGCGCCGTCGGTCAGGGCGTGCTGCTGGTGTGCGCGAACGCGAACGTGACCGCGCAGGAGCTGGCTGGGTTTGAAGAAATGATGGAGCATTCGGGCGTTGTCGACCGCATCGATGAAAAGCTCATCGACGCGGCAAGCGCGGTGTCCGGCTGCGGCCCTGCCTATGCGTATATGTTCATTGAGGCGCTTGCAGACGGCGGCGTCAAGTGCGGCCTGCCGCGCGCGAAGGCGATACGCTACGCCGCGCAGATGCTGCTCGGCAGCGCCGAAATGGTGCTCCAGTCCGGCAAGCACCCGGAGCTGCTGAAGGACGAGGTATGCAGCCCCGGCGGAAGCACCATCGCGGGCGTTGCCGCGCTTGAGGAGCACGGCTTCAGAAGCGCCTGCATCGACGCAGTCGACGCAGCCTACGAGAAAACGAAGAAGCTCGGTTAACACAGCTTATAAAAATCCCTCGACCGCTCAGTCAGAGCAGCCGAGGGATTTTGTTTTATCTGTGCAACAGCTTAATCGTGGCAGTGCTCGCAGTCGTGGATCTGGAACTTATCCGGATCGTAGGCGATGCCGTTTTTGTCATAGTAATCCTTGACGGCGGCGCGGACTGCTTCCTCGGCAAGGACGGAGCAGTGGATCTTCTGAGGGGGCAGACCGTCAAGCGCTTCGACGACCGCCTGATTGGAAAGCTCCAGCGCTTCCTCAACGGGCTTGCCTTTGATGAGCTCGGTCGCCATGGAGCTGGTGGCAATGGCGCTGCCGCAGCCGAAGGTGTTGAACTTGCAGTCGGTTATCACGCCGTCCTCCACCTTGATATACATACGCATGATGTCGCCGCACTTGGCGTTGCCGACCTCGCCGATGCCGTCGGCGTCATCCATTTTGCCGACGTTGCGCGGGTTCTGAAAATGATCCATGACCTTATCGCTGTAAAGTGCCATATTTATATATCCTCCAATATCAGTGTAAAAAATGTCGATCAGTCAAGCTCATATAAGGTGCCTGCGCGCGCCCTTTTCAAGCTCGTCCCACACGGGGGACATATTGCGCAGGTACTCGACGACTCTGGGGACGACCTCGATGATATGGTCGATCTGCTCCATGGTGTTGTACTCGCCTATCGACAGGCGCAGTGAGCCGTGGGCGACCTCATGCGGCAGGCCGAGCGCGAGCAGAACATGGCTCGGATCAAGGGAGCCGGAGGTGCAGGCGCTGCCGGAGGAAGCGCAGATGCCGTTGGCGTCGAGCATGAGCAGCAGGGACTCGCCCTCGATGCCCTCAAAGCACATGTTGACCGTGCCGGGGACATGGTGCTCAAGGCTGCCGTTTATCTTGCTGTGCGGAATTTTGCCAAGCTCGGCAAAGAGCTTATCGCGCATCGCGCACATCTTCGCGGAGTTCTCTTCCATATTATCGCAGGACTCCTTGAGCGCTGCCGCCATTGCGGCGATGCCCGCAACGTTCTCGGTGCCGGCACGCTTGCCGCGCTCCTGAGCGCCGCCCTCGATGAGATTGAGGATGGGGATGTTCTTTCTCACGTACAGCGCACCGACGCCCTTGGGCGCATGGAACTTGTGCCCGGAGATGGAGAGCATATCTATATTCATCTCCTCGACGTTTATCGGCATATGCCCCGCGGCCTGAACAGCGTCGCAATGGAACGGAACGCCGCGCTCACGGCAGAGCGCACCGATCTCCTTCACGGGCTGCACAGTGCCTATTTCGTTGTTCGCGAACATGATGGTGACAAGGCAGGTATCCTCGCGGATGGCCGCGGCAAGCTCCTCAAGGCGGACGATGCCGTCCTCATGCACATCGAGCAGCGTGACCTCGAAGCCCTCCTTTTCGAGTCTTGCAAGGCTGTGCAGCACGGCATGGTGCTCAAACCTGGTGGAGATAAGGTGCTTCTTGCCCTTGCGCGCGCCGAGACGGGCGGCGGAGAAGATGGCCTGATTGTCGGCCTCGCTGCCGCCGGAGGTGAAGATTATCTCGCGCGGGCTTTTCGCGCCGAGACAGTCGGCCACGGTCTGTCTGGCTCTGGCGACGTCCTCCGTCACCTTCTGGGCGAAGGCATAAAGGCTTGAGGGGTTGCCGTAGTACTCGGTCAGGTACGGCATCATCGCGTCAAGCGCGGTCTTGCTGACGCAGGTGGTTGCGGCGTTATCGGCGTATACGAACATATCTGTTTATCCTTTCAGATTTATTTTTTTCTCCATTTATCTCCGGTGAGAAGATCCTGAAGCGTTATCCCGTCAAGGTAGGCATTGATGATCTCGTCAAGCTCCATCCACATCGGGACGGTGATGCACTCGCCCGCGCGGTCGCACTCGACGCTGCCGGCCTTGATGCAGGACACGGGCGCGAGATTATCCTCAACGCAGCGCAGTATCTCACCGACGCTGTACTCCTCCGGCTTACGGGCAAGCTTATAGCCGCCCTCCTTGCCGCGCGTGCTGTCTATAAGCTCGGCCTTCTTGAGGCTGCCGACGATGGCCTCCATGTACTTCATGGAAGAATCCGTCCTGTCGGCGATCGTCTTGAGGGAGACATAGCCCTCATCGGTGCGCCTTGCAAGGTCTACCATAATACGCAGGGCATAGCGCCCTTTTGACGTCACATTCAAGAATGACCCCTCCTCTGCGGATTATTATTCCCGGAATTCTGAGGTGTTACCGCATATGGTGTGTTCTAATTCCTACAAGTTTAATATACCATAAGTTTACTGGGAATTAAATTGGACAAGTTCCACAAAGTTATACGCGTATAATTTTGCATACTGCCGGGAAATGATTCTCATATTTTCAAGAAACCGCCGTAAAGAACTCACAGTATGACTATGGCTTTATCCCCTCAGGCGCTGACGCGCCAGCTCCCCTTGAGAAACAAGGGGAGCCTTTGGTGGCCCTACGTGTTTATATCCGTTTATTTCACCAGCTGTGTGCCGGGGTAATAGTGCGCGAGTATCTCGCGGTAATCCGCGCCGCTTTTCGCCATGGCGTTCGCACCGTACTGGCTCATTCCGACGCCGTGGCCGAAGCCCGTGACGGTAAAGAGAAAGCTGCTGCCGGTGTACTCCAGCGTGAACGCCGTCGAGCGCAGAGAAAACAGACTGCGCAGTTCTGTGCCGCTGAGCTTCTCCCCGCCGAGGACGGCGGTGGCCACTCTGCCGCTCTCGTCGCGCGTGATCTCTCCTATCCATTCGCCTTCATCGCCGGTAAAATCCGCGTCCGGGTGGGCATAGAGCACAGTATCGCGGAAGTCCAGCGCGCTCAGCTCGACGCTGCTTATGTAGTCCGGTACCTCCTCCGCAGTTTCGGGGCTGTCCACACTGATGAGATACGGCCGCGCGTTCCATATCGCGCCGCAGTCCTCGGTCGCCCCGGCAGAGGACGAGTGGAACGCCGCAAACACCGGCGCGCCGTCATAGCACAGGTACTCCCCCGCCGTGGTCTCGACGGCAGTCTTTATCTTTTCAAGCTTTTCATCATAGCCGCCGCCCCAGTTTCTGCGCAGTGTGTCCTCACTGCTCCACGCCTGACAGCAGGCAAAGTCTGTGCAGACCTGCGCGGTATCGCCGTGGCGGCCGGTAGCGGCGCAGTAGAGCGCATAGCTGCGCGCCGCGACGCTCTGCGCCTTCAGCGCTTCCGGCTCAAAGGATGCCGGCATTTCTGCCGCAACGACCCCGACGAGGTAGCTTTGCATATCCATCTCCTGCACCTCATCGCCGATCTTTACCTTGACGGTCTCAGGTGCAGGGTACGGAGCCGAAGCCGCGGCAGGCTCCGGTGTCCCAGTCGGCTCCGGTGTCAGTGTACGCGCCCCGGCACTTGCGGCAGGCTCGTACACCGGCTGCGCATATGCGTCTTCTGCCGCCGCAGCGGTCGTTCTGCACTGGATAAAGGTCATCGCAAAGGTCAGGAAAAAAGCGGCATAAGCCGCAAGCAGCACCCTCTTCACGCCGTATTCCCCCGTTTCATCTTGACTGAATATGGAAAAAAATATATAATATGTTGATTTCTCCGCAGGCGGACATATCCAAGCGGCCTGTCCGCTTAATCTAATGTTATTGAAACGAGACATTGAATATGCAGAAAAAATCTTTGGAAATAACCTGCTATGTTGCCGGTGCCGGCGCTTTCGGCGTGTTCCTGCGCTGGCTTCAGGATCAGCTCGCGTTTGACGAAAACGGGCTGTCGGAACCGAGCGTATTTAATTTTCTTGTCCCGCTGCTGCTCCTCGCGGCGGCATGGATGTTCACCCGGTTCATAAACAAGATCCAGGACGACAAGCTCTATGTGCCGCGTGACTTCTGCGACGCGCTGTTTAACCCCGGCAAGCTCTTCGCTTTCGCCCGCTGGGCGATAGGTCTGCTGATGTGTCTCGGTGCCGTCATCCTGCTGGTCACCTCGGAGACGGACGTCGACGCAGACTTTATCCGCATAATATGCCTGCTGGCTTTTCTGTCCGGGCTTGCGTTCCCGTTCGTCCTTGGCTCGGCAAATTACGATGAGTTTGCGAACGTCAAGTTCGTGCGCCTGTGCATGATGATGCCGATCCTGCTCTTCGCGGCGTGGCTCATCCTCTGCTACAAGCAGAACTCGTATAACAGCGTCGTCTGGTCATACGTGATAGAGATGGCGACGATCATCGTCGCGCTGCTGGCATTCTTCCGCATCGCGGGCTACGCCTTCTTCGCCCCGAACTGGCGAAAGTGTATGCTCGCGATAATGATGGGCGCGGCAATGTGCATCATGTCCCTTGCCGACGAGCGCTATATGGGGATGCACATCATTATGCTCTCCGCAGCGCTGATGCTCATCCTGTATAACTGGATCCTGTTCAAGAACCTCCGCAAGAAAGTGAAGCGCAGCGAGGTACAGGAGCCGCAGTCCGACGAAGGCGGCTTTGAGCAGATAAGATGAGGTACGAAAATATCCCTCACCGGAAAGGCGAGGGATTTTTTTGGTGGTGCGAGCAGCACTTTTCCATTTCGCGCGTTCGTAAATTCGTGAGTAAATTTGCAGTTTTAAGTCTGATTTCATATGCTCAGGCCTGATCAGAGTTGCTCACAAATGCGCCGAGAAAGTTCAGGTTTCAATAGCAAACAACAGAAAAACCCCGACATTTCAATGAATGTCGGGGTCGAAGCGTGGTGCGAGTGGTGATACAGAACTTTTTGAAAAAGCCAGTAATATCAACGGTTTTCAAGGCGGACGAGTAGCAAATA
>CAKTPR010000077.1 GCA_934591725.1 uncultured Oscillospiraceae bacterium
AGCAGGAGGCGCGCGACAAGGCCGTTATACTCTCATTCATTGATTCCAATCCCGACGCTTTCGAGCGCTCGAACCTCATCGCGCACATGACGGCGTCGGCGTGGGTCGTGAACCCCGCGCGGGACAAGGTGCTGATGGTGTACCACAAGATATACGACTCATGGTCGTGGACGGGCGGGCACGCCGACGGCGAGCGCGACCTGCTGTCCGTCGCGCTGCGCGAAGTGCGCGAGGAGACGGGCGTGAAGTCTGCGCGCCCCGTGACGGAAGATATCTATTCCCTAGAAGTGCTCACCGTGGACGGGCACGAAAAGCGCGGAGAGTACGTGCCGAGCCATCTGCACATGAACGTCACCTATCTTTTAGAGGCTGACGACCATGACGCGCTCACGGTCTGCGAGGCTGAGAACTCCGGCGTCGCATGGTTCACGCTCGACGGCGCACTCAGGGCCTCGACCGAGCCGTGGTTTGTCGAGAGGATATACAAAAAGCTCAATGCCGGTCTTGCGCGGCTGTGAGCTTATACATGACTAAACGCCGGCTGTGAAATCCAGCCGGCGTTTTCGTTATTATTGTTTATTCCCAGCGGAAGAAACGGACGGAAAGCGCTGTGCAGAGCGCGGTAAGACCGAGCATCACGCATACCGGCAGCAGTACGCTCCCCGTACCGACGCCGATGAAGGCGTTCTTCATCATCGTGATTCCCTGCGTCAGCGGGAAGAGGCTGACGATCTCCTGCATCGTGCGCGGCATTACCTCAAGCGGCAGGGTCGTGCCGGAAAAGACCAGCATCGGGAAATAGAGAACGGAGGCGATCACGCTCGCCTGCTTTATTATAGTTTCCCTCCTGGAACTGCACGCCGACGCGCTCAAAAAGCTCACGGCGGTTTTTTCCGGGGTTCTGTCCCAGCAGACGCACAGTCCCCGCGTCTGCCTGCTTCGTGCCCAAGATGCATTCTATCGTTGTGCTCTTCCCCGCGCCGTTCGCGCCGAGCAGGCCGAACACCGTTCCGCTTTTCACCGAGAGGTTCAGATGATCGACGACTGTTTTGTCGTTATAGGCTTTGGTAAGCCCTTGGGCGAAAACCGCTTCACTCATCCCTTGAGCCTCCTTACCGCCCGCAGCTCTATATAGCCGCGCTCTCCGCGGGGTTCGAGCTGGATGCGCGGGTTTTCATCATCCCAGCGATAGCCGATAACGGACGGGTCATAGCCGTCCATCGCGTGCTGCACCGCCCGGATGGCCTCGCAGTAATCCTCCTCCCGGAAAGGCTGTCCCTGAAACATCAGGTACTCGGCCTCCGGCAGAAGAATGGTGTCGAAGCCAGCGGGGATAACGCCCGTATAGTCCGGTTCGGCCTCGACTCCCTGCACGTATGTGGAGGTATCAGGCTTCTTATACTTCGGCGGCAGCCACATTGAGACAGGCTCCCCGCAGAGCGAGCGCATACTTGTGAGGATGCCCCACACATCGCAGCTCACCTCCTCGCAGTACGGGAAGTAATCCTCAGCCTTTCTGCCGCGCCTGATGATGCACAGGCGTTCGGGCTTGCGGACAAGCTGAACAAAAACGGTTTGAATGTTTGACACGTCGATGTTCTCCTTTCTGAGTTCACGGTATTTTGCGCCGTAAGGAATGAAGAACGTGACGGGCACAGGGTGCTTCATATAATCGCCGGGGTTCAGGCCGAACTCCCGGTAAAACGCCCGTGTGAATGTATCCGCATTGGAAAAACCGGCGTCGTAGGCCGCGTCGATGACCTTGACTTTCCCGGTGCGCAGCTGCCTAGCCGCCTGCGTGAGCCGGTATTTGCGGATATACTCCGTGGGCGTAAGGCCTATGTATTCCCGAAACAGCCGGTAGGAATACCACGGGGAAAACAGTGACGCCCTCGCAAGCTCCGAAAGGCTTATGTCCTCCGTCCGGTTCTTTTCGATATAGTCATGCATCCGATGAACGGCCAGCACCTGTTCCTTCACGCATTTCAACTCCTTACGTTCTGCGCTGTCCATTCTACCGTGCCGGGGGGATCTTTTCTCGACGTTCCTTGCTATCTTTGCTCTGTCCGCCCGCGGAAATAATGGAACGCCAGAGCCGCTATGGGGCAGAAATAGGCGCACCAGAACTCCAGCACCGCCACGCCGATCCATGCGGGGCTGTCAGCCTGAAAGACGCCGAGCATCGGCATTATCAGGCAGCTTATAAAGAACACGCCGTGGATCATCAGCAGCGCACGAAGCCATTTGGCGGGCTTGTTCTTCGGCTCGACCGTCAGCCCGGCAAAGAAGGTCGCGAGCGACATCAGCGCGTAGCCCAGCAGATCAAGGCTGAAGAAGAGCCCCATCTGCTGAAAGTCCAGCAGCTCGCGCGTCTGTTCGGTCAAGGCGGCAAGGCGCACCGTGGTGAGCTGCGTGAAATATGATGAGCAGCGCATATCGGAACTGGCCGATCTGCCCTTTCCCGCCGAGCATATCGAGCGAGAACTTCACCCAGTCCTCGCTTGTGAAATACTTCGTATAGGGGTTGGATTTGTATTTATACGGCGCGGTCATGGTGAGCATGTCCCGGAGCGTGATATTCTGAAGCGTCTTTTCGCCGCGCTTGGGCGTGTATTCCGGGTAGAAATCCAGCACTCTTTGGTCGATTCCGCCGATATATCCCTTGTCCAGCGCCATTCCGATCAGGACGGAAACGACGCTCTTCGTCACCGAGAAAACGTGGATGCGGCTATCCTCCGTGCAGCCGCCGAAGTAGTTTTCATAGACGCGCTCCCCGTTTTTCAGCACGACCATGCCCGCAATATTGGCATAGTCCGCGGCAATGGCGCGCTCCATTTCCGCAATTTTCTCCTGCTTCATTTTATCCATGCGTCCAAGAACCGCATCTGCTCCTCGGTGTGGAACCAGTGCTCCCCGCCCGGCATGACTGTCAGCTCCGCGCCGGTTTCCTTTGCAAATGCCGACACGGTTTCCATGGAAGTTAGGTCATCGTGCTCACCGTACAGGATGCGGGTGGGTATATTCCACGTGACCGGGCGCTCGCGCACATAGCAGAGATAGCGCCATGACAGTGTCTCGCCGAAGTTTGTCGGTATCTCCTGCTTTTCCTCAAGCTCCCGCTCGGTCACATTCGCCCACAGCAGCATATTCCCGATCAGCTTCTCCATGTCCACAACTGGCGAGATCAAATATGCCCGGTCGATAAGAGTCTCATCCAGCGACATCAGCGAGAAGAGTGCGCCGATACTGTTGGCTATCAATGTCAGCTTATCGCAGTGCCTGCGCTTTTCCGCAAAAAAGTGCGCAAATTCTTCCTTTGCCTCCCACGGCGTCTGTGCGCGGTAGTCAAAGCCGATGATCTCGCTGTCCGGGAACAGTGGCTTATAATGCTCCGCTTCCTCCGCCGAGCCGCCCTTGCCGTGGACGTATATAACTATATTCTTTGTGTTCAACATTGTCCTTTCCTTTTATCGGTCAGCGCGCGAAATACGGCGTCGCAGTCAATGCTGCCAGAGGCAAAGCCGGGTATCTCCTTGATGGCCTTGCAGATGCTGACGCTGAAGCCCGTCAGTATCTGTCCTATCTCACGATCGGAATAGGGGCAGCCGCCGGTCACGATCAGCGTGGAAATGCTGTGCGCCGCAAGCCACATATCACGGAAATATACGTCCGCTTCCTCGGCGGTGATACGGTAAATATCCATAAGCGACGGGCGGACAAGCTCCTGCAAGTGCTGCATCGACCTCACAGCAAGGCTCTCCTGCCCCTGCTCCTGCATCAGGAACAGGAGCCTGTACAGCTCCGGTTCCTCCCGCGCAAAGCGGATATACTGCATACCGACACCGAGAAACGGTATCTCCTCGTGCAGCCCTGCGCTCGCGTAGCCTTTATACGCGCGCAGCGCCGCAGCATAGACCTCCTGCCTTACGCCGTCCATCGAGCCGAAGCACGTGAAGACCGGCTGCGTCGATGTGCCGAGCGCAGCCGCCATGGTTTTGGCGGTCAGGCCGTCGATCCCCTTCTCGCGCACAACGCGCAGCGCCGACGCGACCATCTCCTCTTTTGTGAACTTATTCTTCGGAGCCATAGTCCGTGTCCTTTCCGCGGATGTAGTTTGCCTGATATACATCGTTCGATGTATATCAGGCATTATAGTCAGATAGTGTTGGTTTGTCAATAGCGGCATTGCCGCCGTGATACTCAAGCTGGAAAATACATCGGCTGTATGATATAATGTTGCCAAATTAAGATTTGCAGAGGTAAATATGGTCAAACATGAGTCTGGAATTATGAACGGGGTGAGCGATTGACAAACTTTTATATCTCCGATCTGCATATCGGGCATGAAAATATTCTGCGGTTTGAGAACCGGCCGTTTGCGGACATCAATGAGATGAATAACAAGATCATAGAAAACTGGAACAGCAGAGTATGCATTGGTGATACGGTATATATCCTCGGCGATTTCATCTGGGCCAAGGAAACCGAATGGCCAGCCATTGTCGGTTCGTTTGCCGGCAACAAGGTTCTGATACGAGGCAATCACGATCCCAAGCAATTCAGCGCTGCCACAAAGCGTATGTTCCAAGAAATTACGAACTTGAAGGAAATCAAGGACAGCGGCAAGCATGTTGTGATGTGTCATTATCCGATTCCCTTCTTCCGTGCCAGCTTCGCTTCGACAGCGTTCATGCTCTACGGGCATGTCCATCGGACGATTGAATATGAGTATATCGCAAAGCTGCGCCGTGAGGTAAAGGCAAATTCCACCGGTTACGGCACGCCGAACGGAAACTTCATCAACGTTGGCTGCATGATGCCGTATATGAACTACACGCCGAGAACGCTGGATGAAATTATAGAAGGAGATGCAAGGTACCATGAAGAAAATCCCGACGCTCTTTGAGCGGGTATTTGATAACCATCATAAGGTAGGCATCCATAACAAGGTTCATCCCGGTATGGAATGGGTTCTGGACGGAGAAGGCGCGGCAACCGAAAAGATCGACGGCAGCTGCTGCGCGGTGATAGACGGAGTTTTCTGCAAAAGATACGATGCAAAACGCGGCAAGATTCCGCCGGCGAATGCGATTCCCTGCTGCGATCCGGACCCCATAACCGGCCACTGGCCGCATTGGATTCCCGTGGACGAGAGCGATAAGAGCAATATCTGGTTCATAGAAGCCTATCGCAACGCCGGCTGCCCCACAGAGGAAGGCACTTACGAAGCAATCGGTCCGCATTTCTGCGCAAACCCATACGGACTTGAAAAAGATGTGATCGAGAAGCACGGTATTCGCGTTTTGCCGGATGTGCCGAGAAATTTCGAGGGAATTCGTGATTACCTTGAGAAGCACAACATCGAGGGCATCGTATTTTGGAAGGACGGACAGCCGCAGTGCAAGATTAAGCGCAGCGATTTCGGGTTCCCGTGGGGAGAATGACAAGCAATTTAACTGCCTGATTTTTAAAGCATTGGGAGCCTTTTTATGCACTATATCGCGAACATCCCTGCGGCAAGGCGGGCAAAGAAGCCGAAGAAGCCGAGCCGCGGCACATCCTCCGCAGCGCACACCGGCACCTCCGCGACGGTGCGGCCGTCGGCGCTTACTGTAAGCGTTCCGAGTCTGTCGCCTTTATGCACCGGGGCGGGCACGCTGCGGCGCAGTTCGAGCGTGTATTCCGGCTCGCCGCCCTTGGGGATAACGGCCACGCTGTCGCCCGTGTACTCTGCCTTGACACTCCCGGCACGTCCAAGCTCGACATGCACCTCCGGCAGCGGCGCGCCATCGTTGAGCGGGCACAGGCGGAAGCCCGAAAAGGCATAGTCAAGCAGCGCTTCCGCGTCCTTGTTGCGTGAGTCGCTCGTCTCGCAGTGCATGACAACGGCGATATATTCCACGCCGTTGCGCTCGGCTGTCGCGGAAAGGCAGTAGCGCGAGGTCGAGGTATAGCCGGTCTTGAGCCCCGTGCAGCCGGGGTACCAGTAGGCAAGCTTATTGGTGTTGCTCAGCTCAAATTCCCCGCCGCGTATGCTGTCCATCCATATGGTCGTGTAGTCCTTGATAAGGTCGTGCTTTATAAGCTCGCGGGACATGAGTGCGACATCATAGGCGGTGGTGAAGTGCGCGCCGTCGTCAAACAGGCCGCTGCAATTGGAGAAGTGCGTGTTCTCAAGCCCAAGCTCTTCGGCGCGCTTATTCATGCGCTCGACGAACTTCTGCTCGCTGCCGCTCATATGCTCTGCCATCGCGACGGCGCAGTCGTTTGCCGAGACGACCGCGATGCACTTGAGCATATCGCTGACGCTCATCTGCTCCCCCGCTTCGAGGTACACGCAGCTGCCGCCGAAGGACGCTGCGCGCTCGCTGGCGATGACAGTATCGTCGAGACTGAGCCTGCCGGCTTCAATGTCCTCCACGATGAGCAGCATCGTCATGATCTTCGTGATGCTTGCGGGAAAGCCCGGCTCGTGCGCGTTCTTCTCATAGAGGACAGTCCCCGTCTCCTTCTCCATCAGTATCGCTGCAGGAGCGTTTATCTCCGGCTGGGCGCGCCCGTCGGTGTCGAGCGCGAAGGCCGCGGGAGAAGCAAGCGTGAATATCACCGAGATGAGAATGACGAGCGGCAGCATACGTTTCATAGCGTTCCTCCATGCGGCATTTGCCGCAATAAAAAAGTCGTAAAGATTTTTGCCATGGGCGTTGAGGGTACCCTGCTTAAAGCTATGTACAACGAAGCGTGTCTATGTTCAGGTTTACAAAATTATGGAAATTTCGAGCGGATACGACAAAATATGCAATACCGGCGTATAGCGCCGAACTCTGATAGTAAGAGGAGTTTTTAACATTTTCAACAGGGTTTTCAACACAAAGAAATGAATAAAATGTTACCGAGTCGTCAAGTTTGGTTTACATAAAACCAGAGCCGTTTTATTTATGAGTCTCCGCATCCCCACGTCAAAAATTTACAAATCACATATTGACGGCAATAAACGCCGCAGAGTACAATAAGCTATACAAAAGAAGCTGGCATTGGAGGAAAGCCGTATATGAGACGACCGTTCAGATGGGATAAAAAGTATCTCTATTGGGGCATAACAGCGTTCTGCGTTGTTGCCGCGGCGATACTGTTTTACATGGCGCTCAACTATATCGGCGCCGTCGGCAGCGCGATAAGCGCGCTCGTCAAGATCCTCAGTCCATTTATCTGGGGTCTTGTGATAAGCTATCTGCTTGGGCCGCTCGTGCGCACGCTTGAAAACAAGCTCTTCCGTCCGCTTGCGTCAAAGCTCTACAAGAAGAACAAGCGCTCCGACGGGCACGGCTTTGCGCGCGGTATGTCGATCCTCTTCTCGGAAATAATCATGCTGGCGGTCATAGCGGCGTTGATTTACCTCATCATCCCGCAGCTGTACAGCAGCATTGAAACGATCGTTGTCAACAGCCCGACCTACATAGACAACGGCACGCAGTGGCTGACGAAGCTGCTTGAGGACTATCCGGAGATCGAGCAGTACGCCGTTCAGGCGCTGGGAGACGTGAACGAGTTCCTCGCAAACTGGCTCAAGAACAGCGTGCTCCCCGGCCTCGGCAACCTTATCACCAATGTCGGCACGGGAGTGTACTATGTTGTGATGGCGGTTTATAATCTCGTCATCGGCATCATCGTCTCGGTATACATGCTCGGCAGCAAGGAGACCTTCAAGGCAAACGCCAAGCGCGTGATGTACAGTCTCTTCTCCGTCGAGACAGTGAAGAAGATATTCGATGGGCTTGACTTCACCGACAAGACCTTCATGGGCTTCATAAACGGCAAGCTCCTTGACTCGGCGATCATCGGCCTTATCTGCTACATCGGCTGCATCCTGCTGCGTATGCCTTATGCGCTGCTGATAAGCGTCATCGTCGGCGTTACAAACGTTATCCCCTTCTTTGGCCCGTTCATCGGCGCTGTGCCGAGCGCGCTGCTGGTGCTGCTGGTCGATCCGTTCAAGTGCCTGATATTCGTTATCTTCATCATCGTGCTCCAGCAGGTCGACGGCAACATCATCGGCCCGAAGGTGCTCGGCAGCTCCATCGGCATCAATGGCTTCTGGGTCATGTTCTCCATCATCCTCGGCGCGGGTCTGTTCGGCTTCTGGGGAATGCTCCTCGGCGTGCCGGTGTTCGTCGTTATCTACACGCTCATCAATAATCTCATTGACAGAAAGCTCAAGCGCAGCGACCTGCCGTATGAGACGGAGGACTATATGGACGTTGATTACATCGACCCCGCAACTCTCCAGCCCATAAGGCACGAAAAGGAAGAGCCCGGCGAAAAGGCGTAAAATTCAATAGAATTATTTATTCATGGCGCGCTGCAATGTATTTTGCAGCGCGCCATGAGCTTTCAAAAAGTTTAAGGAACCGTTTATCCCCTCAGGCGCCTGCGGCGTCAGCAAAGGCTCCTTATGGCACGCCGGGTATGCGCGCTGAGCATTTCCTCGTCTTGCAATATTCCTGCCCTTATGATAAAATATGCGGTACGAATTTTGTGGGGTAAATAATAATGGAGCATATAAAAATCGAAAGCAGGGAAAAAAGCTGGCCGCGGTTCCACGCGTTCATGACCGCTGCCCTGCTTGCCTTCTTCATGCTGAGTCCCGCCGCGCCGGAGCACTGGAGCGCGCTATATTCCGTCTACGGCAGGTGCGCCATCATTGTAATGCTCGCTCTCTATTTCTGGAAATGCGGACTTCGCGGTGTCCTTGAGGTGAAGCTTGTCATATGGTACGCCGTGTGGCTGTTTATCACCCGCCTGCTCAATACCGACTATTATCTTGAAAACGAGTTTGACCTTGTCCTCAAGACCTTCCTCTGTGCCGCTGTTCTCGCGGCCGGACTTGTGCTTGACTCCACGCAGCGCAGGCGCTTTTTCGATATCGTGATCGCCATCGCCGGCGCGTTCTATTTTATCGTTGCGGTTCTCGCGATAGCCGCATGCTTCCTCGGCATTTACTTTTATATCCCGCCTGAGAACATCCCCTTCGGCATTGACACATATTATCTGTATGCCAATTTTTATTTCATCGCTCCGTTTGGAAACAACCGCACAGTTACCGCCGTCTGGTTTTATATTGCGGGTTGCCTTATGGTATATGAGTTTCTCAACTGCCGCAAAAAGCTCTGGCGCATCCCGATCATTCTGGCGTGGCTGGTTTTCTATATCGCCGTCGCGCTCGCCTTCTGCCGCAGCATAAAGCTCGCTATGTGCGTCAACGCGGCCATGCTTGTCATCCTCGGCGGAATAAAGCTCATAAAACTGAAGAGCAACGCTTTGAAGGCCATTATCATCGCCGTCCTCGCGGTCATCTCCATGCCGCTTGTTTACAAAAGCTTTGACCTCACCGTCTCCGCCACTCAGGCAGCGTATGACAGGCTCGACCCGGATATTGAGCGCATATCGGATCCTTACGTTGGGCAAGGTGAAGTGCAGGAGTTCGGCGACACGCGCGACCTCAAGGAGAGTGTCTCCAATATGTCTAACCGCGGCAATATTTTTGCCAGCATCATTCCCACCATCAAGGAAGACCCCTCTCTCCTGCTCATTGGCAAATACAGCCACCAGATAATGAACATCCCGCATAAGTACCAGAACTATCCCTATTTCCATATGCACAATTACCTTGTGCAGACGCTTATGCTCGCGGGAGTTCTCGGCCTGCTGCTTGTCCTCGCGTTCTCGGTGATGCTGGTCATAAAGATGATAAGGCTGTTTTTCACGAAGCTGCCTGAGGTGACGGCAGCGGTCAAAACTCTGACGCTCCCCCTCGCCGGTATATTCATTTACGGCATGATGGAGACAGTGATATTCACAAACTGCGCCGACGACCGTGTGCCCACCGACTTCCGTGAGCTTGCCTTCTTCCTCATCGCCGGTATCTTCCTCGGCTTCTATTACGACGCATTCCCCGTAAAGAAAAATGGAAGACGCTGAAACGCCGGTCATGCGGTTCTCCGCTGCGGCGATCAAAAAATATCGTTGTCACAAATCTTTATAATTTTTTAACTTGTCCGCATATTGACTTTTCTATTATCACAGAATATAATGTGCTACACTGAATTTCGCCTGAGGGAGTAATTCCGCACCGCGTCCGCGGTGCGAGGCAGACCCGTCAGAACGGTGCTTCGGCATCCGGGCTGCTCTGTAAAGAATGAGACTCATGCGTAAGCTGTACAGCTTGCGCATGGGTTTTTTGTTTTTACCATCAATTGACAAGAGCACACACGCCTGACAGCGTGTCTTTCCGGTGCTTTTTGTCCTTTTCGCCTTGACGGGCGTCAGCCCGTCTGCGTCTCAAAAAACAAAAATCGCACAAAAATCCA
>CAKTPR010000078.1 GCA_934591725.1 uncultured Oscillospiraceae bacterium
AGGGCGGCGATATGCTCTTTACATATGAAAATCAGTTCAAGTCAGAAGCCGAGGCTCAGGCATATCTGGATGAAAACAAGGTCATGTTCTCTCTCAGCTTCGGCCCGGTCATGGTCGAAAAGGGCGTTGACGTCACTCCTTATGACTATCCCCTCGGCGAGGTCAGGGACACCTACGCCCGCTGCGCCATAGGCCAGCTCGGCAAGCTTCATTATCTAGCAATGACGATCAACTGCCAGAGCCCCGACTACTACGTCTATGTCACGCTCCGTCAAGCCGCAGATTCCATGATAGCCCACGGCTGCTATAACGCCTACACGCTCGACGGCGGGCAAACCGGAAGCATCATCCTCGGAAACGAGCTTATAAATCCCGTGCAGTTCGGCGTTGAGCGCCGGATGAGCGACATCTTCTATTTCGCCACGGCGATACCGGAGAACTGAACATAAAAACAGGAGCTGTTCTTGCAGCTCCTGTTTTTATGTTCAGTTGTTTACGACGTTCCACGTATTGCCGCCGGTAAACTCGGTACGAAGCTCGACGCCGTCCTCTGTCATTCTGAGGAAGACGCACTCTCTCGGGATATCGCGCGTACCGCCCGACTGCCATGTGTCTATAACGTCCTGACACACGCGGCATATGCTGTCGATAAGCGGGGCGTTCTCATAGCCCTGCCACTGGTTGGCCTGCTCGCAGACCTCCTTGATCGTGTCGGGATACAGCGCGCTGTCCACGCGGTTGAGCACGCACCATGCCACCGCTCTCTGCACGTTCTCGCTGTAATATGTAGCGCAGCCCGCGACGACCTTTGCTATATACTCCGCATCGGCGGAATACTTGGACTGCTGCGTCGACGCCGCTGCCGAGTCCGCAGTCTGCGACTGCGCCGCGGCAAGCTCGTTCTGGTAGCGCTGCTCTATCGCCGCTATCCTCTGCTCTGCCTGTTCGTTTATGCTCTTCGTCCTCGCGTTTATCACAAGTACGCTGACCAGCACCGAAAGCAGAACTATCGCCGCGTCTCTCGCCACCGGATTCTTAAAAATTCTTTTTATCCCATACCAAATGTACGCCAGAACATCGAGTATCATGTCCAGCACTTGCATAAGCTCTACCCTCCTCTGGGGATTTGACGGCGGTATTATAACACGTTTTTTCATATTAGTCAAATCGTGGGGGATTATTATGTAACCCTTTTTCCGTCGAACTGTGTCAAAATTGCACAAAAATGCGTATCAGTCCAACTTTTTTGTCGCATTTTTCTGTAATGTCGTTTTGTGCTGCTCCACTTTGGTTACTTTTTACAGGCATTTTTGCGGCTGTATATATGGCGAAGCCCAAGCCTTACCGCTTGGGCTTCGTTTTTTTCATTTTCAGTTATCGCGGCGTGAGAGGATCACTGAGCCTATCACTGTGAAAACGCATAAATATGCCGCGCAGGTAATTATAAACCCTGCATAGCCGCTTTTCATCAGCTCCTGCGGAGCGTTTGAGTTCATGCCGTAGGCCATGAGCGAATACGGCCAGATATGCCCCAGATGCTTTGCGAGAAAGAGCAGCCCGGACAGGCCGCCCGCAAGCGCTGCCGCGACCGGCATCGCAAAGCCGCGCAGGAAGAGCGACACCGTCAGCTGCATCGCCGCCATGACAAGACCGCCAAGCGTCCCGAACAGGCACCAGACCGTAAGCTCGCCCAGCGGCGCGGCGGTGCTCAGCCCGACGAGCCTGCCGGAGACAACATACAGCACGGCTATCCACAGCTCGCTGAGAAGTATCATGAATCCGACGCAGACAAGCTTTGCAGCAAATACCATCCCCTTTGGGGCAGGCGCGGTGAGCACGCGGTTCCAGTTGTGGTTCTTCTGCTCGATATACATCGTGTACGAACAGTAAATGCCGATGAGCAGCGGGAGAAAAATATAGTCCGTGAAAAGCGTGTGCTGCGTCCAGAGACTGTACCATTCGCTGTGCAGAAGCTCAAGGTTCTCAAGATAATTGAAAGTTCCCATGAGCGCGGGTATGACCGGCATGACGATGAACGCGAGCCACACCGGCGAGCGGCGCAGCTTCATAAGCTCGGCACGGATAAGTTTGCATAACATTGTTCATATCTCCTTCCGGGAAAACAGTCCCCTGCCTATGGCGTAGAAGCACAGCGCAGCAAAGACCGATATTGCAAGGCACAGCCAGTCATAGCCCATTACTGCGAGGTATGCGCCGGCGTACCTCGTCTCCTTCGTCCAGCCGAAGAGTCCGACGAACTGTAGCGCACCGTACCAGCTCCACGGGAAGTACCGGCGCAGTGCGCCGAGCTGCGGCAGGAACATTGAAAACAGTCCCATGAATTCTCCGAGCGCTCCGACGCACAGCGGCACGGCCTGATTCTCGATGAGCATGGACAGGGAGTGCTGGAGGATATACAGTGCCGCCGTCGGCACGAGTGTGAAGAGCAGGTGGATTAAGTATAGCTTCACCGGCAAAGGCTTTGCAAAGCCCGCGAGCTGCCCTGAGACGGCGGCTGCGGCACAGAAGAGCACAGCGCACAGCAGCACCGGCAGCATGCCGTAGATGAGCTTCGCGTCATACACATTCCCCCGCTCCGCGATAACGCACAGGCGGCGGAAGCCTCCCCCGCTGTGCTCTAACTCCGCAAGGAGTGAAGCGATGAGCGTACACATGAGTGGGAAAAAGATGGTATTGATAAGCGGGAGCTGATAGAGATAGAGCATATGTCCGTTTTCCAAGGCAAAGCTCCCGCTCTCCCCGGTATAGCTGCCGTAGAACGCCCACGCGCCGGCCGCGGCGGTCAGGGCGAGCGCCGTCAGGAAAATATAGCGTCGGCGGTTTTTGAGATATTCGGCTTTCAGCAAGGCGGTCACAGGCTCAGATCCTTTCCGGTCATGTCGAGGAAAATTTCCTCCAGCGTCTTTCCCTCGTCTATCTCGTGCAGACGCTCAAGCTCGCCCTGATAGCGAAGCTCGCCGTTTGCGATGATGCCGATATCGTCAACGATGCGGTCGATCTCGCTGAGAATGTGGCTTGAGATAATGACGGTCATGCCGCAGCGCTCCGGCAGGGAGCGGATAAGCTCGCGCATCTCCTGTATGCCGGACGGGTCAAGGCCGTTCGTCGGCTCGTCGAGTATGAGCAGCTTCGGGAAGCCCAGCATCGCCGAGGCTATGCCGAAGCGCTGCTTCATGCCGAGGGAGTAGGCCGAGAGCCTTTTGCACTCCTGCCTGTCGAGCCGGACTATTTTTAGCACCTCGTCGATGTTCTTTTCGGGGAGGCCGAGAAGCGTCGTGTATATGCGCAGATTCTCCCGTGCCGTCAGGTGTCCGTAAAACGACGGAGACTCGATGAGCGAACCGGTATTGCGCAGCAGCTCTATTCTGTTCCTGTCGTTCATGGGTCTGCCCATGAGCTCTATGCTCCCGGTGCTGGGCTGCACAAGGCCGAGCAGCAGCTTGAGCGTGGTCGATTTCCCCGCGCCGTTCGGGCCGAGGAAGCCGTATATCCGCCCCTCGCGCACCGTCATGTCGAGCTGCGACACGGCGCAGAAGTCCTTATACCTTTTTGTCAGCCCGTATGTGGCGACTATCTGATCCATAACTATCATCCTTTCCGCGGCAGGCACCGCTGCCGACGTGCAGGATAATAGCACTCTGGGATTTCATCACGCTTAAATGCAGCTTAACTCAGCCTTAAATTTGCTTAAAGCGCTGGATATGTGTTCAATATCGAGCAGAAAAGTGTTACTATACCTCCGGGCGGTGATCGCGATGAACGAACTTATGAACAAGAAAATACTGATAGTCGACGACGAGAAGGAGCTCCTCAGGACAGTGTCGGACGCACTGTTCAAGGAGGGCTTCTTCAACATCTATACGGCGGCAAGATGCGAGGAGGCGCTGTCCGTGGCGGCGAGCCAGCCGGTCGCACTGATGCTGCTGGACGTAAGTCTCCCGGACGGCAGCGGCTTCGAGCTGTATGAGCAGCTGCGCGAGTATACGGACGCTCCTGTCATTTTCCTCACGGCGCGCGGCAGCGGCGAGGATCGGATCACAGGGCTTCGGCTCGGTGCCGACGATTACATCGTCAAGCCCTTTCTGATGCGTGAGCTTGTGCTGCGCGTAAAGGCGCTGCTGCGCAGGACTTACGCCATTGCCGCCGAGGAGCAGGGTGCGGAGATCGGCCGCCGCTATGTCGATTTCTCTCGCGCGTGCGTCAGGCAAGGAGACGCGGACACTCCGCTTACTGCGAAGGAGCTTATTCTAATAAAGAAGCTCTGGGAAAACCGCGGCAGGATCGTAAGCTTTGACAGCCTGTGCATGGCAGCGTGGGGAGAGGACTATTACGGCCATGAAAACACGCTGACTGTACACATCCGCCGCCTGCGCGAAAAGCTTGAGGACACGCCTTCCTCCCCAAAGTATCTGCTGACGGTGCGCGGGCTGGGCTACAGACTGGCGGTGCGGGATGAATAAGACCGCGCTGAAATTTTTCCTGAGCTGCGCCGCCGTCGCCGCCGTCACAGCACTGATACTGCTGCTTCTGAACCTTGCGGGTCTACTATATATAAGCTACGACAACGGCACCGCCGCGACACGCTCCAGTAAGCGCGTTATCGACCTCATGCACAGCGCATACGAATCCGGTGAGGACTCTTCGGCGCTGCTGCCCGATGGTTACTGGTGCATCCTGCTCGACGACGGCGGGGACGTTATTTGGTCGGCGGATATGCCGGGCGATATCCCGCGGCACTATACGCTGCGAGACGTTGCCGTCCTCTCCCGCTGGTTTTTGTGCGACTATCCGGTTTACACGCAGGCGGAGGACTGCGGGCTGTTCATTCTTGGCCAGCCGAAAAACGCGGTCGGGAAATACCAGATAGTCCTTTCGATGAGCTGGTTTAATTCGCTGCCCGCACGCATCGCGCTGGTGCTGACGCTGAACGCCGCGCTGGCGCTCGGCCTGTCGCTTCTCACCGGCCGTCGGCTATATAGAGGTGTGCGGACTCTCACCGACGGCATCGGCAGTCTCAGCCGCGAGGAGCCTCTTGAGCTACGCGGCGGCGGGATATTCCGCCCGGCCTATCAGGAGCTGAACAAATGCTCCGCTGCTCTGCGTGAAAAAAGCCGCGCGCTTGAGGAGCGCGACACGGCGCGGCGCAACTGGGTAAACGGGATATCACACGATATACGCACACCGCTTGCGGTAATAATGGGAAACGCCGAGGCCATCGCTGCTGCCAATGCGATACCGGAACAGGCGTTGGAGAGCGCCGGGCGCATAATCCTGCAGGCAGGAAGAGCCGGGCGGCTCGTGGACGACCTCAACCTTATCTCCACGCTTGATAGCGATATGCAGCCGCAGCGCAGAAAGCCCGCGCGGCTGTGCCCGATAATACGTGCAGCCGTGACGGACGTGATAAACAGTGGTCTTGCCGAGAGGCGGGAGATTCAGCCGGAGCTGCGCGACGAGTCCGCCGTGATCCTCTGCGACAGCGAGCTTATCGCCCGCGCGGTCTTTAACCTCATCTCGAACGCAATGCAGCATAACGGCGAGGGCTGCACCGTGGAGATAGAGGAATACATTGACGGCAATAGTGCGTGCATCCGCATTGCTGACAACGGCAGCGGGATCGATGAGGCGGTGCTCGAAGGTCTCGGCACTATTCCGGACGGCACGCATGGGCTGGGGCTGCCGCTTGCCTACAGAATAATAAAAGCGCACGGCGGAACGATGGCCGTGCGCAATGAAAACGGACTGAGGATAGATATAGCTTTCCCGCTGTATACGGAGTAAAAACGGCTCCCTATTGAAAACATGGGGAGCCGTTATCTTATTCATCTGCGTGTCATTCTGCGAAGATCCCGTAACTTTTATATATAAAATCATGGATAAGTTTTTTCGTCGGATTTAAAGTCTTTTCTTGCCTTTCCGTTTTTCCCATGGTATTATTTACATGCGACGCAGCTTCATATCCTCACGTACAAATATGCGCTATTGCTTTCGGTAAAAGTGCCTGCTATTTTCTGCATATTATGTGTGTGATAGAAGCAGTGTCTCCGCGATCGGAGCTGTGCGTTTTTTCGGTGCGCAGTTTTGGCTGCGCACTTTTTATTTGGAGGGAAAATATGAACAGCAAAATCACGGCAATCATTCCGTCAGTTCTGACTGGCGTTCTCGGCCATGCCGAAAGCTATATTGGGGAGGTGCAATATGGAGCTTAGGAAGGATTCACGGCTGCGGTACATTGCAGGAGGTTGTTTTATTGCCCTTGCGCTGCTGACTTTGGTCAAGTTTCTCAGCCGTTTCGGCGTTGGTCTCCCCGTTATCCATACCGCATCTTTTCTTATATTAATTATCGGTTATATCCAGATCGCAAAGGGGCTTATCTCCCCTGATCTTCACGTTTGCGGCGCCGGCTCTATGTTATGTTGTATGTTTTACATATTTGACATTTTGTACGGTTTATTATATTCATTAGGCGGACATTATTCTGCATTTAGCGTTCTGCCGAGTGTTTGGAACATGGTATCCTTGTTCATTATTTTGGGACCTATCGACAATTCATCTGAGCAGCCTAAATCTCGGACTCGCGGGATCGTCCTTGCAGCAGTCAATTTAGCTCTGTTTATCATAGTATGCATCGTTGCCAAAACTTTCAGCATTTTAAATCTGCTGTCGACGGTACTGTTTTCTGCCGGTGTTGTTCTTATCGGAATAGAGTTATTCAATGCGCGAAGGAAATGGTAATGTCAGGAAGTCTGCGTAAACCCTCGCGAAGTTTCATAGACACATAACTGCTGACAGTTCAACGGCTCCCCACGAAAAGCATGGGGAGCCGTTGTTTATTTACCGGCGTATCGTCTTCACTTCACGAGATCAAGCAGGGTCTGGGTAAAGCCGTATTTTTCGCGCAAGGCTTCGGCCTTTGCACGGCCTGAACTGCGGCGCTTGCCGGTATACTCCGCGCGGAGCATGATGTTCTTCGGCGAATGCTCAAGGTCAATGAACTCTATCATATCCACCTTATACCCCGCGTCCTCAAGGACGGCGGCACGGATAGAATCCGTCAGCAGGGCGCAGACGCGCTCCTTGACGATGCCGTATTCAAGCAGTAGGTCAAGCTCTCCCCCGCTGTGGATGCTGGAATTCACCTCATGCTGGCAGCATGGCACGGAGAAGATGCGCCCGACGCGGCGGTTCACAGCGTAAGCAAGGGCATAGTCCGTGGCGGTGTCGCAGGCGTGGAGCGTCACGACCATGTCGATATGCGTATCGGCAAGCGTGTCCCGCGTCACGTCCGCGACCTCGAAGTGCAGCCCGTCATAGCCGTAGCGCGCGGCGATCTCGTTGCAGCGCTCGACGACGTCGGCCTTGAGATCGTAGCCGATGATATGGGTGCGCATGCCTTTTTTGACGGAGAAATAATAATAGAGAATAAATGTCAGGTACGACTTGCCGCAGCCGAAATCAAGGATGCTTATCTCTTCCCTGCCGTCGGCGGCAAAGGACTGGTCGACAAGCTCAACGAAGCGGTTTATCTGCCGGTACTTGCTGTACTTGGCGCGGACGATCTTAAAGTCCTGCGTGAAAACGCCGAGGTCGACAAGCGCCGGGATGTTCTCACCCTCGCGCAGAAGATATTCCTTCTCGCGGTCATGCGCGGCAGCGCCGCCGGGCAGCGGGAGCGCCGCAGCCTTGCCGGTGCGCTTATACTCGCCGTTGACCTTGAGGCAGAACTGCCCGCCCCCGCTCTGCGAGACTATCAGCACCTGCCGGTACCGGCCCTCAAGTTCCTCCCCGGCATAGCGCAGAAGCGCATCAGCGGTAAGGTTACGGTGAAAGGCCTTGTTATTGTGGAAGCTCTCGGCCTGATAGGCTATACCGGTCTTGGTGCTGACGGGGCGGATGACGACCTTTTCATCGGAGAGCTTATCGATGCCCTGGGAGAAGACGGCCTTTGACAGACCGGGCAGCGCGTGCTCCAGCTCCTGTATTATCCTGCCCATATCAGCCTCCGAAAAGGCGCTTGAGGTTCAGCGCGGCGGCCTTGAGCTCATTCTTGCTGTAGGAATTGTTCTCATCCGCGAGCACGGCGGCGACGGCGTCCTTTGCCGAGATGCTGCCGGAGACCATAGCGTCGACAAGCATCGCTTCGGCGCTGACGGTGTGCTCGACCTTATTGAAAATATAGTCCTCATCTATCTCGACGACGACGGCGTACTCGCCCTTATCGTAGCTGCCCTTGGCAAGGAGCTGATCCTTGACCTCGCCGGGAGTGCCGCGGAAGCTCATTTCATGCAGCTTCGTAAGATCGTTGCACAGGCACATACGGCAGTGCGCGCCGCTGTCGATAAAGAAATCGACAAGCTCCATAATGCGCTTGGGCGACTCATAGAGCGCGTAGGTGCGCGTATCGCCGCGGCGCATCTTCTCAAGCAGGCGGCGGCGCTCAACGTTCTCGCGCGGGAAGAAGCCATAGAACATGAAGCTTGACAGATCAAAGCCCGAAACGGACAGCGCCGTGACGGCGGCGCAGCAGCCCGGCACGCCGATGACCGGGATACCGGCCTCGACCGCGGCCTTGATAAGCTCGTTGCCGGGGTCGGAGATACAGGGGGTTCCGGCGTCACTTATGACGGCGACGTTTTTGCCGGAGAGCAGTTCATTTATAAAATACTTCGCCTTGCCGTACTCATTGAACTTATGGTTCGAGACAAGCTTATTGCGTATCTCAAGCTTGTTTAGCAGCACCATAGAGCGGCGCGTATCCTCGGCGGCGATCATATCCGCGTCCGCGAGGATCTGCCTGCCGCGCGGGGACATGTCCTTTGAGTTGCCGATAGGTGTCGCAACAATATAAAGCTTGCCGATGCTTCTGTTTTCGTCCATTGTTTCACCGTATCCTGTCTGTTTTAATAAATGATATTATAAACCAGACGCATGCAATTGGCAACAAAAACCGCTCCGACCTTTTGGCCGGAGCGGTTTGCGTATCAAATCAATTTATCAGCAGGTATGAGTCAGCCACTCGGAAAGCTTATTAGCGCTGCATCCAAGGCCTTCCCCGACAAACGCAACAAACTCGTTGAAGTCCAGCTTCTTGAGATGCTCAAAATTCGTCATCCCGGACAGAACCTTAGCGGGGCGGGAATTACCTCTGCTCTCCGTATATCCGCAATTATAGCACATATCGATGGGATACTTACGATGATCATCACGGGTCATTTCTCCACCACAGCGAGGGCACTTCATATCTAATACCTCCCAAATAAATTGAGTAATAATTAACGATAAATTTTTAACGTTCCTCGTTGTCTATAATATACACCATCTCTCCGGAAACTGCAAGACTTTTTTTTAACAATTTCAAATATTTTTTTCGTTGTGTATGGACGGGGACTCCCCTATCGTCATCAGGCGGCAGACAAAATACCTCTCCGCGGCGAATTCGCGGAGAGGTATTGTAATTTATATCAAGTCTCTGTCAATGAAGGAGCGTGTCTCAGTCGTCCATACCGTCGTCGCAGATAAGGCCGTAGCCGCCCTGCTTGCGCTTATAGACCACGGAGACTGCGTCATCAGAGTCCATATTCTTGAAGACGAAGAACTCGTGTCCAAGCAGATTCATCTGAAGTATCGCCTCTTCCGGTGACATGGGCTTTATGGAGAAGCGCTTGCTGCGGACGATCTTGAACTCCTCGTCCGGCTCGTCCGGAACTGCGGCGAAGGCCGCACCGGCATCTCTCTCCAGCGCGCCCTCTCTAAGACGCTTTTCAAGACGGGTCTTGTTTCTGCGGATCTGGCGCTCGATAGCGGCGACGCCGGAATCCACAGATGCGTACATGTCGCTCGTAAGTTCGCTTGCCCTGTAATACATGCCGTTGTTGTGGATGGTGATCTCGGCGAGGAAGCGGCCGCGCTCAATGCTGAAGGTAACGTAGGCATCGGCCTCGGTCTTGAAGAACCTGTCGAGCTTACCTATCTTTCTTATCGAATAGGCTCTCAGATCCTCGGAGGACTCCATCTTCTTCTCGGTAAAAGTGAACTTCATTTGTGACAACTCCTTTCGACTGTGCTGTATTGACCAAAGAAGCATCCCTGCTTCTTGTGGATATTATA
>CAKTPR010000079.1 GCA_934591725.1 uncultured Oscillospiraceae bacterium
GGCTCCCCTTGTTTCTCAAGGGGAGCTGGCGCGTTAGCGCCTGAGGGGATAAAAGAGCTGCGTATTTCTTTGCAGCTGCGGCAACAACCCCTCCGGCTCGGCATACGCCGACCCACCTCCCCTTACACAGGGGAGGCTTTGGGAGCGCGTTTTTGTCGGATTTCATTCTTTCTTCCAGTGCCGCAGGCCGGGAACGACCGCTTCAATGTGCGCGCGTACCTGCTCAGGCGGCCATGCCTCGCTTGCCATATGCTCTACGCAGAAGTCAATGAGCTGCTCCGGGCTTGAATACTTGAACTCACCGCCCGCGTAGCACCACTTGCAGTATTCCTCATTGAGCTCCCCGTCAGGCTCGGCGCTTATCGTCGAATCGTCAAGCGGCATCCCGCAGCACTGGCAGACAAGCTGCTGCGGCGAGCCTAAAAGCGTGTTGATCGAAACTCTGAAAAGCTTTGACAGCAGCTTCAGCGTCTCCGTGTTCGGTACGGTCTCGCCGTTTTCCCAGCGGGAAACGGCCTGCCGGGTGACGAAAAGCTTCTCCGCAAGCTCGTCCTGAGAAAGCCCCGCTTTAGTGCGCAGTTCATGTATAACATCCTTGGTCTCCATTTTGCCCCTCCATAGTCAGAATAAAATTTTATCTCATCTGCTCCGATTATATCAGGAATGCTCCCAAGGTCAAGCAACGCGCGGTTGCGGAGATCACACGACCAGATTAATAAGCATACCGCTCAAGGCTCCGAGGAGAAACAGCAGCGCTATGACCGTCAGGTTCTCGCGGCGGTTCTTATTCGTGCGCAGCAGCACCAGCAGGCCGATACCGGCGTTTGACAGCAGCCCCGCGAACAGCCCGCCGAGCCCGATGATGCCGGAGAGATACGCCTCGGTGATGACGACGGAGACGGAGCAGTTCGGGATAAGCCCGAAGAGCGCGAGCAGCAGCTCACCGACGACGGGCGTTGCGAACACGGTCGCGCCCAGCCGCTCGATGCCGACAAGCTCCAATATTATATTGAGCGCGAAGGTGACGGCGATCAGCATCACGGCGATCTTCACCGTGTGCTTGAGCGCCGAGAGCCACACGCTGCCCTCTTCCTCGTCGCACTCGCAGTGCTCGCGCTCGCAGAAGCTGTGGATGTTCTTGCCCCGCGCGAAGAGCCGGCTGCCGAAGGCGTCGACAAGGTAGCCAAGGACAATGCCCATCACCGCCTTTGCCGCGACTATCGCGGCGATCTGCCCGATGTCGGTCGCGCCCTTGCCGTCGGCAAGCGAGGAGAGCATGACCGGCAGCATCTCATCCGAGGTGGCGAAGAACACCGCGAGCATCGTCCCCGCGCTTATAGAGCCGGTGGAAAACAGCGTTGCCGCCGCGCCGGATATGCCGCACTGCGGTATCGCGCCGAGCAGTCCGCCCAGCGCGGGCCCCGCCTTGCGGGAGTATGAGTGCAGTATACCCTCATCAAGACGCTTGCTGTTTTCCAGCATTTCCATGAGCAGATAGGCGAGGAACAGTATGGGGATACTCAGCGCGCCGTCCTTCAGCGCGTCAAGCGCGCAGTCAAGTATAAGTTCAGACAATTAAAGTTTCTCCTGTTTTCAGAAAATCAGTTATAGTATAGTAACCGCTGAGCTTTGTTTTGTCAAGGCTCGGCGACTTTTTTGCCCGTTTCTATTGAATTGGAATGAGTATTCTGGTATTATTAATTATTAAAAAATATCTGAGAAGAGTAAAATAATAGATGAAGAAAAAGGACTGGACAATTCCATTTACCAGACCGGTCGTTCCGCATGAGCTTTTATCCGCGGGCTTCACGCCGCTGCTGTCGATGGTGCTGTCGCTGCGGGGGATCAGGACTGCCGCCGAAGCGCAGGCGCTCATCTCCGGCGGGGAGGAGCTGCTGTGCGACCCCATGCTGATGCTGGACATGGACAAGGCGCGTGAGCGCATCCTGCGCGCGATAAGGGACGGGGAGACCGTTGCGGTCTACGGCGACTATGACGTGGACGGCATAACCTCCACCTGCCTTGTCACGGACTATCTGCGCCGTAAGGGACTCAGGTGCGTGCCCTATATCCCAGACCGGAACGAGGAGGGCTACGGGCTCAACTGCGCCGCGCTCGATACGCTCAAGGCGCAGGGCGTGAGCCTTGTCATAACGGTCGACTGCGGCATTACCGCCGTCGAGGAGGCCGCACACGCCGCGCAGATCGGTGTCGACATGGTCATCACCGACCATCATGAGTGCCGCCCGGACGCGCTGCCTGAGGTCACTGCGCTTGTCGACTGCAAGCGCGACGGGGACACATATCCGAATAAGAACCTTGCCGGCGTCGGCGTTGCGCTCAAGCTCGTCTGTGCCTGCGAGGGCGACAGCTCCAGAATGCTTGAGATGTACGGCGACCTTGCCGCTATCGGCACTGTGGCGGACGTTATGCCCCTCACGGGGGAGAACCGCTTCCTTGTGCGCTATGGCCTTTCGCGCATCGCGAAGGCTCCGCGCCCCGGTATCGCCGCGATGTTCCGCGAGTCCGGCACGGATGCCCGCCACCTGACGGCCTCGACCATAGGCTTTTCCCTTGCACCGCGCCTCAACGCCGCGGGCAGACTCGGTCAGGCGAGCGTCGCCGCGCGGCTCCTCATGAGCCGGGACGAAAACGAAGCCGCAGCTCTCGCAAAGGAGCTGTGCGAGCTAAACCGTCAGAGACAGAGCATAGAAACCCAGATCTGGCAGGAGGCCAATGATATCATCAAGGACTCCGACCCGCAGGATCCGATAGTCCTTGCAAGCGACCGCTGGCATCAGGGCGTTATCGGCATCGCGGCGTCAAGGCTTGCCGAGCAGTATTCGCTCCCGGCGATCATCATCTGCCTGAACGGCGAGAACGGCAAGGGCTCCTGCCGCAGCTACGGCGGCTTCAATCTCTTTGAAGCGCTCTCCGCCTGCTCCGAGAACCTCACCGGCTTCGGCGGTCACGCGCTCGCCGCGGGGCTGAACATCCGCCGCGACAGGCTCGATAGGTTCCGCGAAGCGCTCGCGGCGTACTATCGCCGCCACCGCCCCGCGCCGCTGCCGGAGGTCTGCTGCGACCTGCTCATAACTGATCCCTCGCTCCTGAGCGTGGAGAATGTACGTTCGCTCGATATGCTTGAACCCTACGGCAACGCAAACCCCAAGCCTGTCATGTGCATCTGCGGGGCGACGCTCGAATCGGCCTCAGAGGTCGGCGGCGGAAAGCACCTGCGTATGCGCGTGAAATTGGGCGCGGCGCACTTTGAGTGCATCTTCTTTTCGCACACCGCCCGTCAGCTCGGCATTTCCGAGGGGGACTCGGTCGATATAGCGTTCACGCCGCAGATAAACGAGTTTCGCGGCAATGTCACGGTGCAGCTTGTCACCGCCGCCGTGCGCCGGCACGACCCGACAGCCCTCTGCTCGGCGATACTCGCCGGTGACGAGAGCGTCAACTGGGCGGCGGCAGCCTACTGCCCCGGCCGCGCGGACTTCGTGCGCGTGTGGCGCGCCATGGACAAGGACTTTGCCGTCGGCAAAAACGCTGCCGACGTTATCCATCAGTGTATAGCGGGCATGCCGCCCGAAAAGTTCTGCCTGTGCCTTATGGTACTCAGGGAGACGGGACTCCTCAGAAGCGAGGACGGCGGCATATATTCCTCCCGCTGCGCCAGCATTTCCGGCAAGGCCGATCTTGAGGGCACCCACCTTATCCGCGCGCTGCGCGCACTTGCGTAGAGGTTATTTATATGGAAAAGGAAAAGATGAAAAACGCGCCGGTCGACGGCGCTCATGCTCCGGTAACGGACAGCGCCGCCGCGGCGGCTGTCGATCCGGACAAGCTGTTTGAGGAGTTTGAGGAGAAGATAAAGAGCAGCGGCCACCCGATGGATCTCGGCCGCATCAGAGCCGCATACGAGATGGCGCGCGTCGCCCATTCCGGGCAGAAGCGGCGCGACGGCTCGCCGTATGTCACGCACTGCATCGCCGCGGCGGATATCTCCGTCGACATGGGTCTGGATGAAGACTCCATCATTGCTGCGCTGCTGCACGACGTGATCGAGGACACGAACCTCACCCATGAGGATATTGCCCGCCAGTTCGGCTCCGCCGTCGCGGACATCGTCGAGGGCGTCACGAAGCTCAGCCGCGTGCAGTATACCAGCAAAGAGGACGAGCAGATGGAGAACCTGCGCAAGATGCTCATGGCCATGGCCAAGGACATCCGCGTCATCCTCATCAAGATCGCCGACCGCCTGCACAATATGCGCACGATGGCCTACCAGACCGCCGAGAAGCAGCGCGCCAAGTCGCTTGAGACGATGGAGATCTACGCGCCCATCGCGCACCGTCTCGGTATGCAGCGCGCCAAGTGGGAGCTGGAGGATCTGTCGCTCCAGTACCTTGACCCTGAGGGCTATAAGGAGATAACCGACGCGCTGAACGCGAAGATGGATGAACTCGAAGCCTTCATGGACAACGTCAAGGGCAAGATACAGGCGCGGCTCGACTCCGAGGGCGTGGAGGCAACTATCTTCTCCCGCATCAAGCACGTTTACAGCATCTACCGCAAAATGTATTCCCAGCACCTTGACATAAACGGCATCTTCGACCTCTGCGCTTTCCGCGTCATCGTCGATACGATACCCGACTGCTATAACGTCCTCGGCATCATCCATGATATGTTCAAGCCCGTGCCGGGGCGCTTCAAGGACTATATATCCACGCCGAAGCCCAATATGTACCAGAGCGTACACACGACGGTCATCGGCTCCGAGGGCATCCCCTTCGAGGTGCAGATACGTACCTGGGACATGCACCACACCGCCGAGTACGGCATCGCCGCGCACTGGAAGTATAAGATGGGCGAGGGCGCCAATGCCGTCGTGCGCGCGGGGGATGAGGACAAGTTCGCGTGGATACGCAGGCTCCTTGAGAGCCAGCAGGAGTCCGACGCGCAGGACTTCTTCCATAACATGAAGATAGACCTCTTTGCCGATGAGGTCTTTGTGTTCTCACCGAAGGGCGACGTTATAAACCTCCCCGCCGGGGCGACGCCTATCGACTTTGCGTACAGCATCCACTCCGACGTCGGCAACAACATGGTCGGTGCTAAGGTCAACGGCCGCATCGTCACCTATGACTATGTGCTCCAGAACGGCGATATCGTCGAGATACGCACCTCCAAGTCCGCGCCCGGCCCCAGCCGCGACTGGCTCAATATCGCCAAGAGCGGCTCCGCGCGCACCAAGATAAAGCAGTGGTACAAGAAGGAGCGCCGCGAGGAGAACGTCATCCGCGGCCGCGAAATGCTCTCCGAGGAGCTGCGGCACAACAGCCTCACGCTTGACGATGTGCTCGACGAGAGCGTCATCACACCCATCCTCAAGCGCCTGTCCTTCGGCACGATGGACGATCTCTACGCTGCCATCGGCTACGGCGGCGTTACCGCCACAAGGGTCGCGAACCGTCTGCGCGACGAGGTGCGCAATGTCAAGCCCGACCGCAAGACCGCGCTTGAAAAGGTCTCCGAGGCCGCCGAGCGGCGCGAGCAGCAGGCGAAGAAGGAGGGCAAGGCTGTCCACGGCATCCTTGTCGCGGGGCTGAGCAACTGCCTTGTGAAGTTCTCCCGCTGCTGCACGCCTGTGCCGGGGGACGATATCATCGGCTTCATCACCCGCGGACAGGGCGTGTCCATCCACCGGCGCGACTGCGCCAACTGCCGCCGCCTGCTCTCGCAGCCCGGCAATGAGGGCCGCTGCGTCGAGGTCGAGTGGGCAGGCAAGGTGGACGACAGCTACCAGACCACCGTCGTCATCACGGCGAAGGATCGCTCCGGCATCGTGCTGGATATCGCCGCGGTGCTGAACGTGCTCAACGCCAAGGTGCGCACGCTCTCCGCGCGCGATAACGGCGCGGGCACCGCCGTTACCTCCGTGACGCTGGAGGTCAAGGACGCGGCAGAGCTTAAATACGTCATGAACAGGCTCGCCTCGATACAGGGCGTCATATCAGTTGCAAGAAACGGAGATTAAAATATGAGAGCAGTTGTTACAAGAGTCACATCCGCCTCCGTCGAGATAGACGGGGCGGTGCACGGAAAGATCGGCAGGGGCTTCCTTGTGCTCCTCGGCGTGCATCAGGACGATACCGAGGCCGAGGCGCTGAAGATCGCCGATAAGATATGCCACCTTCGAGTGTTTGACGACGCCGACGGCAAGATGAACCTTGCCCCGGCGGACGCGGGCGCGGCGGAGCTGCTGATAGTCAGCCAGTTCACGCTCTTTGCCGACTGTAAGTCCCGCCGCCCCGGCTTCTCAAAGGCCGCGCGGCCTGATAAGGCGATCCCGCTTTATGAGCTTGTCATCAGCCGGTGCCGCGAGCGCGGCTTCAGGGTCGAGACGGGCGTCTTCGCTGCCGATATGCAGGTCGCGTCTGTGAACGACGGGCCTATAACTATTATAATTGACACAAAGGAGCTTTGAGCCATGCTTATAAAAACCATCCCCGTAGGCCAGCTTGAGGAAAACTGCTACGTCGTCACGAACGAAGCGACGCTTGAGAGCGTCGTCATCGACCCCGGCGACGAGGCGAACACCATCCTTGATTATCTCGAATCCAATAAGCTCAGGTGCACCGCCATCATGCTCACGCACGGGCACTTTGACCATGTCGGCGCGGTCGACGCCGTCGCCGAGGAGACGGGCGCGACCGTGTACATGAACGAGCTGGACGACGCCAAGCGCCACCAGAACAATCATTCGAGCTACACCCTGCGCGACGGCGGCATATACTACTCTGACGGCGACATCATTGATGCTGCCGGCCTGAGCTTTCATATCATCGCCACCCCCGGCCACACCCCCGGCGGCGTGACAATCCGGGTCGAGGACTGCCTCTTCACCGGGGATACGCTCTTCAAGGGCAGCTGCGGCAGGACAGACCTTGACGGCGGCGATATCGATCAGGAGCTTGCCTCTCTGCGCAGGCTGTGCTCCCTCCCCGGTGACTATGAGGTCTATCCCGGACACATGGACAGCACCACGCTTGAGCGGGAGCGTATGTTCAATTACTACTGCCGCAGCGCCATGCAGGGCTGAAAGAAAAAGAGAAAACTCAAATATCTGTGGAAATTGTCTATTGAATTTCCCGGCGGCTTGGCGCATAATCTTTCGCGATTAGATTTAGATATAAACGATAGGAGGTTTCGCTATGAAGCGTTCTACAAAGATCGCGCTCATCACGAGCGGCGGCGATTGTCAGGGGCTGAACGCGGCGATCCGCGGTGTCGGAAAATCGCTGTTCCAGCGCATGGACAATGTTGAAATATACGGAATGTATGACGGCTACCGCGGGCTCATCGAGGGCGACTATAAATTCATGGAGCCGCAGGATCTCTCCGGCATCCTCACCGAGGGCGGCACGATCCTCGGCACCTCTCGCCAGAACTATGTCCCCGGCAAGGACATTGTGGACGATAACGGCAACAGCGTCATCCCCTCAATGCTCCAGACCTATAACCGCCTCAATCTTGACTGCCTTGTCATCATGGGCGGCAACGGCACGCAGAAGAGCGCAAAGCTCATTGCCGATGCGGGTATGAACGTCATCACCCTGCCCAAGACCATCGATAACGATATCTGGGGCACGGACACTACCTTCGGCTTCCAGAGCGCCGTCGATATCGCGACGAACGTCATCGACTATATCCACTCCACCGCAAGCTCTCACAGCCGCATTTTCGTTGTGGAGCTTATGGGGCGCGACGCCGGCTGGCTCACGCTCAACGCCGGTATCGGCAGCGGAGCCGATGTCATACTTATCCCTGAGATACCTTACGATCTCAATAAGGTCGCCGAGCTTATCGAGGAACGCAACCGTCAGGGCAAGCGCTATTCCATCATCGCCTGCGCCGAGGGCGCTGTCTCGGTTGACGATATCAAGCTTGACGAGGAGGCCAGCCGCCGCAAGCGCGAAAACAGCAGGCACTCCACCGTCTCCTATGAGATCGCCGACCGGCTCGAAAAGCTCACCGGCAAGGAAGCGCGCGTCACCGTGCCTGGGCACTATCAGCGCGGCGGCCCTCCCTGCCCGTATGACAGAGTCCTTGCGACGCAGTTCGGCGTTGCTGCGGCAGACCTTATCATCAATAAGCAGTATGGCCGTATGGTCGCCGTGCAGGGCGGGCAGATCGTGTCCATCCCGCTGGAGGACGCGGCCAGCAAGACCAAGTTCCTGCCTGTGGATCACCCGATGATCCAGGTCGCCCGCAAGATGGGCATCAGCCTTGGCGACTAAAACATATTAATACAGCATCGCACCGGGTGCAGCCGTTCAGCCGAACGTCTGCACCCGGTTCTTTTACGCTCTCTTTCTGCTTTATGTGAATTGAATTATGAAAAGGAAAATATGTAAATTATATTAAGTAAACAATAATATGTAAAGCACGGACGGCGAGGCACCGCCGTCCGTGCAAGGATCTATTTGTTCTTGTCCTTTGATCTGAATATGAGGGATATCACCAGCCCGAAGAACACCGCGGCGCCAAGCCCCGCAGACGCGGCGGTGAAGCCGCCGGTCAGCGCGCCGAGAATGCCGTCCTCTGCAACGGCCTTCTTCACGCCCTTTGCGATGGCGTTTCCGAAGCCCGTGAGCGGGACGTTCGCGCCCGCGCCCGCCCAATCGGCCAGCGGCTGATACACTCCGAGCGCACCTAATATCACTCCCGCGACGACGTAGCTTGTCAGTATCCGCGCTGGGGTCAGCTTTGTGTAGTCGATGAGCAGCTGCCCGATGACGCACAGCAGCCCGCCGACGGCAAAGGCCTTGAGGTATTGCAGCAGCACATCCATTTATTGCTCCTCCGTTTCAAACGCGACCGCGTGGCATATCCCCGGTATGCTGCACCCCTGCTGGCAGGTCACCGGTGACATGAGCGCCCCCGTCGCCGCAAACAGCACGCGCTTCCATACCCCGCGTTCCATTGCCGGCAGGATGTGCCCGCCGAGCACCGAGGCGCTGCATCCGCAGCCTGAGCCGCCCGCGTATACGTCCTGCGTCTTGAGGTCGTAGATCAGTACGCCGCAGTCCATGTAGCGCATGCCGAGCTCAATGTCGTCGCGCCGGAAAAGCTCCTGAAGAATGTCGTGCCCGATTGCGCCGAGGTCGCCGGTGAAGATCGCGTCGTAGTAATTGAGAGTGCGTCCGGTGTCCTTGAAGTGCGCGCTCAGCGTGTCATAGGCCGCGGGAGCCATCGCAGCACCCATGTTGTTTGCGTCGGTTATCCCCGCGTCGACTATCCTGCCCGGCGTAACGCGGCTTATGCGCGGGCCGTGTCCGTCCGCAGAGAGCATAACACAGCCTGAGCCCGTGACCGTCCATTGGCTCGTCGGCGTGCGCTGCCCGCCGTATTCGAGCGGAAAGCGGTACTGCCGCTCCGCCGTGCAGAAGTGTGAGCCGGTGAGCGCGGCGGCGGTCTTGAATGCGCCGCCGTCTATCAGCAGCGCCGCGAGACACAGTGCCTCCGCCATTGTCGAGCACGCCCCGTATAGTCCGAGATAGGGCAGGCCGCTGTCCTTGAGCGCGAAGGAGGAGCTGACGCATTGGTTGAGCAGATCACCGCCGAGGACGCACTCCGGCTCGAACGCCGCGCCGCCGGCCTTGCCGCGGCATATGCCGAAGCATTGGCGCAGCATACTCGTCTCGGCCTTCTCCCAGCTGTCCTCGGCAAAGTACGAGTCCTGCGATATATAGTCAAAGCAGTCCCTGAGCGGCCCCTCGCCCTCTTTCTTTCCCGCCACCGCGGCCGACGCCGCGACGCGCACATTTGCCGTCAGCTCTATCGTCCTGCTGCCGATCCTTTTCGCCATGCTCCTCCGCCCTTTCAAAAGCATTTGATGATGGTATTATTTCCGGAACGGAGCAAAAAATGTAAAAATAAAACTGCTGCCTTGGGAAAACAAAGGCAGCAGCTATAATGTTTACAGTTATTCAAAATCAAGTTCGGTCACGCCGAAATATTTTTCCGCGAAGTCCACGCGCTCGACCCGGAACTCCTTCCCG
>CAKTPR010000080.1 GCA_934591725.1 uncultured Oscillospiraceae bacterium
GAGACAAGACGCAGCGCCTTGCACACCAGCATTGCCAATACTGCTCTGAAATTCATAGGCGGACTCCTTGCTGTAAAAGATAACTTATATAGTATAGCACAAGTATATTCGCTCAGGCAAGAAATTTGCCTGAGCGAATATACTTGTCAAAGAACCAAAGGTTCTTTGACAAAAAAGTTTGCGAGGCTTTCTGGTCGGTTTATATACTTACTTGTTTTTATACACCGTTACTGCCTTATCGGCGGAGAGGAAATAGAGCACGCATTCCTTGACAGGCTTGGCGCAGATGCGGTGCAGGGCTTCGGCGTAGGCCATGAGCTGGCCGCGGTAGAGCTCGGCACGGGAGGCAATGTCCTCATCGGTTTTGACGTAATCGGTCTTATAGTCGATGATGACAAGCTCGCCGTCCTCCTCAATGCAGCAGTCGACGACGCCCTGAAGCAGCAGCTCCTCCCCCTTTGCCGCGTCACCGTAAAGCTTATCCGCGTCCATGAGCAAGGAGAAGCGGAACTCGCGCATCGGCTCTTCGGCGGCGAGTATGCGTCTGCCCAAGGCGGAAGCGAACAGGCGCTCTATCGCGCGGGCATTGACGGCCTCGGCTTCGCGCGCGGAGATGAAGCGCGCGGCGCGGAGACGGTCGATCTCCGACCTTATTCCATCAAGGCTGCGTCCCTTGGAGAAATCCATATATTGCAGCACCAGATGCGTCGCGACGCCGCGCTCCGCGGCGGTGAGCTTACGCTCTTCCCCGCCAAGCTCCGGCATGCGGAAGCTATAATTTACCTCCTGCACGAGCCGCTCCCCGTCGGGGTCAGGCTCGGCATGGCCTTTAAGCTCGGTAGCCGTGACCTTTGAGGGCAGGTCGACGGCCTCAGCATACGGATATCTGAAAGCAAGGCGGCGCTTGAGCTCGGAGAGCATGGCCGCGTCGGCTTCCATCGATCCCTCATCCGGGAGCGCCGAACTCTCCGCGGTATCGCTCGTACTGCAATAGCTGAGAGTCAGGTTCTCGCCGCCGTCGGCAAGGGCGGCACAGATAAGCCAGCTCACCGGGGCCTGCGCCTGACTGAGCACCTCCGGCGCCATCGGCTTTGTGACGGCGGTGCGGAGCTTTTCGACAGTGCCCTCCGGGTCTTTGAGTACGGCGGTCATGAACAGGCGCTCCTTTGGCCGGGTGAGGGCGACATAGAGCAGGCGCATCTCCTCCGAGAGCATCTCCCGCTCAAGGCGGAGTTTGATGGCATTGCGCGCAAGGGTGGGATATTCTATGCGGCGCTTGAGGTCGATGAGCTTCGGCCCCAAGCCGAGCTCCGGGTGGACAAGGACGCTTTCGCGGCTGTCCTGCCGGTTGAAGCGGCGGGCGGTATCGCAGAGGAACACAACGGGGAACTCCAGCCCCTTGGACTTATGCACGGACATGATCTGCACGGCGGAGCTGAAGCTGCCGCCGGTGGATGGCTCCTGCCCCTTTTCGGCAAGGCGGCGCAGCCAGAGCACATAGCGGTGCACTCCGCGGTAGCCGGTGGCTTCAAAGCTCTCGGACAGGCCGACGAGCGCCATGAGGTTTGCGCGGCGCTGCGCCCCGTCGCCCATGGCGGTGCAGAGGGCGAGCATATCAAGCTCCTCAATGACGCGCCATGTGAGCTCGGCGGCGCTGAGATCGGCGGCGGCTCCGCGCAGCGCGTCAAGGCGCCGGACAAAATCGCGGCACTTTCCGTTATTCTCCGCGGCGGCAAGAAGGGCGGTATAGAGATCCGCCTTTTTATCGGCGCTGCGGATATCGGACAGCTCATCCGGGCTGAAGCTCAATGACGGCGAGCGCAGCACGGCGATGAGAGGAATGTCCTTATGCGGGTTATCGATGACGGCGAGCATGGAGATGAGCGTGGAGACCTCGACGCTCTCAAAGAAGCCGCCGCCCTGAACGGAGGACACGGGGATGCCGTGCTCGCCGAGGACGCGCCGGTACACGCCGCCGACGGTGTTGGCGGAGCGGAGGAGAATGGCAACATCCCCATACTCAAGGGGGCGCTCCCCGCCGCCGGACGTGACGGTCGTCCCGGCGGCGATAAGAGAATTTATCTTCCGGGCGACAAGCTCGGCCTCAAGAGCGGTCTTATCCGGGCTGTTCTCGTCCTCGCTCTCAGGCAGGGCGAGGAGCATGAGCTCAGGTTTCGGGACGGACGCGGGGTACTTTGCCCCGCAGCGGAGAGCCGCCGCGTCGTCATAGTCCATGTCGCCCAAGGCACGGGACATGCACAGGGAGAACACGCTGTTCGCCCCGTCGAGAATTTCACGCCGGGAGCGGAAATTCTCGCGCAGCAGGATGCGGCGCGGCGCGCCCGGCTGCGCCGACTCATAGTCGGAATAGCTCAGGTATTTCTCGGTGAAGATGGCGGGGTCGGCAAGGCGGAAGCGGTAAATGGACTGCTTGACGTCCCCGACCATGAAGAGGTTCTTCCCCGCCCTCGACACGGCGGCGAAGATCGCGTCCTGCACGCGGCTGACGTCCTGATACTCATCGACCATGATCTCGGTAAAGCGGCGGGAGATGCGCGCTGCCGTCTCGGTCGGGCTGCCGTCGGGGTTCGTGAGCAGCTGCGCGGTGAGGTGCTCAAGGTCGGAATAGTCTACCAAGCCGCGGCTGCGTTTATCCTTGGTATACTCGCGGTCAAAGTCAAGCGTGACATCGAGCAGCGCCTCCATCGCAGGGGCGGTGAGCTCCATCTCTCGCAGGAGGGAGGCGGAATCGGAATAGAGCGTGTCCTTCATGCCGTCCATCGCCTTTTTACAGGCGGTGCGCCGCGCTTTGAGCATATCTGAAAGCGCGGGGTCGGGCGACTTCATAAGGCGCTTGAGCGTCGGGAACTCTATAGGCAGACACGCGCGCGCCCTGTCCCAGCCGAGGTCAAGGCAGCGGGAGAGCTCACGTATGCCGTCGGCAGTAACGGAAAAGCTCTCGGTATACGCGGCGGCGATCTTCTCCTCGGCGGTCATGGCTTCAAGGAGCCTGTCCATCTCGCGGCTCCAATAATCGGCGGTGCGCTTTGCCCATGAGAGCAGCTCCTGCCCCCACGGCGTTTCGGCGACATCCTGCGCCGGGGCCTTGAGCTGCGCGACCTGACGGCGCGCCCAGTCCTCCGGGCGGGCGTGGCACTGCATGCGGCTGTGGAGCTTGAGGACAAGGTCGGAAAGGCGGCGGTCGTCCCGCCCCGCGCCGACGGTATCGGCAAGCAGACGGAATCCGGGGAGATCATCCAGCGCGTCGTAGCGCGCGTCGAGAGTGCGCTCGAGCGCGGCGGCGCGCATGGCTTCGGCGCGCTCCTCATCGGCGATCTTGAAATCCGGCGACAGGCCGAGGGCGTGGCAGTTCTCGCGCAGGACGTTCGCGCAGAAGCTGTGGATGGTGCCGATCTGCGCGCGGCGGCACAGCGCGCTCTGGCGGCGCAGACGGCGGCTGCCGGGATCGGCGGCAAGGCGCGCGGCAAGCTCCTCCATGATCCTGCCGCGAAGCTCCGCCGCGGCGGCGCGGGTGAAGGTGATAATAAGGAAGCTGTCAAGATCGACAGGGTGGGCATCGTCACAGATGTAGCCCATGAGACGCTCGGTGAGCACGCGGGTCTTGCCGCTGCCCGCGCCCGCGGACACGAGCACGGCACCGCCGCGCGTGTCTATCGCGGCCTGCTGCGAGGCTGTGGGTCTGAAATCAGCCATTGGCGTCGCCCTCCTCCATAAGCGCCCAGACCTTCTCCGCGGAGAGCTTCGGGGTATAGCGGCAGCTCTCGCCGTTTTCACCGTCGGAGAAATGGCAGGCGTCAAAATAATCGCAGTTCAGGCAGGCGTTCTCCTGCTGGCCGCGGTAGAACGGGTCGGCGGCGATGCTGCCCTGACGCAGCTGCTTTGCCATGCCCGCAAGGGTCTTTTTTATGTGCCGGTCGAGAAGCCCCAGACGCTCGGCACTGGCGAGAGAATCCGCCGAAGGCTTGCCGGCGCGGAACTTCACGGGGATATAGCGCTTATCGTCGCCGCGCTCCCAAGCTTCGATGAGCGCGGAGTCCTCACGCACAAGGCCGCTGCGCCGCTGCTCCTTTGCGCGTTCGGCTGAAACGGACTCATCATCCGCGTCGCGCGGCATGGAGAGGATGCGGCTGCGCGCGGGAACGTACATGACGCCCGCGGGGAGCACAGCGCAGTCATAGCGCCCGCCGCCGTCTGCTTCGAGCGCGAAGAGGTACAGCAGCATCTGAAGCCCCATGCCGTACCAGACATCGGACATGGAGAACTCCTTGCGCCCGGTCTTATAGTCGACGACGCGCAGATAGAGCTTGCCGTCATGGTACCAGCCGTCGACCCGGTCGGCAATACCGGAGAGGACGAGACTGTCCTCCCCACCGCCGAGCTCGACCGGCGGCATTTCGCGCGCGTCGGAAAAATCAAGCTCAAAGTCCAGCGGCTCAAAGTCCGATCTCCGCAGCTCCGCCGCCATATCCTCGACGACGCGCCATACATCGCCGCACAGGCGGTTGAAGAGATAGACAAAGCGGCGGCTCTTCTCGTTAAAATCGTTGAGCTCCTCGGAGACGTACTGCGCGGTGAAGCGCTCGCACAGCTCGCGCAGGGTCTTGTCGTCCACCGCGGCAAAGCCGCCGCGGCGCTTGACCTCGCGCGCGGTCTTTTCAAGGACATAGTGCATGAAGGTGCCGATCTCCGGCGGGCGGAAGGCGGCGGGCTCATAGGGCTTTGCGCGCAGACCGTACTGGCAGAAGTACGCAAAGCGGCAGGAGGCAAATTTATCTATGCGCGATGCGCTCAGGCGCAGGCGCCGGCCGTAGAGCTTTTCGACAGCCACCGAGGAGAGCCGCCCGCGGCTCATGTTCGCCGCGGCTTCAAGAGAAGCAAAGCGCGCGGGGTCAGATTCCGCGAAGTATTCCGCGGCGGCGCGGGCGCGGCCGTCACCGCCGTGCATGGACTGCGCAGCAAGGCCGAGAGCCGGGGCGGGTGCGGACATACGCGCGTCGCTCAGGGAAGCGTTCATGACGCTCAGGCCGAAGAGAGCCTTTGCGCGGTTGAAGACAAAGGCGGGGCGAAGCTCTGCGCCCTGAGCATCGGCGACCGGGCAGAGCATGGTAAGGCTCTCGGAGGGCATGGTGAGACAGGTATAGATAAGCGAGAACTCGCGCCACAGCTCGCTCTCCCCTCCCGCGCCGAGCTCCAGCTGCATTTCAAGCAGGCGCTCCCGCTCCTCAGGCGAGAACACGCCGGCCTCGTCGTCCGTGCGCGGCAGGCGCTGGTCGGACGCGCCGAGGACGATAAGGTGCTTTATGCTGCGGCGGCGGTTGCGGTCAAAGTCACCGGCGGAGACGCGGTCAAGTGACACAGGAATGGTGCCGATATCATATTTTGAAAGCATGAGGGTAAACAGGCGCGAGAACTCCCCGCTGTCCATGGCGGTATCGCCGAGGACGGCGGCGCACTGTTCGAGCGCGGAGACGACGATATCCCAGAGCTGGCGGTACTCGGCGGCGGTCTTCTCATCGCCGAGCTGCATGAGCTCCCCGGCGCGGCGCGAAAGCTGCTCCGGGAGCGCCAGCGCTTCAAAGAGCCCGGCGAGCGCCTCGGCCTGCTGCGCGGCGGTCTGCGCCTTTGATGAAGCTTCCTCAAAGGCGAGGAGGGGCGAGGCGAGAGTACGGCGCAGGGCGTTCACACGGCGGAGCATTTCTTCCGTCTCGTCGGTATACTCGCAGCCGTAGCCATCCGGGTGCTGACGCCAGTCGGCGCTTCTGTGCCACGCGCCGCCCTGGAGCTGCCATTTGAAGATATAGTTTTCAAGCGCATCGCACTCGGCGGGGGCGAGCCCGGCAAGTCCGGTGCGCATATAGCTGATGACATCGTCGACCGCCCAGCCGCCGCGCACGATCTCATAGGCGAGGGCGATGAGCGCGGGCAGGGGCTTTGACATGAGGTCATCACGGCGGGCGGTAAAGAGCGGGACACCGTAATGCCGGAAGGCGCTTTCAAGGCTGCCGCGGTAATCCTCAAAGCCGCGGGCGACGACGGCGATATCGCGCCAGCGGCAGCCGCCGTCACGCACGAACTCAAGGCAGAGCGCTGCGGCCTGCTCACACTCGGCGGCCATGCTCTCCGTCCGGTAAAGGCGGATGGCGTCGCGCGCGGGGGTATATTTATCGCTTGAATAGCTGAACATATTATCGGCAAAGACCGCAAGCTCCGGAGCCTTCGAGCTCTGCTCGGAGAGGGTGACGATCTCAGCCTCCGCGCCGAGCTCGCGGGCATAGACAAGAAGCTCCCTGCCGGCGCGGCGGGAGAGCTCGAATATCTCATTATCGCCGTCGAGCGCGTCGACCGTCAGGCACACGGTGAGCTGCGCGCCGCGGCGGAGCATGGCGTGAAGTATCTCCCGCTCCTGCCGGGTGAAGTCGATAAAGCCGTCGACGTATATCTTTACGTTCGCGTCAATGTCGGTGTTCTCGTCTATCTGCCGGGCGAGGATGGTGAGCCTGTCGGCAGGGTCGGCGTGGCCGTTTGCGACGGCGGCGTCATAGGCTTCGAGGATGAGGGCGAGGTCGGAGAGCTTATCGCCGAGGCTGTCCGGGCAGGAGGCTGCGGCGGATATGAGCGCGTCATAGCCGATGCAGGCGCTCTTGAGCTCATCCACGGCGGAGAGCAGCAGTGCCTGAAGCTCCGCGCGGCGCTGGGCGGCGGAATAGATGCGCAGGCGCGAGCCGACGCTTTGCAGCGCAAGCGCCATGCACAGGAGCCGCCCGCCCTTATCGAGCCACGGCTCGGCTCCGCCGCCGTGCTTTGCGGCGGTCTCGCGCGCAAGGCCGGTGAAGCTCAGGACTTCGGCGTAGAGCGAAAGACGATCCCCGCAGACGCGGCAGAGCTCGCGCTCGGCCTCGTGGCTGTACTGCTCCGGGACGATCATCAGGGCGCGGCCATGAGGAGACGCCATATCGCGCTTTATTTCGTTTATGATGGCCGCCGTCTTGCCGGCACCGGCCTTGCCGATCATCAGTCTGAGCAAATGTCCGTCCTCCAGTTCACGGTTTTCCTAATGGATAAGCAGATGTATGAAAATTATTCTTGTGACATTTTATCAAAATCCGCCGCGGCTTACAAGCCGGATGCTAAAAATAGGCTAAAATTTGAGTTCTTTATTGATAAGTTCAAAGAAATGTGTTATCGTATCTAATCATACAAGAATAAAGAAAGGAGTGTTTTTCTTGAAGCTTTCATCAAAAATGGAGCTCTGCGGCCTTTCCCCCATGCGTAAATTCGCAAGCTATGCGACAAAGGCCGAAGAACGCGGTATTAAAATTTATCATCTGAACATCGGCCAGCCCGACGTTAAAACGCCTGACGTATTTTTCAAAGCGCTCCGAGATTTCACCGAGCCCGTGCTCGCCTACGCGCCGTCCGTCGGTGTGCCCAAGTTCCTTGACGCGGTGCAGCATTACTACTCCAGCATAGGCGTAGAGCTTGAACACAGCCAGATCCTGCCGACCACCGGCGGCAGTGAGGCACTGCAGCTGACGATGGCCTGCCTGCTCGACGACGGCGACGAGATCATCATTCCGGAGCCTTTCTATCCGAACTACCATACCTCCGTCACCCTCGCGGGCGCGACTATCCGCCCCGTGCCGACCGACCCCGAGGAGGGCTATTTCTACGCCGACCGCGAGAGGATAGAATCGCGCATAAACGAGCACACCCGTGCCATAATGATAACGAACCCCGGCAACCCGACCGGCAACGTGCTCACTCCGGAGCAGCTGCACCTGATGCTCGACATAGCGAAGGAGCATGACCTCTTCATCGTCTGCGACGAGGTGTACAGAGAGTTCACCTACGGCGGCGAGCACCTCACGAGCGCATTGCAGTACAAGGGCTACGAGGACAACGTCATCGTTATCGACTCGATATCCAAGCGCTTCTCCGCATGCGGCGCGCGCGTCGGCATGGTCATCTCGAAGAACAAGGACTTCATGGCTCAGGCGCTCAAATGGTGCCAGTGCCGCCTGTGCTCGGCAACGGTCGAGCAGGTCGCCGCGGCTGAGCTCTACACGCTCGACCCCAGCTACTTCGACGCCGTGCGCGACGAGTACCGCCACCGCCGCGACACGCTTGTCTCCAAGCTGCACGAGATCCCCGGCGTCGTCTGCGAGACGCCGAGAGGCGCGTTCTACGCGATGGTGTCCCTGCCGATAGACGATGCGGATAAGTTCCAGCTGTTCCTGCTCAATGAGTTCGACGACAACAAGGAGACCGTGCTCATGGCCTGCGGCGAGCCGTTCTACGCAACGCCCGGCAAGGGCCTCAACGAGGTGCGCATGGCCTACACCATAAACGCCGAGGACATCTCCCGCGCGATAGATATTCTCGCTGTCGCAATAAAGGCGTACAACGAGAAGTACGGAAAGTAAACGAATAGATAAGCCCACATCGCCGCTCCGGATCGGGGCGGCGATGTGGGTTTTTGTGCGGCCCGCGCACAGATATATAAAATGCTTATACGCTTCCGCGCGCGGCTGCTTATTCATCAGGTAGTCCAGCAGCCCCATTGCCGTTACAAGGAAGTTTGGCTTATACTTCAAAATGTGGCGGCGGAACAGCTCAAAATCATACATCGGTTCGAGCATGACAACGATTCCAAACGCAAGCGGCGTCAGCATCGTCACGCTTATCCCGGTGGAGAACCAGATGGGGATCTGTGCAAAATAAATATCCTGCCGCTTAAAGCCGAAGCCGCCATTTTCGTATTCGCATATCGTGGCGTTAATACCGTCGTTGGTGAGCTGGATGCCCTTTGACGCACCGGTCGTACCGGAGGAAAAGACCATGATGGCAGGCTTCTGCTTTTCATAGGGTGCGGTTTCATATGCAGTTCCCTGCCCCTGACGGATGAACGTGTTCCAGCTTATCGTTCCTGGGATCGGCTTCGCTTTCTTTGCCAGACGCGCAAGTGCTCCAAGCGAATTGACTGCTGGGCAGGTGACTACGTGTCTGACAGAGGTCTTGGGGAGCACATTCTGCACGACGGGATAGAGCTCGTTGACCGCGAGCAGAACATCCGCCTCCATCTCGTTGACGCGCTCCGTCAGCTGCGCTTCGCTGAAAGTGGGGTTGAGCATCCCCACGTTTGCGCCGAGCTTGTTGAGGGCAAGGATCGTATAGATCGCTTCCGGGACGGCAGGCATACAGACCGCGGCATTGTCGCCGTTCTTCACGCCTAAATGCGCCAACGCTCTGGCAGTCCTGTCAACTTCAGAAAAGAGCTTTCCATAGGATATCTTCTTTCCGAAGTAGAGCAGCGCCGTGTCGTCAGGATGAGCTTTGTTGCGCTCATAGATGTTTTTCCACACGGTACACGCCGGCAGTGGGGCGCGGCGGGCGGCCTCGGAATAATACTGCTGCCACGGTTTGTCGATGGACGGATAGCCCGTCAGTTCTCTCTCGTTCATTCTCTCTGACTCCATTACTATTTAATAAAGCACCGGCTCGGGTAAGCTCCACCGCCGGTGCTGTTTTTGCAGATTAACCCTTTTGAGATAATTATAACTCAAAAGAGTTAATCATTTCAAGTTCTTTTGTTTATGCTCTTTCTAAAAAGGAGGGCATAAGCGATATGAATATCGGAGAGGCCGTCAGGGAACGGATCATCGAATTATGCAGAGAACGGGACATTTCCATCAACAAGCTGTGCAGCATGAGCGGCGTCACGCAATCGACCGTCAACAACATTGTAAGCGGGCGCAACAACAGCGCGACGATCTCCACCATTAAAAAGCTGTGCGACGGGCTCGGAATAACGATACAGGATTTTTTCAACGCGAGCCTGTTCATGGATCTGGATCAGGAAGTGGAATAGATATAGAAAAAAAGTGACTGCATGATATGCAGCCACTTTTTTAAGGTTCGGGGGATTTATCCCCGCAGGCGCGATGCCTTATCTCACGCCGGCGGTGGAGAAAACGCTCTGCGCTGCGGCAAAGGCAGCGTCGCTCCAGGGATATGCGCAGTCGGTGCTGCCGGACTCATCGA
>CAKTPR010000081.1 GCA_934591725.1 uncultured Oscillospiraceae bacterium
TGGGTAATTTCTTCGCAGCAAGCTCATGATCAAGCTTCTCTTCCCTGTTCAGCTTGACGATGGAGGCTCCGGCGGTGACGGTTGAAGCCGCGTACATAGTTGCCGCGACTGCCGGGGCGAGCAAAGCGTCTGCCATATGCATAGTGATAGTCTCTCTTTCTCAAAACAATGTTTTCGGGGACTCCCGATTGCGATTGTTATTTTACTATCAGCCCCATTCTTTTTTAAGCCCCCACGGGGGATAAAAATATGCACAAAAGTTATACTTAGCTTTTGTGCATATAGAATATATTTTCTTGCTTTTTTAACAGCCGTGTGTGTTCCGTTTTACAGACGCTCGTTTTTGTCGCTGCCGCAGGCCGCCGCCTTTACGATCGACGAGAGCGCGAACAGAGCAATGACGTTCGGGATGACCATGAGCTGGTTGAACATATCCGCAAGCTCCCAGACGAGGTCGTTCGACAGGCAGGAGCCGAGGAAGATAAACACCAGCGCGAGCACGGAATAGACCTTGACCGCCTTCTCACCGAAGAGGTATTCCACATTGACTTTGCCGAAGAAGTTCCAGCTGAGGATCGTGGAAAACGCGAAGAACAGCAGGCAGACCGCGACGAAGAGCGAACCGACGCCCTTGCCGAAGCAGTTAGAGAACGCGAGCTGAGCCATGTTCGCCTTGCTCACGCCGTCGGCAGCGCCGGAGGCGAGAATGCCGTCATCGGCATAGAGGCAGGATATAACGACGAGAGCCGTCATAGTGAGGACTATGAAGGTATCGATAAACAGACCGATCATAGCGACGACGCCCTGATCGTGCGGCTTCTTCACGTTAGCCATAGCGTGCGCGTGCGGGGTCGAGCCCATACCGGCTTCATTGGAGAACAGGCCGCGCTTGACGCCCTGGCTGATAGCGGTCTTGAGCGCGTAGCCGAGGCTGCCGCCGATGATGGCGTTGGGCTCGAACGCGTACTTGAAGATCATGCCGAAGGTCTCAGAAATGAATCTGATGCGCATGATGAGGACAGCAAGCCCGCCGAGGATATAGAGCACCGCCATAACGGGGACGAGCTTCTCCGTGACGAATGCGATGCGCTGGATGCCGCCGAGGAAGATAAGACCCGCGATGACCGTGACTGCAATGCCGATGACCCATGTGGGTATGCCGAGCGCGTTTGAGAAAGTCTCGCCGATGGAGTTCGACTGCACCATGCTGCCCATGAAGCCGAGCGCCAGAGTGATGGCCACGGCGAAGAAGCCCGCGAGGAACTTGCCGAAGCCGTTCGGGAACGCCCTGTTGATATAGTAGACCGGGCCGCCGTGGACTGTGCCGTCCTCTTTGACGGTCTTTGTCTCCTGCGCAAGGACTGCTTCGGAATAGATAGTAGCCATGCCGAAGAATGCGATGATCCACATCCAGAAGATTGCGCCGGGGCCGCCGGTGAGGATAGCGCCGCTTGCGCCGATTATATTGCCGGTGCCGACCTGCGCCGCGACGGCTGTCGCAAGTGCCTGGAACGAACTCAGTCCGCTCTCCTGCTTCCCGCCGTGCAGGCTGATCTTGCCGAACACGCTGCGCATACCCTCACCGAAGCAGCGCACCTGCACGAACCGCGTCTTTATACTGAAGAATATACCGGTGCCGACAAGCAGGATCACCAGTATGTAATCCGAAAGATAGAAGTTGATTTTCTGAACAATGCTTAAAACTGCCTGCATATTTCTTTCCCCCGATAACAAAAATTCCCGCCCCTGTGTCGGAAACTCCGAACAAGGCGGGACAACTGCAAGCAATGCAAAGCTGTGTTCCACTCTGTCCTTTGGCCTGAGAGATTCGGTCTGACGACCTTGCACCTTCGGCACTCAAATAAATGAGATTCTCCAGAGTTCCTCCACTTCCAGTCTCGCATTCCGGAATACGATTCTGAAAGCTTCAATGGCTATTTAATTGAAGCAATGACAATATAGCACGGCTTATCTGTAATTGCAAGCCCCTTCTTCATAATTTGTTCAAAGTCCGCAAATTTCTTATCATCTCCAGTGCCAAACGCAGTTTGACTTCAACAATACTTGAAGTTAATTTGATATTCAGTTGTCAAATTCCTGGTTAAATACTGGAAAAGAGGGGGCGGCATATATGAACAAAGGGACTCCGAAAGACAGTATCTGGAAGAACTGCATCACCATACCGAATATGCTTTCTGTGTTCCGGCTTATTCTTATCCCGTTTTTCGTCTATGCCTACTGCGTAGAACAAAACTTCTGGAAAACGGCGGCTCTGCTCGCGCTGTCCGGGATATCCGACACGGCCGACGGATATATCGCGCGCCGCTTCAATATGGTAAGCGACCTCGGTAAGATCATTGACCCCGTGGCGGATAAGCTCACTCAGGCAGCAATGCTGCTGTGCCTGCTCACGCGCTATCCGCTGATGCTGCTGCCGCTCCTGCTCCTCACGTTCAAGGAGATATCGACAGGGATAATGAGCCTTATCGTCATCAGGAAAACGGGGCTTGTCATGAGCGCTGATTGGCACGGTAAGGTCACGACCGGGCTTCTGTACGCGATGATGCTGACGCATATCATCTGGTACCGCATCCCGACGTCGGTTTCAAACGCAATGATCGCTGTCTGCACGGCAATGATGCTGCTGTCGTTCGTGCTGTACATTATCAGGAACGCGAAAGCGCTGAAAGCCGGAGCAGGCTTCACGCACGGAAACGATGTGCCGTTAGCTTCAATGAGAGAAATAAAGGCGGAGGAATAAATCATGACCTGGCAGATACTCTATAACCCCAAGGCCGGCAACGGGCGCGGCAAGGAAGGCGCAGAAAAGCTGAAGGACATTCTGCACGGCGGTGAACTCACGTTTACCGACATGACCGGCATCACCGATACCGCAGCGTTTCAGCGCTCACTGAGTGCTGATGACAAGCTCGTTATCTGCGGCGGTGACGGAACGCTGAACAGATTCATAAACGACTTTGACCTGTCCTGCTTGTCGAATGAGATATACTACTACGCCACCGGAAGCGGCAACGATTTTCTGCGTGACATCGCCGGTGCGTCGGCTGACGCTCCCGTGCTCATAAACGACTACATAAAGGATCTGCCGACCGTTACGGTGCAGGGGAAGACCTATAAGTTCCTCAATGGCATCGGCTACGGCATAGACGGCTACTGCTGCGAAGTCGGCGACCGTCTGCGCGAACAGGGCGACAGCAAGATAAATTATACAGGCATCGCGATAAAGGGGCTGCTGTTCCACTATAAGCCGCGCGACGCCGTCATTACTGTCGACGGTATAAACTGCCCCTATAAAAAGGTATGGCTCGCACCGACGATGAACGGCCGCTATTACGGCGGCGGCATGATGCCGACTCCGAACCAGAACCGTCTCGGACTCAACAGGTCGTTGTCCGTTATGGTATTTTTCGGCTCAAGCAAGCTCAAAACACTGGCTATCTTCCCTTCCATCTTTAAGGGCGAGCACATAAACCACCGGCACAATATCAAGGTGCTGTGCGGGCATGAGATCACCGTGCGCTTTGACCGCCCCACGCCGCTCCAGATCGACGGCGAGACTATCCTCGGCGTGACCGAATACACGGTCAGAGCCGCCGAAGATGCCGCCAGCGCGGATATCGAAGCCGCGGAATAATAACGAAAAGAAACGATAAGCACCACCCACGCAGTATAGCCATGGATGGTGCTTTTTCTGATCTTAGCCGATGGCAGAGTAATCAAAGCGTTCGGCGAAGGCTTCCGTCTGCGACAGCTCCTGAACATCATAAAGTCCGGCGTGGATCAGCAGATATCCGTCGTCGTATGTATAGCTTATATACAATGAGCTCCAGCCGTTATAGTCCGGAATAAACGTCAAAGACAGTTCCTCGCCGTGCGAGGTCGTATATGACCACTCCGTGCGTTCTGCGTATTTATCGGCTTCGGTTTCCATTACAGCAGGCGGCGGCACGGTTCCCTTGCGGCAGAGTATAACGGAATATGACGTGGTATAGTCAGAATGTTCGGCAAAGGACGTGCAGTCTGCATAGGCATGCATATAAAAGCTGTTGTCCTCATATATGCTGATATACTCATACATATCCGTCTCCGGCTGAAACTTGCTTATCCAAGCAGGTTCAAGCGGTTCCGGGGAATTTACGACATACATTTCCTCACTGTCGTGCAGCTTAAGACCGTATTCCGCAGCGATCCGCTTAAGCTCAGCCAGCATCTCGTCGTCAAGCAGTCTGTATATACGCGCGATATCGCCCTGTTCCATCGTCCACGAATCGACCGAGCTTGAATAATACTCGCGCCACTCTTCATCGTTTTCCTTTGATGCCAGATAATCCGCGGTGTATTGTCCCCACTCCTGCTGTGCCTTGAACTCAGGCGCTTCCGGACTGCTCACGGCGGATATCCACAGAAATTCGTTTTCCGGTATATATTGCAGTGTGTGAGCCCTTATCTCGGCTGTCTCTGTCGGCAGGAGCCGGCCGAGGATATGCCCCTCAAGGCCGAACCAACCGGACGCCGCGGCGCTGACAGTCAGGAGCGACGCGATAACAGCCGCGATAAGCAGCGTTTTCCACGTTTTTCTCTTTGGTATGTATTGAACTTTGCCATCCAGCGCTGCGTCCGCCGAGGTGATAATGTCGGAGTCTATATATGACAATGCTTCAAACAGCGTTTTCCCGTTCATATCAGTCCCTCCTTCTCAAGATAGCGCGCCAGCTTCTGGCGCGTGCGGCGGAGGATAGTCTTGACAGTGTTGATGTTAAGGGAGAGACGCGCTGAAATGTCGTTTATCGGCATGACGTACCAGTACCGCGCCATAAAGACGTTCCGCTCCCTATCCGGCAGGCTGCGCAGAAATATGCTAAGTGCGGCGGCGAGCTCCTTTAGCTCGACCGTCGTTTCCGGGCTGCCGTCTTTGTCAGGCAGATATGCCGACAGTTCTTCTATCGCGATCTCACTCTGGCAGCCGCCGCGCTTCTTCGCTGTCCCGCGGCGGTATGCAGATATTGATATTTTCCTGCAAAGGCAGCCGATATATGCTTTCAAGCAGTCCGGCCAGTCGGGCGGCAGACTGTTCCAGACTGCAAGATATGTATCGTTGACGCTCTCCTCGGTGTCCTCATCGCACTGGAGAATATTGCCTGCGATCGTTCGGCAGTATGTGCCATAGGCTATATCGGTCTCGCTTACCGCACTCTCATCGCGCTGCCAATACAGCTGTATTATCTCTGTGTCAGTCAATGTCCGCTCTCCCCTTTCACCTATTAAGTCGCAATCAGAGAGAAAAAGTTTCAGCCTGTCCGGAATTTTCCGGGCAGGCTGAAAGAATATCTGTTTACTCGAGAATGACCTTGTTGAAGTTCTTCTTGCCGCGTCTGACGACTATGCCGTTTTTCAGCTCATCGGCGGAATAGGTCTTGTCGATGTCGGTGACCTTCTCGTCATCGACCGTGACGCCGCCCTGCTGGATATTGCGGCGCGCGTCGGACTTGGAGGCGCAGAGGCCGGACTTGACAAGAACGGTCATAATATCCATTGCGCCGTCGGTGAGGTCAGCTTCCGTAAGCTCGGTCGTGGGCATGTGCTCGGCATCACCGCCGCCGACAAACAGAGCCTTTGCGGCAGCCTCGGCCTTCTTGGCCTCCTCTTCGCCGTGGACAAGGCTGGTGAGCTCGTATGCGAGTATCTCTTTGGCCTTGTTGAGCTGGCTGCCTTCCCATTTGTCCATCTCATCGATCTGCTCAAGCGGCAGGAAGGTCAGCATACGGATGCATTTGAGCACGTCCGCATCGCCGACGTTGCGCCAGTACTGGTAGAACTCAAATGGGCTGGTCTTGTTCGGATCGAGCCAGACAGCGCCGGATGCGGTCTTGCCCATCTTGTTGCCCTCGGAGTTGAGGAGCAGTGTTATGGTCATCGCGTGCGCGTCCTTGCCGAGCTTGCGGCGGATAAGCTCCGTGCCGCCGAGCATGTTGCTCCACTGGTCGTTTCCGCCGAACTGCATGTTGCAGCCGTAGTGCTGGAACATGTAGTAGAAGTCGTAGCTCTGCATTATCATGTAGTTGAACTCAAGGAAGCTCAGACCCTTTTCCATGCGCTGCTTGTAGCACTCGGCGCGCAGCATGTTGTTGACGGAGAAGCATGCGCCTACCTCGCGCAGCAGCTCAATATAATTGAGCGGTGCGAGCCAGTCCGCGTTATGCAGCATGAGCGCCTTGCCGTCAGAAAAGTCGATGAACTTCTCCATCTGGCGCTTGAAGCACTCTGCGTTATAATTGATGTCTTCCTTGGTCAGCATCTTGCGCATATCGGTACGGCCGGAGGGGTCGCCGATAAGCGTGGTGCCGTCGCCGATAAGCGCGATGGGCTTGTTCCCTGCCATCTGAAGACGCTTCATAAGGCACAATGCCATGAAGTGGCCGACATGCAGAGAATCAGCGGTGCAGTCAAAGCCGATGTAGAACGTGGCCTTGCCGTTATTCACCATGTTTCTGATCTCTTCTTCATTTGTTACCTGAGCGATAAGCCCTCTGGCAACGAGTTCTTCGTAAATACCCATTTTCATTTCCCCCATAAAATTATTTGTTTTCTTTGATCTTTTTTTCGACCTTTGCCGCTTCATAAGCGATAAGCTCATCGCAGCCAATGCCGTTGCTCTTGAGCTCCAAGCACCTTACACAGCCGAAGTTGTCGCGGAAGTCGCCGGTCAATGCTTTGGCAAGCGCGGCTATCTTCGTCTTTGCATCAATATCGGATGCGTCGTTATACGGGCAGCACAGCCCGATAGCCATAAGCGCTCCGGACACCGCGCCGCACATTTCCCCGCAGCGCATACCGCCGCCGAAGCCGCCGGCTATCGCAAGCGCAGTTTTCTCGTCCATGCCGGTATACTCGCCGCAGGCGGCAAGCACGGACTGCGCACAGTTATAGCCCTGACCGTGCAGTAAAACGGCCTTTTCGCTGACAGTCATTATTATCACCTCACAAAAAAGCCCTCTGTCCTTTCGGACAGAGGGCATATACTATGCGGTACCACCTCTGCATCATTCGCCACTCACGAAGCGAACCTCTGCAAGTGCAATGCACTTCTGCGCTGTATCGGGCGCGCCCGTCATAGCCTACTCTCAATGCTTTCGGTATGCCGCTCGGGACTGTATTCAACTGTCCGCCTCTCCCCCTCGCAGCAAACGGGGGCTCTCTGTGCAGGCCGGAGCAGCTTACTTCTGTCCGTCATAGCGTTGAACATTTGGGATTATACTGTAACTTGACGCCAATGTCAAGCCGTGTGTTTGATTCTTTCCCGCTTGAATTTCTCGCATGCGCGCAGCTGTTCCTCGGCGCTGGCAAGTGTAGTCTCAGTGATGTTGTCACCGCCGTGCATCCTTGCAAGCTCCTGCTTGCGCCCCTCAAGGTCGAGCGGAAGTACGTCCGTATAGGTCCTGCCGCCGCGCTCCTCCTTGCGGATAAGATAGTGGTTGTCCGCCATCGCGGCGATCTGCGGCAGATGCGTCACGCACATTACCTGCTTGCCGAGCGACACACAAAAGAGCTTCTCGCCCACACGCTGCGCCGCGATTCCCGATACGCCCGTGTCGATCTCGTCGAAGATCATCGTCCCGACCGGGTCGTTTTCCGCGAAAACATTCTTCATTGCAAGCATGATGCGGCTGAGCTCACCGCCGGAAGCGATGCGGCTTATGCGGCCGAGCGTCTCACCTGCGTTTGCCGACATGATAAAGCGGATATCGTCACAGCCGTTCGCGTCAAAGCCTGGCTCACCCTCAATGGGTGAAAACTCAACGGCGAACCTGACCGAGGGCATGTTCAGCTCCCGAAGCTCCGCGCTTATGCGCCCTTCAAGCTCAGAGGCGGCCTCGCGGCGCTTCGCGCTGAGGGCGGCGGCCTTTGCGGCGCAGTCCTTTGCTGCCGCGTCCAGCTCACGCCGCAGCTTTGCCGAGCGCTCGACGGCATACTGTATGCCGTCGAGCTTCTCGCGGCACTCGTCCAGATAGCTTATCAGTGCGTCCTCATCGCGCGAATATTTGCGCTGAAGCTTATTCAGAAGCGCGATGCGCGTCTCAAGCTCGTTATATTCCTCAGGTGAGAAATCAAGGCTGTCGCGGAAATCGCGCAGCGTCTCCGCCGCGTCCGTCAGCGTAAAGACGGCGCTGTTGATGTTCTCAGCCGCCGCCTCAAGCTCGGAAGCGTAGGCCGAAGCCTTGCCGGTGTAATATGCCGCGTTCTGCGCCATAGACAGGGCGCTGTCCTCCCCGCCGCTGAGCGCGTCCATCGCCTGATCCAGCGCGTCCGTAAGCTTTTCGGAGTTGCGCAGAAGATCGCGCCGGGCGCATATGGAATCATACTCCCCTGCCTTCAGTCCCGCGCGCTCAAGCTCCTCTATCTGATAGCGCAGGCTGTCGCTCAGGCGCTCCTTTTCGACCTCGTCCATCTGGAGCTGACTGAGCTGCTTACTGACGGAGCGGTACTTTTCCCATGCCGCGGCATAGGTATCCAATACGTCCTGATAATTGCCGAAGCGGTCGAGATATTCACGGTGGCGGCGCTCATCCATAAGCTGACGTCCGTCGTTCTGACCGTGGATATCCACCAGCAGTGCCGCAAGCTCCTTGAGCTGTGCCGCTGTTACTGGTGCGCCGCAGACACGGCAGCTGCTTTTCCCGTCCGCTGTTATGCGGCGCTGGATGATAAGCTCATCATCGGCGTCTATTTCGTTATCGGCAAGCCACTGTTCGCAGCCGTCCGCATCGAACGCGGCGGTGACAAGTCCCTTATCCGCACCGCGGCGGACAAGCTCACGGCTCACGCGGTCGCCAAGAACTGCGCCTATCGAGTCAATGACAATGGATTTACCTGCGCCGGTCTCGCCGGTCAGGACATTGAGGCCTCTGCCGAATGAAATATCCGCGCGTTCAATGACGGCTATATTCTCTATATGCAGTTCATTAAGCATGGTGTCCTCCTGCTTGGAAAGCGCCCTCTGCACACCTGCCTTTTACAGCAGCTCTTCGATCTCGTTATACAGAGCCTGCGCCGACTCATTGTCGCGCATGAGCACAAACGCGGTATCATCGCCCGCGATAGTGCCGACGAGCCCGTTTATCTCCATGCTGTCGAGCGTGGAGCACGCACCGGGGGCAAGCCCCGGAAGCGTCTTCATCACGAAGATGTTCTGCGCGATGTCATAAGAGAGCACACACTCTTTGAATATATTCCGCAGCTTGGTATCGAGCGCGGCAACACTGGGCTTTGAAGCCGCGGCATAGCGGTAGTTCCCGTTCGGCCCCAGCTCCTTGACAAGACGCATATCGCGTATGTCTCTGGATAGTGTGGCCTGCGTGCTCTTCACTCCTCGCGCCGCAAGCTCCTCAAGCAGCTGGTTCTGCGTTTCAATATCCTTCTCGTTTATTATTTCCATTATAATGCTCTGTCTGCCAGGCTTCATATGCTCCCTCCAATATCTTCAGCGAAGTTTGCCGAATGCAATTTCGTAAAAATTTCTAAGTCCCATGTCAGCCATCACAGTGCAGCTGGCAGAGCGGCGTATAATTATGCGGTCGTGATTTGCCAGATCCATGACTGAGTTCCCGTCAACGGAAAGGTAAGCGCGGCGGCCGTGCAGCTTTTCCACGTGTACCTCTATCTCATGCTCCGGGCCGAGCACGTAGCAGCGCGAGCTCATCATATGCGCGCATATAGGGCTTATGATGATGTTCTCCGCGTCCGGCTCAACTATCGGCCCGCCAGCCGACATGGAGTAGCCAGTCGACCCGGTGGGCGTGGAAAGTATAATTCCGTCGCCGGAGAATGCGGTTATATCCGCGCCGTCGCACAGCGCAGTAAGCTTGATGCAGTCCCCATAGCCGTGTATGACAG
>CAKTPR010000082.1 GCA_934591725.1 uncultured Oscillospiraceae bacterium
TCTTACTTGCCCTCCTTCATGTCCTGAAGCATGTATCTTGCCTGCTCCGCGCCGGAGAGATAGGCCTGTGAATAGCCGTCCATCTGGGAGCCGTGGCCGCCGACAAAGCGCAGACCCTTTATCGTGTAATCCTCGCGGTGCGCGCACTGCACGCGCGGGAACATGCCGTCCCAGCCGGCGGGGATGTAGCCATAAACATCGCCGCGCGGCGTGCCGAGGTAGCGTGCCCATGTGACGGGGGAGGCGACGACGATTTCTTCAATGTGGTTCTGAAGATCGCAGCCGGTGACCTCCTCATAGCGCTCGACGCACTCGCGGGCGACACGATCCTTGATCTTGAAGTACTCCTCCTCGGTGACGTCCTTGAACGGGTCGCCGGTAAAGAACTTGCTGAACTGGATAAATGCGCGGCTCTCTCCCGCGGCGTCGGGCAGGGCGTTCGTGAGGACGGTGCAGGTGATGTCACGGTGGGTGTCGATAGAGTCGGAGGAGAGGAACTGCTGGTGGTTATCCGGCGTGTGGCGCAGGAAGGTGTCGTAATTCTTCAGACCGATCTCTTCGGCGCTTGCGTCAAGGCCGAGGTACACGGTGAAGGCGGCCTGCGCGAGACGCTGCGCGTTCATCTTCTTTTTGTCGTACTCGGGGACTTTGCTCCTGTCGACCATGCGGTCGAACACGACATGCGGCATGAGGTTTGAGATAACGTAGGAGCACTCGATATACTCACCGGAGGCAAGCTCGACACCGCGTACCTCGCCGCCCTTGATGTCGATCTTCTCGACCTTGGTGTTGTACCAGATATCGCCGCTGAGCTCGCGCAGCTTCGCGTCGAACGCGAGGGATATCTCATGCGAGCGGTTCTTCGCAAACCAGGGCAGCTGGGTCAGGTACACGTAGGTCATGAAGGTATATGGCGCGAAGCTCATCTCGGTGGAGTCGGCCGCAACGTACGTCCAGTAGGACTCGAAGATCTGGCGTGCCTTATCGGGGACGCCGATCCTGCGCAGCATCTCATCACAGGGCTGCGGGACAAGGCGCATGAGGTCATAGTACTTGAGCATCATTTCGACCTTTTGCAGCCCTTCCGGTTCGTTGTGGCGCTCGTAGAGCCACTCGACGCCGTCGACCAGCATACGGCCAAGCTCCATGACGGTGGTCATGGATTCGCGGCTGCCGGGTACCTGACGCTCCATCTCATCGATGAAGTTCTGAACGCCCGCGGGCATGGCGACATTGAAGCCGTCTGGGTCGGTCGCGATGGAGGCAAAGCTTTCGTTCGCACTGCACCATTCGACATCCAGCCCGTATTCATCCTCAAGCAGCTGCCGCACCGCGCCGCGCTTGCCTTCGCCCTCGCCGGTGCCCATCTGGCACAGCTCGTGCAGGGTCGCTTCAAATTCATAATTGCCGCGGACAAAGCTTGTGGCACAGCCTCCGGGCAAGTTGTGCTTTTCAAGGACGAGCACCTTTTTCCCGGCCTTCGCAAGATAGGTCGCTGCGGAAAGCCCGCCGTTGCCTGCGCCTACAACGATCACGTCGTATTTCTGCATTGACATTCCCTCCAATTTTATACACATAAAATATGCTGCGTGGTATAGCCACTGTTATTTTACCGCATTTCAGAGCCAAACACAAGAACATATTGACAATTGCTTGACAAAAATACGGCGCGTACTTTTGTGCAAAGTAGAGACACAAAAGCACTGGGTGGCATTTATTTGCAGACTACACTTGATTTTATGACGAATGTATTATAAAATATGGTATCATATATACAAACACGGAGGATAAAGCGAGATGCGCGCAGACGATAGCAAGAGCCTGAAGGCCGGATTTGTCGAGATCATGGAGGCGAAGATATTCTCGGGCGAGCTGAAGCCGGGGGACAGACTGCCGCCGGAGCGCGAGCTTGCTTTGCAGCTCGGGATAAGCCGAGGCTCGGTCAATCAGGGGATACTTGATATGGCGCGCATGGGCTTTCTGCGCATCGTACCGCGCCGGGGTACGTTTGTGGCGGATTATGTCCGCAACGCGACGCCCGAGACGCTGGCGGCGATCATGAGCTATGACTCCGCGCTGGTTGACAGCGCGCTGTTCAAAGACCTGATGGAGCTGAGCATCTTGGTCGAGCGGGAGTGTACGCGCCTTGCCTGCGCAAACCTCACACCGGAGTCGCTGGAGACGCTGCAGAAGCGCTTGGCGGCGGTGCTTGCGGCCAGCGACGAGGACGCAGCGGAGGAGGTGTATCTCTTCCACAAGTGCATCACCGAGATATCCGGGAACGCGGCCTATGCTATCGTGTTCCAGAGCTTTGAGAAGATGATACGCAATCTCATAAAAGAGTATTACAAAGACCCCGCCGAGCTGCGCGGCAGCCTTCCGAAGCTTGGACAGCTGACCGAAGCGATAGCGCGGCGCGACGCCATGGAGGCGGACTACTGCATACTGATGATCCTCAGTCAGGCTTCGGATTACCTGAACGAGTATCTGAGGGAGAATGAGAGCAGGAGAAAAACTGAAGAATAATTAATAAGCGCCGCCCGGGTGGGCGGCGCTGGTGTTTATATGAAAAGCCGAGCTTTAGCCGTAATAAGCCGCAAATTTTACGTATGCTTGATTATCAGGAATAATAAGAATGCCATCCGTGTGGCCATTAGCTTTTACATACAGGCATTTGAAGAGAGGATAGTCAGAGCACAGGTGCGCATTATCGGATAGAAATTGCCTGTCAGCTAACAAATCAAAGCAAAAGTTTTCATAATCAATCCAAGAAAGCTGTATTGTTTTTACTATATCGTACTCTTTTTCCAAAGACAACAGATGCGGAACGCGAAGGTCAGAAATTGTCGACGGACGTCTGACGAAATAAGCAGTGTCTTTGCCCATATATTTCTCTCCTAACGGCAATTTTGTGTACTTATTTTAAGTACGTTTGTTACATAGAATTATAACTTGTCCTTAAAATAAACTCAAGCAGAATTTAATTTAAGTACACAATGATCTGCACGGAGAGTTTATGGACAGAATAAAAAACGATAAAAGCAAGCATCTTGGACTTCGGATAGACAGCGAACTGCATTACAAGCTGCATTATATTTCTCAGTATGACGGACGTTCCGCGAACGGCGAGGTTATTTACCTGATCCGCAAGTATATTGAGGAGTTTGAAAAGAAACACGGCGAAATAAAAACTGAAGAATAATTAATAGGCGCCGCCCGGGTGGGCGGCGCTTCGCGCTGAGTGTGCTGCATTTCCAGCGTAAATGGGCAGTACGGCCATGAATGTCATTGCCGGGAGATGGTATGGGCGGTCATTGACAGAAATCAGGATGGCCTATATTATATGGTCAAGGAAAAAAGCGGCAGGGGAGGCGGCCAGCATGACGGCGGAAAATGAAATATATGCCGACTGGAACCCTTGGCACGGCTGCACGAAGATCAGCCCCGGCTGTAAGTACTGCTACGTTTACAGGCAGGATGAGATGTACGGTGCGGCGGAGGCGAGCAGCGTCTGCCGCAGGACGGGGAACTTTAATTTGCCCGTAAAGAGAAAGCGCGACGGGAGCTATAAGATACCGCCGGGTAGGGTAGTGTTCACCTGCTTCACCTCGGATTTCCTGCTGAAGGACGCGGACGAGTGGCGCGGCGAGTGCTGGAAGATGATGCGCGAGCGGCGCGACTGCTGGTTTTATTTCTTCACCAAGCGAATTGACAGGCTCGAAGCGTGCCTGCCGCCGGACTGGGGCGACGGCTATGACAATGTGCTGATCGGCTGCACGGTGGAGAACCAGAGCATGGCGGACTACCGCCTACCGATATTCCGCGCGCTGCCGATAAAGCACCGGTCGATCATCGCGGCTCCGCTGCTTGAGGGGTTGGATATCTCAAAGTACCTCGACGATAATATTGAGGAGGTATCCGTCGGCGGCGAGTCCGGACGTGATGCGCGGCCCTGCGACTATGCCTGGGTGCTTGAGCTGCGCCGCCAGTGCGTGGAGAAAAACGTGCCGTTCCGCTTTCACCAGACGGGCGCGCACTTTATAAAGAACGGGAAGATGTACAACGTCAGGCGGCCGTATCAGCGCAGTCAGGCGCGCAAGGCCGGGATAGATCACCGCATCGGCGAGAACTTTATACCGGAGACTGCGGTGTATAACAAGGCAGAGACGTACACGGAACCGAGCTTATTTGATAATATAACGACGGAGGTGCAGGATGAGGATTGAACACACGGCGATATATGTAAACGACATAGAAGCGGAGAAAGAATTCTTCGCACGGTATTTCGGGGCAAGCGCCGGGGAAATGTACCATAACAAAAACACCGGCTTCCGCTCATACTTCCTGAGCTTTGACGGCGGCGCGCGGCTGGAGCTTATGACCGCGCCGGAGCTTCGGGACATGGATAAGCTGCCGCTCAGGACGGGCTTTGCGCATCTGGCGTTTTCCGTCGGCAGCCGCGTGGAGGTCGACGCACTCACCGAAAGGCTGAGGATGGACGGCTATGCCGTCGTGAGCGGGCCGAGAGTGACCGGGGACGGGTACTATGAAAGCTGTGTTCTCGACGCGGAGGGCAACCGCATAGAGATAACCGAGTGAGGAGACAATATGGCAACATCGAAAGAATACATTGATTTTGTCTGCGAGCAGATAGAGGGCATCGGAGATATAAGCATGAAGAAGATGTTCGGCGAATACATGGTCTATCTCGGCGAGAGGCCGGTGCTGACCGTGTGCGACAACACGGTCTTTGTGAAGAAGCTCCCGGAGCTGTCGGAGCTTATGGCGGGGGCGGACTGCGGCTTTCCTTATGATGGGGCAAAGGAGCAGTACATCCTCGACATTGAGAACCGTGAGCTTGTCGAAAAGCTGCTCCCATTAGTCGCGGAGCTGACGCCGCTGCCGAAGCCGAGGAAAAAGAAAATATAAATTGAAACCCGTTCCGCACAGTTCAGTGTGCGGAGCGGGTTTTTGACAGTTTAGTTATTCAGTTCGGAGAAATCTATAACGCGGCAGCCGAGGGCTTCGGCCTCGCAGGCGTCGTGCGTCACAAGGATGATTGCGGCGTCCGTGCCGTCAGAAACGGTTGCGATCGCATTTTGCTTTGCGGCGGCGTCCAGAGCTTTGAACGGCTCGTCAAGCAGCAGCAGGTCGGGTGTGCAAACAAGCGCTCTCGCAAGGGAGACGAGCTGCTGCATGCCGCCCGAAAGCTCCGCGGGCAGCTTACCCGCGGCGTCGCTCAGGCCGAAGCGCGATAGCCAAGCTGCGGCGTCCTCGTCCTGATGCGCATCGGGCAGAACGAGCCTGACATTTTCCTCAGCTGTGAGCCACGGCAGCAGCCGAGGCTCCTGAAACACAAAGGAGAGCCGCTGCGCCGTGCGCTCGACAGTACCGGAGTCCGGGCTTTGCAGCCCCGCGATCACGCGCAGCAGGCTCGTTTTGCCGCAGCCCGACGGCCCCATGACGGCGATGCGCTCGCCGGGGTCAAGACGGAGGGACACATCGCGCAGGACGCGGAGATCGCCGTAGCTGAGAGAGACGTTCTTGAGTTCAAGCATTTTTCCCGCCTCCCGAAATCAGTCTCAGCATGAGCTTTTCAAGCAGGAAGCTGAGCAGGATGACGCACAGCGTCCATGCGAAAAGATCGGTCGTCTGGAGATAGAGCTTGGATTCATAGATCATGCGGCCTATCGAGACGCCGGGCACGGTGAGTACCTCGGCGGCGATACCGGATTTCCAGCCGAAGCCGAGCGCGCTCGAACATGCTGAGCGAAAGTACGGCAGCACCGACGGAAAATATATGCTCCGCGCGGTCTTGATAAATGAGAAATCGTATACGCGCGCAAGCTCCAAAAAGCTGCGGTCGGTGTTCTTTATCCCGGCGGAGACGTTGCTCCACACGACGGGGAAAACCATCAGTGCGGAAATGAGCACCGGGACATAGTCGCGCCTGAGCCATATCAGCACAAGGATCACAAAGGAGGCGACGGGCGTCGTCTTTATGACGCTGATGACGGGCGTGAGCAGCGCATCGAGCAGCGCGAAGCGGCTCGTCAGCACGGCGGTTATGACACCGAGGACAAGGGCGAACGCGATACCGGCGCTTATCCTGAGCAGCGAGAGCAGCACGGTGCGCCAGAACTGCGCCGTACCCATAAGCTCAAAAAGCCGCCTGACGACCGACAAGGGAGCCGGGAGCAGCAGCGCACTGCCGACAGCCGCGGAGAGCAGCTGCCAGAGCGCGAGCCAGAACAGCGCCGCAAGCAGCGTCCTGACTGGCTTTGAACGGACAAGCTTCATCCGAGGACGCAGTAGAAATCGTCGCCGGGGATGCTGCCGCCGATGGAATCGGGAGCGACGGAGTACATGACCTCATAGAACGCGGCAAGCGCGTTCTGCATATCTGCGCCGTCGATGAAGCAGATATTGCAGTTGGGGATGGCCTTTGCGGCGACGGCGGCCTTTGCGAAAATGCCGGTCTCCTGTATCTTCTCGGCGCTGCCCTGAATATCGGCGGTCAGAGCTTCAACAGAGGCTTTATACTCATTGAGGAAGCACGCGAGCTCTGCGGGGTGTGCCTCGGCAAATTCGCGTCTGACGACCGCGCAGCCCTGCACGAGACTCCCGGCGGGCGCGGCCTTGTCCCACTCGGAGGTGAGGTCGAGAGCCGCGGTCAGCTTGTCATTCGCGCTGCGGGCGATGGTCACCATAGGCTCCGGGAGAACGGCGAGCTGCACCGCACCGGAGGAGACGGCGGTGTTCAGATCGGCGGGCTGGGCATAGCTGTTGTCAATGACTATATCCTCACCGGGCTTGAGGCCGTTTGCCTCGCAGAGGTACCGGAAGATAAAGGTGGGGTTCTGTGCGGGGACGTACACGGTCTTGCCGCAGAGATCCTCAAAGCTGTTTATCTCAAGGCTGCTGTCCGCGACGAGGTACAGAACGCCGCGGGTGTTGAGCGCGACGACCTGAACTGCGCCGCCGGTCTTGTTATAGAGCGCCGCCGCAGCGTTTGTGGGCAGGGTGGCGATATCGGCAGAGCCGTTTATCAGCGCCGCCGTGACGCTGCTCGCGTCCGTCTCGACGCTGAAATTATAATTGAGCGCGGCTTCGCCGTTCTGTGCGGAATACATGAGGTTTGCCATGCCGAAGCCGGTGGTGCCGTTGAGCACCATGACGTTCACGGTGAGGTCATCGATCGGACTTTCGGAAGGCTCGGCGGGGGCGGCAGTTCCGACGGCGGCGGGAGTGTCCGCCTGACCGCAGGCGGCAAGCGCGGCGATCATAATGACGGCGAGAAATACGGCGGAAAAGCGTTTGAACAGTGTTTTCATTTGTCCTCCTTTGGGGCGCACAGGTGTTTATACTTATGACGGTAGACGTATCTAACCGGGAGTATTATAGAAGCATGTTTTATTTTTGTCAATTGCTTATCTACTATTTTTATAAGTATTTAAGGAGACAACAAAATATAAAATCAGCCCGGCCTGCATTTACGGGAACGCAGGCCGGGCTGGCCGGTTTGGTTATCTGCTTAATAGTTCTCGGCGCAAATTTCAAAATAGCTCTGGGGATGATTGCAGGCGGGGCAGACCTCAGGAGCCTTCGTGCCGACAACGATGTGCCCACAGTTGCGGCACTCCCAGACCTTGACCTCGCTCTTGGCGAAGACTTCGGCGGTCTCGATATTGTGCAGCAGGGCGCGATAGCGCTCCTCATGGTGCTTCTCGACGGCAGCGATAAGGCGGAACTTCTGCGCGAGCTCATGGAAGCCCTCTTCATCGGCGGTCTTGGCAAAGCCGTCGTACATATCCGTCCACTCATAGTTTTCGCCCTCAGCGGCGGAGACCAGATTCTCGGCGGTATTGCCGATACCGGCAAGCTCCTTGAACCAGAGCTTGGCGTGCTCCTTTTCGTTCTCGGCGGTCTTGAGGAAGAGCGCGGCTATCTGCTCATAGCCCTCCTTCTTTGCGACGCTTGCGAAATATGTGTATTTATTGCGTGCCTGAGATTCGCCGACGAACGCGGCCTCAAGATTTTTCTCGGTCTGTGTGCCTGCGTATTTGGTAGTCTTTTCCATAGTGATCTCCTTTCAGCATTGGGAATGTACTCCGTATTGATGGTAGCATTTGTCAGCTGCACTGTCAATATGCATCTTCTTCAGAAAGTTAAGATGTGACCAAAAGGCAAAGCAGCAGTTGAAATAGAGCGCGGATTGGGGTATAATAAATAGATTCCTGCCGCAGCAGTGTGACGCGGCGGGGAACAGGCATCACCTGCAAGGAGCGTAGAAACACCATGCTTCATAACAGCATTTATATAAAAGGCGCAAGGGAAAATAACCTCAAGAACATCGACGTTGAGATACCGAGAGACAAGCTCGTCGTCGTCACCGGGCTTTCCGGCAGCGGCAAGTCCAGCCTTGCGTTCGACACGATATACGCCGAGGGTCAGCGCCGCTATGTCGAGAGCCTGAGTTCATACGCGCGTATGTTCCTCGGCCAGATGGACAAGCCCGATGTCGACTATATCGACGGGCTTTCCCCGGCAATATCCATCGACCAGAAAACGACCTCGAAGAACCCGCGCTCCACGGTCGGAACGGTCACGGAGGTATACGATTATCTCCGTCTGCTCTGGGCGCGCGTGGGCGTACCGCACTGCCCGAAGTGCGGCAGGGAGATCAAGCAGCAGACGATAGACCAGATAGTCGACAGGATAATGGAGCTGCCGCAGGGGACAAAGATACAGATACTCGCGCCTGTGATACGCTCAAAGAAGGGCGAGCACGTCAAGGTGCTTGAGGACGCGAAGAAATCCGGCTATGTCCGCGCACGTGTGGACGGGGCGGTATACGACCTTGCGGAAGAGATAAAGCTCGAAAAGAACAAGAAGCACAATATAGAGATAATTGTCGACAGGCTCGTGATAAAGCCGGACATCACCCGCAGGCTCACGGACTCTGCCGAGACGGCACTCTCGCTCGCAGGCGGGCTGATGTACGTCGACCTGCCGGGCGGCGGGGAGCAGCTTACGTTCTCGCAGAACTATGCCTGTGACGACTGCGGCATATCCATAGAGGAGCTGACGCCGCGGCTGTTTTCCTTCAACAGCCCGCACGGCGCGTGCCCGAAATGCACGGGACTCGGCGTGCAGATGCTCATCGACCCGGAGCTTATTATGCCGAACCCGAACCTCAGCATAATGGACGGGGGACTCACGGCTTCGGGCTGGAACAACGTGCGCGGGGACTCAATATCGAGAATGTATTTTGACGCGCTCGCAAAGCGCTACCACTTCAAACTCACAGACCCGATAAAGGAGCTGCCGAAGGAGGCACTCGATGCGATCCTCTACGGCACAAAGGGCGAGGCGCTCCAGCTGAGATATGAGAAGAACGAGGGCTTCGGCGTCATAAAGCGCGAGTTTGAGGGCATCGTCAATAATCTTGAGCGCCGCTACCGGGAGACGCAGAGTCCCGCCATGCGCGCGGATATCGAGGAGTGCATGTCCGAGGTGAAGTGCCCGGAGTGCAATGGGCGCAGACTCAAAAAGACCGCGCTTGCCGTCACGGTCGGCGGGATGAATATCGCCGAGTTTACGGAGCTTTCGATATTCAAGGCACTGGAATTCATAGACGGGCTTGAGCTCAGCGAAAAGGACGAGATGATCGCCGAGCGCATCATCAAGGAGATAAAGGCAAGGCTGGGCTTTCTCGTCAGCGTCGGGCTGGGGTATCTCTCACTGTCCCGCTCGGCGGCGACGCTATCCGGCGGCGAGAGCCAGAGGATAAGGCTCGCGACGCAGATCGGTTCGAGCCTGATGGGCGTGCTGTATATCCTCGACGAGCCGAGCATCGGCCTGCACC
>CAKTPR010000083.1 GCA_934591725.1 uncultured Oscillospiraceae bacterium
ATGTCGGTGACGATGGCGCGCTCATAGCCCAGCAGGGCGTTGAGCAGGGAGCTTTTGCCTGCGTTCGGCCGCCCAACTATGGCCGCCGGGATGCCGGAGACCATGAGCTTGCCGCGCTCAAAGCTCTTCAGCAGCGCGCGCAGCGAGTCCGCGGCGGAGCAGAGCTGCTGTTTATAGTTTTCGAGACAGAAGTCCTCAATGTCCTCGTCGGGATAATCCAGCACGGCGTGATAATGCGAGCTGATGTCGGTAAGGGTCGAGTATATATTATCGGCCTTCACGGCGACCGCGCCCGAAAGCTGCGCGGCGGCGTTCTTTGCGCACTCGATGCTCTCCGCGTCGATGATATCCGCGACGGCTTCGGCTGAGCTGAGCTCCATGCGGCCGTTTAAGAATGCGCGCTTTGTGAACTCGCCCGGCAGCGCCTGCCGCGCCCCGGCGTGGAACAGCTCTTCCAGCGCGGCGCGCAGCACCGTGGGCGAGCCGTGGCACTGGAGCTCCGCCGTGTCCTCACCGGTATAGCTGTGCGGGGCGTGGCTGACGGTACACAGGCAGAGATCGAGCAGCTCACCGCTGCGGTCGGTCAGCCGGCCGTAGACAAGCTTCCTGTCCTCATACCCGGACATGAGTTTGCCGGAAGCCGGGTGAAAGAGCCGGTCAACGATCGGCAGCGACTTGGGGCCGGATATGCGTATTATGCCTATGGCCGCGACCTGCGCACCGGTCGCGATCGCCGCGATAGTGTCAGACATTCTGATTCTCCTTATCCATTGCATCAATGACCGCGAGCAGCTCAAGCGGCGCGCCGATCACAGCGGCGGGAGCCTTCGCCGTGCCGAAGCCGTAGGACGCATGCACGAACGGGCAGCCGGCAAGCGCGGCGCTCTCCTCATCGGAGGCGGTGTCGCCGACGTATATGTACCGCTTCAGGCCATTGCGGCGCGCGATGAGGGCGATGTTGTCCGCCTTCTTCATGCCGGTCACGCCCTCGCACTCGAAGTCCTTTATATACCTGCCAAGGCCGGTGCAGCCGAGAAAGCACTGAATATAGCCGTCAATACAGTTGCTGACGATGTACAATCCGCAGCGCCCGGAGAGTCTGCCGAACAGCTCCTCAAGACCGGGGTAGGGCGTGCCGCCGCCGTGCGCGGCAATGTAGGCGTTCTCCTCGCGGATGCAGTCGGTGCATATCTCAAGGGAATGCCCGCCGTATTCGGAGAAGAGCCGGTCAGCTATCTGCGCGACGGTGAGCCCCATCACGGAACGCACCTCCGCTTCGGTCGGGACGCTCTGTGCGCCGTACTTCGTGCGCAGGGTATAGCCCCAGCTCTCGGCGACGATGCGGCAGGAGTCCCACAGGGTGCCGTCAAGGTCGAAAATTATTCCGTCTATGTTCATGGCAGTTCCTCTCTCCCGGCGCGGGCCGGGAATTTATCGGTTCAAAAAAGGCATTGACAGAGTCAATGCCTTTTTGCTCATAATGTTTTGAAGCTTACTGCTTTTCGGCTCTTGCGGCCTTGGCGGCGTTCTCGTCTCTGCGCTCGGAGACAAAATAGCTCAGGGAGAGCAGGCTGTCAGAGAAGTGGATGTTCTCGACAATGGTGCTGCTGTTGGGCTCGGTGAGCTCAAGATTGGTGAAGTTCCAGATCGCGTCGACACCGCTGTCGGTAAGGCGCTTGGTGACGGCGATGGCGGCCTCCTTGGGAACGGTGAGAACGGCGACGTCGACATGGTTCGCGGCGAGGTAGTCCTCAAGCTCGTCCATCCCGTGGATGGGAACGCCGTTAAAGGTGGTGCCGATTATTTCGGGCTTGATATCGAAAGCAGCGGCCAGATTGAAGCCCCATTCCGCAAAGCAGAAGTTATCCATCAGGGCATGACCGATGTTGCCGACGCCGACGAGGACGGCTGTAAAGCCTCTGTCCATACCGAGGATAGATGCGATCTGCGCACGCAGCGCGGGGACATTATATCCATAACCCTGCTGGCCGAATTCGCCGAAGCAGCTAAAATCCTGACGGATCTGCGACGGGGTCAGCCCAAGCTGATGACCCAGCTCGAAGGACGAGATACGGCTGATGCCGATTTCGGTAAGCTCATCCAGCTTGCGGAGGTAGCGGGGCAGACGCCTGATAACATTATTTGAAACCTTGAGTCTCTTCACGTGATTCTCTCCTTACTGATGCCGAAGAATTTACGAATTCCCTGCTCATTATATATGTCTTAATTCTAACACACAAAAAGAGCAATATCAAGTGAAAAACTATCCAAAAAGTCTACTTTACTGCAAAGAGAAGACAAACACGGTGCACTGTTTACGCGCACCGTGTCCGTGATTTTCAGTTTGCCGCGTCACTGCACGGGGCGAGGGGTCTCCTGTGCTGCGGGAGATGCCTCCGGTGACGGAGACGCTTCGGGGAGAATGAAGGGCTTTATAAAGTCCTCAAACTCCTTGACGCTGCACTCGGCACGGAAGACCAGTTCGCTGCCGTCATCGGAGAAGATGACCCAATACACGTCCTCGCCGAAGATGCAGACAGACATGAAGTCCTCTTCCTCTTCTTTCTCCTCATCCCTGCACTGCGGGAACAGGATCTCATACACAAGATCGGGATCCTGCGCAGGGAGCGCTTCTTCCGCTACGGCAGCGGAGGGAGCGGGGCTGGGCAGAGCGGATTCTGCCGGCTTCTCCGGCTTTGCAGACTCTGCCGGCTTATCGGAACTGACGGGTTCACTCGGCGCGGGGCTTGCTTCAAGCCCTTGAAGGACATGCATAAGCTCGCCGCGCTTGGCGGCGGTCTTCACCTCGACAAAGACGACCTTGCCGCTGTCAGCCGCGGCTGCGGTCTCCGGTTCATCCAGAGACTGAACGGAGACGCCGCTATCCTCCGCAGGTGCGGAACTGCCGGATACATCTTCATCCGGAGCATCAGCCACGGGAGCGGGCGCATTATTCAGAAAGTAGGATCTGAACCTGCCAACGGGCTCCTCGGACTCCTCAGGCTCGATGACCGCTTCTGCGGGAGCGGAGCTCTCATCCGGGACGGACTGAGCCGAAGTGTCCGGGGCTGCCGTCGGAACCGGCGTGGAAGCCGGAGACGGCACGGCGCGGGGCTTCTCGGTCTCCACTGCGGGCGGAGCCTGAGTGGGGACGGGGGTAGTGACCGGGGCCGCTGCGGGAGCAACGCCCGGCGCGGGACGGTTTTCGGAATTATCAACAGCGGAGCCGCCGCTGTATTTATCCTCATCGGTATCGGCGCTCTGAACCTCAGGAGAGACGACGGGCGCGGAGGTCACGTCGGGAGCCTGAGTTGCCTGGACGGAACCGGCTGCCTTCGGCGGTATCGCCGGGGTGGGCTGCGGCGTTGCGGCGGCAGTGGCCACGGGAGCCGCAGCGGCAGCGGCTTCGCTCGCGCTCATGGCGGAGGTTTCGTTCATCTTTTCATTCAGCATGCCCTTGGCCGCAAAGATCACAACAGCGGCGCAGGCCGCGGCGGCGACAACATTCCTGAAGGGCTTCGGTATCGCAAAGCGCCGGCGCTCTTTAACATTCCGCTGCCTGATGGCGCTGCGGCGGATATCGGCCATGATATTTTCGTGCAGCCCCTCAGGGAGAGGCTCTGCGTCCTGCCCGATGATCTCGGACAGATTGGAGAAAACTGCGTACATGGCGTTGCACTGAGAGCAATGCTCCATGTGCGCGGAAAGGGCAGCGCGTTCTGATTTTGTCAGCTCCTCATCAGCCATCCTGCTGATGAGCTCCTGATATCGTTCGCACTCTGTCATTGACTCTCACCGCCTTTCATTTTCCCAGACGATGAAAAATCAGAAATGTTCCCGTCGTCGATCAAAAAATTGCAAAGTCTTTTTCGGGCTCTGAATATTCTGGATTTGACCGTGCCCACCTCAAGGCCGAGCGCCTGAGCTATCTCGTCGTAGCTCAACCCCTGTATCTCCCGCAGCAGCAGTATCTGCCGGTAGTCTGGCGGGAGAGAATCGAGACCGCGGCGCACGCTCTCGCGCGTGAGCTTCCGGTCGAGCAGCAGCTCAGGCGACTGGCTCTCATCGGCAACGTCGAGCTGCGCGTCCTCGCCGTCGTCATCCTCGACGGACAGCGAGACGGTCGGCCTGCGGTTCTTGCTGCGCAGGAAGTCAAGGCAGACGTTTGAAACGATCCTGTACAGCCAGACGGAAAACTTGCTGTCGCCGCGGAAGGACTGCAGTGAATTATAGGCCTTGATGAAGGCCTCCTGGGTCATGTCGGCCGCGTCTTCGCTGTTGCCCGTCATGCGCAGGGCTATGTTATATACGTTTTTTTCATACTCAAGTACGAGCGTTTCAAAGGCGTTGGCGTCCCCGCCGAGCACCTTGCGTACTATGGCCGCTTCCTGTTCCCGTGTCAAGCTGTCACCTCCCCGGTGTCAGGTCAGATCATGTTTTATTCCTATCGCGATCTTTCTTATATCTTCCAAAGTATCGACGTGTACGAGCTGCTGTTTATAGTAGCCCGAATGCGACACTCCGTGCAGGTACCACGGCAACTGGTGGCGCGCCTCCATGCAGGCATTGCGCTCACCGGCGACGGCGGCAAGCTCCTCTATCTGCGCGACCGCCGTGTCTATCCGCTCACCGAGGGGCGGCAGCGGCGGGATATCCGCGCCGTCTATCGCGGCCTGCCCCTGCCGGAACAGCCAAGGATTGCCGAAGCTGCCGCGGCCTATCATCGCAAGAGAGCAGCCAGTGTAGCGCAGGATATGCGCCGCGTCCTCCGGCGCGAAGATATCGCCGTTTGCGATGACCGGAATACTCACGGCCCTGCGCACCTCACGTATAATGTCCCAGTCCGCGCGCCCGGCGTACATCTGCGCGCGCGTCCGGCCATGCACGGCAATTGCCGCGGCGCCGCTGCCCTCGCACATACGCGCAAAGTCCACGGCGTTTACGCTGCCGTTGTCCCAGCCCTTGCGGAACTTCACCGTGACGGGGCAGCCTGCGCTCTTTGCGACGCGCCTGATTATTTCCTCTGCAAGCTCCGGTGTGCGCATGAGCGCGGAGCCGTCGCCTGATTTGACGACCTTGCCGACCGGGCAGCCCATGTTGATATCGATGATATCCGCCCCGGATATCTCACGCGCCATGACTGCGGCCTCGGCCATAACGTCCGGTTCATGGCCGAATATCTGCGCGGCGCAGGGGTGCTCGTCCTCCGGAATATAGAGCAGAGATCTTGTCTTTTCGTCTTTATATACCAGCGCCTTGGCGCTTACCATCTCGGTAGTTGTGAGCGCCGCGCCGAGATTGCGGCAGACGCGGCGGAAGGCAAAGTCCGTCACTCCCGCCATCGGCGCGAGAGTCAGGTTCCCGCGCAGCTCAATTCTGCCTATCTTCACCATGACATATCAAGCCCGACCGGGCAGTGATCCGAGCCGGTGATCTCAGGCAGGATATACGCGTCCTTTATGTTATCGCGCAGCCGGTCGGACACGACAAAGTAGTCGATGCGCCAGCCGACGTTGCGCTCCCTTGCCGCGGCGCGGTAGCTCCACCATGAGTATGCGTCGCGTCGGTCGGGGTAGAGATAGCGGAAGCTGTCGGTAAAGCCGGCGGCCAAAAGCTCTGTGAACTTCGCGCGCTCCTCGTCCGAGAAGCCGGGGTTGCCGACGTTTGCCTTGGCGTTCTTGAGGTCTATCTCCTCATGCGCGACGTTCATGTCCCCGCAGACGATGACGGGCTTCGTTTTGTCAAGACCGCAGAGGTACTCTCTGAAAGCGTCCTCCCAGCTCATGCGGTAGTCAAGGCGCTTGAGCCCGTCCTGCGCGTTCGGCGTGTAGACGCAGACAAGGTAAAAGTCCTCATATTCGAGCGTTATCGTGCGCCCCTCGGCGCCGTGCTCCTCGATGCCGATGTTATAGGAGACGGAGAGGGGAGTGTGCTTTGTGAATATCGCTGTGCCGGAGTAGCCCTTTTTCTCGGCATAGCACCAGTAGCTCTCATAGCCGGGAAAGTCAATATCGATCTGGCCTTCCTGGAGCTTCGTCTCCTGAAGGCAGAAAAAGTCCGCGTTCAGGCTCAGGAAGATATCGTCAAAGCCCTTTTTCCGGACTGCGCGCAGTCCGTTTACGTTCCATGAAATAAACCTCATTCATGCTTCTCCCCGGCGTTTGAGTTCATGCTGTCCTCGTAGCCGTGCGCGTCGGTCAGCGCCGCCTTGTACATACGCGGCGCGGAGCCTGCGGCCATGCCCTTGGTCGCTTCCGTCTTTGCCGCGACGACACGGTTTATCGGGAAGCCCTGCGCATGGAACTTCGCCTCATAATCAGTCATGACGCCGACGGGGCCGTTCGCGTGCAGGTCATTCGTCTTCTCCGAGAGCGCCCAGCCCTCGTTTTCAAACTGTTCGAGCGACCAGTTGAAGAGCGGGGTATTGTCGGTCTTGAAATGTATCTCGCCGCCGAGCGGGAGCACATCCGCGTAGAGACGCAGAAAGCCGGGGAAGGTCAGGCGGTGCTTTGCGTCGCGGCTTTTTGGCCACGGATCGCAGAAATTTATGTATATGCGCGCAGCCTCGCCGGGGGCGAACATCTCGGCGAGCTTTATCGCGTCGCCGTCGATGAAGCGGACGTTCTTTATGCCGCGCTCACACACGCGCTCCATCGCGAGGATCATCGCGTCGGGCACCTTTTCCATTGCTATATATAATGTATCGGGCATCAGCTCCGCAGTGTCCGCCGTGAAGCGGCCCTTGCCGCAGCCGAGCTCAAGGTAGAGCCTGTCATAGCCGGGGAAGCTCTCCAGCCATTTACCGCGCAGCGCGGCGGGATCGTCTATAAGATATTCTGCGCACTTTTCCATACGCGGGCCGAGATTCGACCGCTTTCTCATCCTCAAAAGAATCACACTCCTGTTCAAAAGAATACCACAACGAGAATAAAACATCAATCTATAAAAGCTGAAGTTGGCTTAAGAATTTTTGAATAAAGAAAAACCGCCACTCCGGCGAGTGACGGTTTTTAGCGTTGCTATAAACTATTCTTTCCAGAGCTAACCGCTTGTCGCAGCGCTCTTTCTGCATATATTATATCTCCCGCCGGACTTTGTGTCAAGGCGGGAGTTTTTATTTTTACATTTACAGCATCACGAGCGCCGAGAAGCCCGCGGCGATCAGCAGGCACACCGTGCCGAGGATGAACTCCTTCGGAGTGTGGCGCTTCGTTTCGACCGATGCCCAGAATATCAGCGCGTATACGGCGGCACAGCCGGGGATCCACCTCGCGCCGAAGAAGATGCACAGCAGGAGGCCGGGGCCTGAGACGCTGCATGAGTGCCCGCTGGAGCGGATATGCAGCAGACGGTTGAACACGATGAGCATGATGACCGACATGAAATAGGTCATGCACACAAAGCGGAACTCATTGCTGTTAGGCCAGATAAGGCTCCACGCGAGCAGAACGCCATAGGACAGCAGCGAAATATACATCGCGATGATGCGCTGCTTCTCGCGTCCTGTATGCAGCGCGGCGGATATGGGGTAGGCCAGTACCGGGCCGACGCTCAGGCCGAGCAGACAGGCGATGAGCTGATCCCGCCGGACTATCGCGCCGGCAGGGTTAAAATAAAGTATGAGCGCAAAGGCTGCCGCAGCGAAGGGCGGCGCGGAGATAACGCGTATTGCCTTTGCGAGCTTCTGACGAAATTGCATGTCCTCACCTCGGGGAAATTATAATCCGCAGAGCAGGTAGAGGCAAGCTATGCCGCGCTCTCGCCGACTATACTTATAGCACTATACTCACGATAGAGCAGTAGAGTCGACTCTACACGGACAAACTCCCTGCCAGCGTCTAATAATTTTTTGAAAAAAAATCAAAACGCCTATTGACAAAACTGTATTAACGTGTTATTGTACTAATCGCTTAATACAGCAACACAAGGAGGCAAGACATGGAATGGCATTTTGACGACAATATGCCGATATACACTCAGCTTGTGTATCAGATAAAGTTCGCGATCGTTTCCGGGGAGCTGTCTCCGGGAGAGAAGATGGCAGGCGTGAGGGATCTGGCCGCGGACGCCGGGGTCAACCCGAACACGATGCAGCGCGCCCTGCAGCAGCTTGAGCGCGAGGGGCTCGTGTTCACACAGCGCAGCAGCGGCCGCTTCATCACGGAGGACACCGCCGTCATCGGTGAGGCCAAGCGCACGCTTGCGCGGCAGCATATCGAACAGTTCATGGCGTCAATGAAAAAGCTGGGTTATACCAGGGAAGAGATCATAGCGCTGCTTGAGAGCGGCGAAGAGGAGGACAAAAATGGAAGCATGCTTTGAATGCAGAGGACTGAGCAAGCGCTTCGGCAATGTTCAGGCGCTTGACGAGGTCAACATTTCTATCATGCCGGGGCGCGTTGTGGGTCTGCTCGGCCCGAACGGCAGCGGCAAAACAACGCTTATCAAGCTGGCAAACGGCCTGCTGACGCCGGACTCGGGGGAGATCGACGTCTGCGGCTATAAGCCCGGCAAGGAGAGCAAGGCGCTCGTGAGCTATCTGCCCGACCGCCCCTGCCTGCCGGAGTGGATGAACACCACGCAGCTCATGGATTTCTATGCCGACTTCTACGCGGACTTTGACCGCGAGCGCGCCGGGAAAATGCTCGAACACCTGAACATACCGGAGAAGCGGACAATAAAGCAGATGTCCAAGGGCACACGCGAAAAGGTGCAGCTCATCATGGTCATGAGCCGCCGTGCGAGACTCTATCTGCTCGATGAGCCGATAGGCGGCGTCGACCCTGCAACGAGGGACTACATCCTCGACACCATCATCAGAAACTATGACGAGAACGCGAGCGTCATTATTTCCACCCATCTCATAAGCGATGTTGAAAACGCGCTTGACGAGGTCATCTTCCTCAAGGACGGCAAGGTGAACATGCAGTCGAGCGTTGACGATATAAGGGAGCAGTACGGCAAGAGTGTCGACGCTCTGTTCAGGGAGGTATTCAAATGCTGAGTAAGCTTATAAAACATGAGCTGCGCGCGAGCAGACGCATTATGCTGCCGTTTCTCGGCGCGGTGCTGGCACTGTCGGTGCTGGCCGGTATCTCGACCACGGCGATGGAGCATCAGGTCGATTACAGTTGGCTGAACATTGTATACGGGCTCATCATTTTTGCGTTCGTCATGGGCGTCATGGCGGTGTGCGTCGTCGCCGTCGTTATGATGATCCAGCGCTTTTACAGGAACCTTCTCGGCGATGAGGGCTATGTGTCTTTCACCCTGCCCGCAACGGTCGATGAGCACATCTTCGCAAAGCTCATTTCATCGTTTATCTGGTTCTTTGCCACCGCCGTCGTGGTCGTGCTCTCGACGTTCATCATGACTTCTACGAGCCTGAACGCCATGTTCACCGGAGAGGGCGTCATCAGCATCGACGGTATGCTCAATGAGGTGCACTTCTGGGACTTCTTCACCGGCTGGGACATCGCGGGCTATGTGATCGAGGGCGTTGTGCTGCTGTTCGTGTACTCCTGCTCCGTGTGCCTGCACTTCTATGCGGCCATGGCCATCGGCCACAGCTTCAATGACCATAAGGGGCTGCTGTCGGTCGTGTCCTTCTTTGTGCTCAGCGCCGCGATGACCATGCTTGCGGTCGCCGGCGCGAGCATCACCGGCAACATCGGGCTGTTTGACATGTTTGATAACATCGATACCCTCAACATAAACGCCGCCATGCATGTGGTGATGCTTATCTTCATCGCGCTTGAGCTGGTGAAGGCCGCGCTGTACTACATCCCGACCACGCTTTGCCTGAAAAAGTGGCTCAATCTCGCGTGAG
>CAKTPR010000084.1 GCA_934591725.1 uncultured Oscillospiraceae bacterium
CTTGCTTTTGGACATGAATATCTCCCCCTATGGAAACTGTGTTTTATTTCACTGTCTACCATAGGGGGAGCATATCAAAACCGACCGGCGATACTTTTAGGCGTATAAGCTCATTCCCCGTACTGTGAAAACGGCGTGTAGTCAAGCTGCTGGTACGCGGACTCGACCGGCTCTATCTCGGTCAGCGTTCCGTTTGCATAGCTGTAGCAGCTGTACTCGGTGTCGAAAGCGCTGTTCGCCCCGTCGATGACGATAGTGTTGTCATCGCAGATGTAGCAGCGGGCGCGCTCCATGGAATCTATCAGCAGCACGGGGTGACCGTTCTGATAGGTGTAGAAGTCAAAAACGGCATTGGCGACAAATTCATCCCCGCCGATCGCGCCGATGAACAGCTCCATCGTGCCGTCCCCGTCGAGGTCGAGGAAGGTGTATCCGACGTTATCAAGCGCATTGCCCTCGTAGCAGTACATGTTGAGCAGGCTTATCTCGCTGCCGATAAGCTCCTCGCCGCCGTAGTTTTCAGTGAGCGCCTGTGCGTACACGTCGAGGATGTCCTTGTACATGACCAGCGGATCGCTCACGGGTTCTGGCGTAGGTTCTGGTGTCGGCGTGGGCGTCGGTTCAGGCGTAGGCTCCGGAGTGGCTTCAGCCGTCGGTTCCGGGACACGCACCGGCTCCGGAGTCTGGGTCGGCGTCGCTGCCGGGCTTCCGCAGGCAGTCAGCACGGCGAGGGAAAGCGCCGCGCACAGGATGATGGATACGGTCTTTTTCATTTTGTTTTTCTCCTTCAGTTTACCCAGTTGATCTGCTGCGTCTCTATAAGCGGATAGCTTATAAGCGCGCCGCCGTCGAGGTTTTCGCGGTGCATATCAACGGCGCTTATGCAGCTGTTGTTATAGGTGGTGTAATAATATATGCCCTTGTCCGCGTTGCAGCAGCTTGAATAGAGCGTGATCTCATACTTGCCGCTCTCAAGCTCGCAGCAGCCGCGCTGCTGCTCGACGGAACCGAGGATGTGGAAGAACTGGCTCACGCTCTCGCTCTCGCTGTCCCCGGAGACAGAATTGAGCTTTGTGAACGCTGCACGCACAAAGCGTGACTGCGAGGACAGGTCGCCCGGCAGGCCGATGCCGCCCATGCCGCGGCTGTAATTTTCGAGCGGCAGCGCGGAAAAGCGGTTCACCGGCGGCTTGGCCGAGACATTGACATAGTTGTTGAGACTGAAAAGCTGCATCGGGAACGGCGGGTTGTTCGTCAGCACGCCGACCGGGTTATCGTATATATGCAGGCCGTCCTGCGTGGATTCGAGCGTGATGCAGCCGTTTCTGTCGGCGATGAGCCAGTGCAGCTGGGCAAGCGGCATCCCGGCAGAGAACGGGATATCCGTGATGTTCAGGCGCTCAAGCAGGGTTCGCGCCTCACCGATACCGGCGCAGCTGCCGAGCAGCCACGGTATCAGCTCAAACTGCGTTATATTATCCTTCCCGTTCTGCGGTGTATGATACTTCGCGTTGCCGACAAAGTTCAGCCCCGCGATGCAGAGCCCCTTTTCGTTCACCGCGTCATAGTAGAGCGGGTAGCCGTCCTGCACGTGCGCCATGCCGATAATGGCGTAGCGGTTTCTGAACTCCTCCCCGCGGCGCAGGTCAAAGGAATAGCCGCGCGGCGTGACGGTGACGCTCTCGCCGTAGGGGAACTCATAGTCAAGGTTACGTCCGAAATAAAAGTCCTTCGTCAGATATGTCGCAGCTGTGCACATTGCATTCCCTCCAATTGTACCATCAGTTGACTGGGACACATTCTACCCCCCTGCACGCCGCATATCAAGTGAATAAATGTTAAGAATCGCTCAACGCTCCTTCATCCGCTATGCGCCGGGGAGTCGACAAGCCGGTAAATCCGTGGTAAAATATAATGAATCGATGTATAAGGAGAACATATATGGAACTGGTAGTAAAGCATTTTTCAGAGCTGAGCGCCGAAGAGCTGTTCGAGATATATAAGCTGCGCGTCTCTGTTTTTATAGTGGAGCAGGCGTGCCCCTATCAGGAGGTCGACGACGCAGATAAATCGGCGTACCATGTCTGGCTTCAGGATGAGGACGGTATCGAAGCCTACGCCCGTGTGCTCCCGGCCGGGGTGGCTTTCCCGACGGCGGCTTTCGGGCGCGTCATCGCGGTGAAGCGCCGCTGCGGTCTTGGAACGAAGATCGTCGCCGCCGCGATAGAAACGGCAAGGGACAAGCTCGGCGCGGACAGGATCACCATCGAGGCGCAGACCTACGCGCGCGGCTTGTATGAAAAGGCGGGCTTTAAGCAGACCTCCGAGGAGTTCTTGGAGGACGGGATACCGCACATCCAGATGCAGCTTGAGCTGTGAAAAAAAGGCAAAGAGTAAAATACGCAGATTTTAGGAGGCCGTTTCTGTGAGTAAGATAGGGGACTTTGAGCAAAGGCTTATCAGCGATGGGATGACCGACCGCGACCTTGAAGAATATGCAAAGCTGCTGGTGCGGGTACGCGACAAGCGTCAGCATTGCTATACCACAGCCGTCAAGTTCCCTCTGGAGCGCATCGAGCAGGCTGTGAAGCTGATAAAATTCGGGCTTGAAAGCTTCGAGGACGACGGGTGGTACTCAAACTATGCGTCATATCGGAGCATGGGTCAGATATATAAACAGGCCGGAAATTATCAAAAGGCTTATGAAAGCTATCTGTCCGCCATGAATACTCTGGACGAGACCCGCGGCAGCTATGAGATCCAGCTGTCGGGCTGTCTCATGTGGATGAAGCTGCACATGGATTCTTTTGAATATTCAGAAGAAGCGGAAAAATACTATTCATGCGCCGTAAAAGGCGATGAGTTTTCCAAAGCCTTTATAAATCAGGAGTTCAGACTCGCCGTAGCGGATACTGTGATATCCCTGCATCATGGGCAGACAGACAAGGCACGGCGGTCATTAGCGCGGGCGAGGGAGATTGCAAAGCCAAATTATACCGGCAAGCTGAACACTCTCCTTGTCAGGCACAGGTATAATGAAAAACTGGAGCTCAGCCCCGAAGCCGCCCGATTTATAGACGAGACACATATTCCATACTGACAACCACCAGCGCCTCCGTCTTGTGCGGAGGCGCTGTTATTTTGCCGCACCGGTCTTTTCACCCGCTCACCGCGATAAAGATATTGGACACGTCCCCCGCCGAAAGCGCCGCGTCCAGCCTCGGCAGCAGACTTTCGGCAAACGCGGCGACGTATCCCCTGCTCCATGCGTCGCCGGTCTCCAGCTCTCCGCACAGTCCGAAGGCAGCGAAGCGCATAAGCTGCCGCCGCTGCTCCCGTGTCTTGCTTCGCAGCAACACTAAAAGCTCTTCCTGCTCCGCATTCCCTATGCGCAGACTCCGCGCGTCCTTTCCGAGCAGCGCCAGACCGAGCGCATTTGTAAGCGGCTGCTCGCACAGGTTGAGATATGCTTCCTCAATGCCGCCGTGTACCGTCCGCAGAAGCTCCCTCACCGCGCCGCCGTCAAAGCGGCTCAGTATCAGGTTCTCCGTCAGCACCCGCTTCAGGTACTCTTCGGTGAAGTCCAGTCCCTGCAAAGCCTCATCCGCTGCGATGAGCAAGGGATAGTCGATGCACGGCGGCTTCATATGCGCGAAAAAGTACAGGTCGTAGCGCTTGAAGTAATCGCCGATACCGCGCAGCGTGTCGGCATAGTAAACGTTCCGGAGTCCCGGCGCCGTTCGGCCGGCTGCCGCCCATAGCTGCTTTGCCCGCTCAAGCCGGCCTTGAAGCAGCTCCTGTCCCTGCCGGATGAGCGGCGGAAGCTCCTCGGTCATGAGCCGCTCCCGCGGAATATGCGTCTCCTCCGATACAACGGCAAGGGTGTACTGCAGGGACGCCAGCAGCTCCTGCGCCGTCTCCACGGTGACGGAGCTGCTCTCCCCCTTTGTGTATTTCCGCGTCTGCCATGCGAGAAGCGCAATAAGACGCGCGTCAAAAGTCCGCGCCCCCTCCACGGAAGAGACCAGACTCTGCATAAGCTCATTCAAAATATATCCTCCGCAATGCGCGCCAGAGCTTCCGCCGTCAGACTGGCCAGATACTCCGCCGAGCCCTGAACTCGCCCGTTAAAGACCTTGACCATAAGCTCTATCAGCTCATCGTCCGTGAGCCTGTCCCGCGTTTCGTTCTTGAAGTAATAGAATATCTCCTGCAGCTCCGTGAGCACATCGGCATAGTTCTCCTGTTGGATAAACGGAGAATCGCATATGGCGCGGATAAGCTTCGGGAGTATCCCGCCGCCGAACTCTATCCTGCCCGCTGCGCGCAGCACCTCCGCCCGGCTTGCGGTAAGCTCCTCGATATCGTTCTCGCGCAGCGTCAGGCCGAACCTGCCGCTGTACGCGTTGCACTCCCGCAGCTCCTGCCGGGCTGCAAGCATCTGCTGCTGCATGGGGATGAGGTACATTTCGTCCATATTGCTCTTCCCTGTCATATCCGAGTCTCGAGTATTGCATTCACTATCTGCCGAAAACCATAGTCGAGGAACTCCTCTTCGGTCACGCCGTTCTGCGCGCAGATGAACTTTCCCTTTGTCCTGGCAAGATTCAGCAGAGAATCTAGGCTCGACCAGAGCACATAGACCGTCAGCGTGGGGACGATGTCTTTCCGCACCTCGCCGCTTTCCTGCCCGCGTATAATGAGCTCTTCGAGCATTTCGTTTATCTCCGTCCCAATGCGGAGTATATTTTTCACCGCGTCAGATTTAACTGTCTGTCCGATCTCTTCATCGCCTGCGCAGTTCAGCCTTTCAAGCGAGTGCGGATACTCCATCCGGTATCTCCTCATCGCGCCGCACACCGCGCGGTAGGCATCCACGAAACCGGCGTTATCATTCACCGCGTTTTCAATATCCGTTTTCAGTTCCTGCAGGCCCTTTTCAATGATGCGGTGGAGAATATCGTCCTTGCTCTCATAATAGGCATAGATCGTCCGCCGGCTGTATTCGGATTTCTTTGAAATGTCCTCTATCGTCGTCTGCTCATAACCCTTTTCCGAAAAGAGCTTTTCGGCAGCCGTCATTATCCGCGCCCGGTGCAGCGCGGCCACGGCCTCTTTTTTGTTCGCCTCTCCCATAGTATACCTCAGTTCTAAAAAGTATACTATGAGTATACTATATAATTTCATCCCTGTCAACAGTTCTGACCCTCCGGCTTAGCCGCCGGAGGGTCAGAATGGGTCATATATAGTCGGCCGATCTTGTCAGATCAGTATGCCTTCGCAGTGGTCTATCTCGTGCTGAATGATCTCCGCCGTCCAGCCGGTAAAGGTCTTGAGCCGGGTCTGGAGCTTCTCGTTCTGCCACTGTACCTTGATGCTTTTGAAGCGCTTGGCTTTCCGCGTTCCGGTGAGGGACAGGCAGCCTTCCTCCGCTTCATACGCGCCGGACTTTTTGACGATCACAGGATTGAGCATGACCATGTATTCGCCCTCGTTATCAAAGGCGATGATGCGTTTGTTGACGCCTATCATGTTCGCCGCCATTCCGACGCAGCCATCCTTATGAGCGATCAGTGTATCCAGCAGATCGCTCGCCGTGCCGAGATCCTCCGCTGCAGCGGGTTCGGCTTTCTGCGCAAGAAAGGCTTCATCCCTGCATATCTCGCAAACCATAGTACACTCTCCTTGGGCTTTTTTCATATTGTATCAGGCCGCTGAAAAATACGCAAGTCCCGCAGTGCCTTGAATATATTTTCGCATAATCAGTTGTTGAATGTTCGGATAAATTGTGCTTTAATGTACTTATACTTCAAAAATCTTATCAGGCGGTGATACAATGCCCTTTCTTATCGTTCGCAGCGATATAACCAGAATGTCCGTGGACGCCATTGTCAACGCGGCCAAAGAGTCTCTGCTGGGAGGCGGCGGTGTGGACGGCTGCATCCACCGCGCAGCGGGGCCGGAGCTGCTGGAAGAGTGCCGGACTCTTGGCGGCTGCAAAACCGGCGAGGCCAAGATCACCGCAGCGTACCGTCTGCCGTGCAGGTATGTGATCCATACAGTCGGCCCGGTGTGGCGCGGCGGCAGCTTCGGCGAGCACGAGCAGCTCGTCTCCTGCTACCGGTCGAGCCTTGCGCTGGCAAAAGAGTACGGCTGCGAGACTGTCGCTTTTCCGCTGATATCCTCCGGCGCTTACGGCTATCCCAAGGAGCAGGCGCTGCGCACGGCAGCGGATACGATCGGCGAGTTCCTGCGGGAAAACGACATGACCGTCTATCTCGTCATCTTTGACCGCAAGGCCTACCAGATAAGCAGCAGTCTGTTTGCCGACATTACCGAGTATATAGACGACCATTATGCCGACACGCACTCCGACTCGCCGTGGGAGCGTCTGCGCAGGGAGACCGGCGCTGTTCCCTTGGCAAGCTCCGTCCATAAGGACGAGGACGATGAGCTCACCGTATCCTATGCGTCTTCCGTGCCGGATAATAAATGCGCTCTGCCTTATATGTCCGCCGCACTGGATGATCTGCTCACGCACCTGGACGCTGGGTTTTCGGAGACGCTGCTGGATCTTATCGACCGCAGCGGGAAAAAGGACTCCGAGATATATAAGCGAGCCAACGTCGACCGCAAGCTGTTCTCCAAAATACGCAGCAATCCCAACTACAAGCCCTCCAAGCCCACGGCTATCGCCTTTGCCATCGCACTGGAGCTGGATCTGGATGAGACACGAGACTTTATCTCCCGCGCCGGTTATGCGCTGAGCTCCAGCAGCAAGTTTGATGTTATCATTGAATATTTCATAAGCCGGAAGAAGTACGATATTTTTGAGATCAACGAAGCTCTGTTTGCCTTTGACCAGAGTCTGCTGGGAGCGTGAGCGCTGCACTCAGTCCCGCCGTCCCAGCCGCGATATAGCCAAAGCTGCGGCAGCCGTTTTATCACGGCTGCCGCAGCTTTGAGTTTATGCACCTGCGTTTATTCAGATAGATTTATATCCTCTTCTTCCCAGGTGCGCTCGCTGATTATATAGCGCGGGCGGTGCTTGGTCTCCATGTATATCTTCCCGATGTACTCGCCTATGATGCCAAGGCAGATGAGCTGCACGCCGCTGACAAAGCAGACGATGCAGGTCATGCTCGCCCAGCCCGCGACAGCCTTGCCGCACAGTGCCGTGATGAGCGCCCAGAGGCAGCCGATAAAGCTTATCAGCGCAACGATGATGCCAAAGCCCGTGATGAACTGGAGCGGCTTTACCGAAAGGCTCGTGATGCCGTCGACCGCGAGGGCGATCATTTTCTTGAGCGGATAGTGGCTCTCGCCGGCGATGCGCTCGGCGCGGGAGTAGCTGACCGAAGTGCTCTTGAAGCCGACGAGCGGTATCAATCCGCGCAGGAAGAGATTGACCTCCTTGAAGTTTGCAAACTCCTTGAGGACGCGTGCACTTATAAGGCGGTAGTCGGCATGGTTATAGACGACCTCCGCGCCCATCATCGCGAGGAACTTATAGAAGCTCTGCGCGGTGAAGCGCTTGAAGAAGGTGTCCGTCTCGCGGCTGGAGCGCACGCCGTAGACGACCTCGCAGCCGTCGAGGTAAGCGTCGACCATCGCGTCCATCGCGTTTATGTCGTCCTGCCCGTCGCAGTCAATGGAGATCGTGATATCGCATTTGTCCTTCGCCTCCATGAGCCCGGCAAGAACGGCGTTCTGGTGCCCGCGGTTGCGGCTCTGGCTGATGCCGATATAATGCTCGTCCGCCTTCGCAAGCTCCTGGATGATGCTCCACGTATTATCCTTGCTGCCGTCGTTTACGAAAAGCACGCGGCTGTCGGCGCTTATCTTGCCCGCGGCTGTAAGAGAATTGAGCTTTTCGAGGAACATCGGCGCGGTGATTGGGAGAACCTCCTGCTCGTTGTAGCAGGGAATAACGATAAATAGTCTTGGTGTCATGCTGACCTCCTTGATTTTTCACTGCCGCCCAGTGCAAAGGCAGCCAATATTATAATAACCGGAATTATCGAATAATGGTACCGGCTCGAAACCTCGACCAGCATATGCGCCAGCGTGAGCCCCAGCATATACAGCGGCGGCAGCAGACATGCGCTCAGCCTTGAACTGCGCCTGAGCACGAATATGCCGCGGAGCGCCAGCAGCACGCAGCCGTAATAGAACACATTACATATCACCATGCACAGCTTGACAAACAGCTCCGGTCTGGTAAAGCGGTAGGTATAGCCGCCGAGCTCGTCATTGCCCATAAACGCCATGAGCTTTGAGGCAAAGAGCCGGCCGAAATCTATTCCTGAGGAAAGGCGCTCCTTCAGGTGCGGCAGCATCTCCTCCTGCGCCTGGCTCGTCGTCGCGCCGGGGCGGCTCAGGTAGGAGAACAGCAGATCCATGTCCTCCGCGCTCCACTGCCCCTGCGTCTCTTCATTGAAGCCGACGTATATGTTGTACACCGGGAAGGAGGCGGGCTCCATGCCGAGCACATTTTCAACGTGCCTGTCCCACATCTCCCCCGTCGCTTTGTATATGCCGAGGAGCGCGACGAGGATAACGAGCCACATTTTCCACTGCGCGCCGTCTTTTATGTCGCGGCCGCGCAGGAACAGCAGCCAGAGCACGAGCGCGATAAGAAGTATCGCCGAAATCGGGCGGACAATATTCACCGCGCGCAGCAGCACACCGAGCGCCAGACCCCACAGCAGGCAGATGCCGAGCTGCCGCGGAAGGCTCCCGCGCCGCTCCTCAACAAGCACGATGAGGTAAAAGAACAGCAGGATAAGGCAGGTATAGAGCGGCTCTGAGAACACAAGCGGATCAAGCATCAGCTTTGACGGGCAGACTATCCACAGCAGATACGCCAGCGCCGCCGTCAATGGTGACGCAAGGCGCAGACAGATGCCGTATATCAGCAGCCCGCTCAGGCAGGTGAGAATAACGTTTATAACGGCGGCGACCATGACGTGCTCGCCGAAAATTTTCAGAAAGACGCTGAGAAAGGTAGAGCAGCCGAGGATGTGCGGGTACATGGCGATGTACCACGGGGCGTCGATCTCGCCGCCGAAGGCCAGCGCGCAGGCCGTCTGCCAATATGTCGCATAATCGCTGAACGGCTCGATGCGCACTGCGAGCACCCACGCGAAATTCACCGCCGCGCACAGCAGCGTCAGCAGCAGCGCGGTCTTGCCCATGTCGGCAGACGCCAAAGTTCTGAGCTTACCGTGTGCACACAAGCGGTATAGGATGAACGCCCACACAGCGCCTGCCAGCAGCGCGATCAGATATGAATGCTGCGTGAGCCCGTTCACTGCTGTCAGCAGCAGCGCCGCCGACATGATGAGCAGCAGGATGCCAAGCATTATTTTTCTGAAAATGTCCGACGCTCGTTCCATCTTCCGGTATAACCGCCTGTCGTTCAATGTGATGTTATTATATTCCATCGGACACATAACGTCAAGAAATTCGTCGGTTACGCAGGTGCTTCCGGCGCGAAAACGCGCAGTTGCGGCATTCGCTGCATCATTGTATAAACTCCCAAAAGCTGCAAACAATATCACGGAAGACAATCTGAGCCAAAGGAGAAATATATATGAAAGCTACCGGAATAGTCCGCAGGATCGACGATTTGGGCCGTGTCGTGATCCCGAAGGAGATCCGCCGAACTATGCGTATCCGCGAGGG
>CAKTPR010000085.1 GCA_934591725.1 uncultured Oscillospiraceae bacterium
CGGAAGTTATGTGAGCAGAAGAAAGTAGAGATAATAGAAGCAGAATTATGCCCGGATCATATACACATGCTAGTGAGCATACCGCCGAATATAAGTGTATCGCAGTTTGTAGGATATCTGAAGGGAAAGAGCAGCCTGATGATATTTGACAGGCATCCTGATATAACAAAGCACCCCGCAGGGCTTTCAAAGCCTTGCGGAGTGCGATTTTTTGTGCTTTTTAATCTATCTCTATTCTGATGTTTCCGGTGTCGGTGTCTATCTCGCATCTGCCGCCTGTAACTGTTCGGGGAACTTCGACGCTGCCTGTGCTCGCGGAAATATCGACGCTCTCGAAAGAGAAATCTCCCGGTATTTCTACATTCCCGGTGCTTTCCTGAATGACCAGCGCGCCGTATTCCGTATCCGGGAGATAGACCGTTATCTTCGGCGAATCAAAAAAACCGATATATTCATCCCATGATCTCTGAGCGTTGATACTGACGCTCAGGGTGTTGTTCTCAACGCTGACTGAATGCTTCGCGTGTTCCTCCTCGTAGCATTCCACCCGGCATTTCCCGTCATCCGACGGTGCGAATGTGATATCCGCAGTGTCGGCAGTCAGCGACAGGGCGCTGAACGGTTCGGTGATCCTATATGTATTCGTTTCGTATCTGACTGTTAAAAGCTCTGAGCGATCCCGTCCTGTCACTGACATTACCGCAGCAAAAAGAATACAGCCGATGGATACAAGAGAAGCCGCCGCTATGAGCCATGCCTTTGTCGTCTTTTTCATTACGTTTCATCCCTCCTTACGTGCGATACATCGTATCGCGAAGTATAGGCACTGTCAACTGATGGTAGCATTAAAAATAATTAAGAAATGCGGGATCAGAGATTTCTTCTTGACATTATTATAAATGAGAATATAATACAAGAAGAAAATAATCCGAGAGGTGATATAAATGGAAATAGCGGAAGTGGTAATGAACCCCGTCCGGCAGAGGATATTCCAGTATTTTCTGCTCCATGAAACAGGTACGGTCAAGGACATTAAAAAAGCCCTGCCCGATGTTCCGAGCGCGAGCCTGTACCGCCATGTAAAAATCCTTGCGGACAGCGCTATCCTCACGGTCGTCGGGGAAAACCGGATACGCGGCACGGTCGAAAGCATTTACCGGATGAATAAAAGCGCGCTGTCAGCCGGGGATGAGAGCGGCGACGCCGTGCAGATGTCGCTGCTGAGTATCTGCGCGGCGTTTGCAAAATATTTTTCCGGCAGCAATGCCAATCCCGAAAGGGATATGCTGCTGTTCACCAACTGCACGCTGCTGCTGACGGACGGGGAGTTTTCGGACTTCCTTTCGGAGATCAACGAAGTTGCCCTCAGGTATATGAAGGTCGAAGCGAAGGCCGGCAGCAAGACGCGGCAGATCACGCTCATCTCCGCCCCAGTAAATGAGCAGGAGGTATGAAATGAATAAACTGATCGGCTGCTGCGGGCTGGACTGCGAAAAGTGCGATGCCCGGATCGCGACCGTCACGGACGACGACGCCCTGCGCGAGAAAACTGCCGCCCTGTGGACAAAGCTCAACGGGGTAATGATCACCCCGGAAATGATAAACTGCACCGGCTGCCGCATTGAGGGTGCAAAAACGCCTTTCTGCGATAAGCTCTGCCCGGTGCATAACTGTGTCCGGGAGAGGGGACTCGACACCTGTGCCGACTGCGCACAGATGGACGGCTGCCCGACGCTGGGGCGCATCTCCGTAAACAGCCCGTTCGTGCTGGAAAATCTGAGGCATCTGCGCCTAGAGGAAAAATCATAATGAAAGCTATCACAGCAGAGAACCTATCGAAAATATACGAGAGCGGGACTGTCGCGGTCGACGGGATCGGTTTTTCTCTGGACAAGGGAGAAATATTCGGCTTCCTTGGGCCGAACGGGGCAGGTAAGACCACGACCGTGAAGCTGCTTTGCGGCATGCTGGAGCCGTCGGGCGGCAAGTGTCAGGTGCTGGGGCTCGACCCCGCACAGGCTCCGGAGCGTCTGCACCAGATGATCGGCGTCGTAACGGAGCACGCCCAGATGTACGACCATATGACGGCGTTGGAGAACCTGCGGTTTTACGGCGAGCTTTACGGCATGAGCCGCACGGAGTGTGAAGCGCGGGCAAAGCAGCTCCTGCACCGGCTGGAGCTGACTGACGCAATGGATCGCAGACTGGCCGCCTATTCTACCGGTATGCGTCAGCGGTTATCCTTAGCCCGTGCGCTGCTTCACCGCCCGCAGATACTCTTCCTTGATGAGCCGACCGCCGGTCTTGACCCGGAGAGCGCCCAGAACGTAAATTCCCTGATCCGGGAGCAGGCCGCCGAGGGCACGACGGTGTTCCTCTGCACGCATCAGCTCCGGTACGCGCAGGAAATATGCACGGTGTACGGGCTTATGAACAAGGGGCGCTTGTTCGCCTTGGGCGGCATCACGCAGCTGCGCTCTATGGTTCGGCGGAATATCAGGGTGCGGGTGAAAGCAAGCCGCATGCCCGATGACGTGACATATCGGGAAGTCGGAGATAACGTGTACGATGTCGACGTGAGCTCAGAGAGCGAAATTCCTTTTATCGTGAAAAGGATCGTGGAGGCGGGCGGCGATGTATACCATGTGTCGGCAGAGGAGCTGTCACTGGAAGAAATTTACTTTTCTCTCATTGACAGGGAAAATGCGGAAAAGGAGCGTGAGAATTTATGAGTGCCGGACAATTGGCCGTGATAATAAAAGACGTCCGGGGCATCACGTCAAATAAGCAGGTGCTCACGGTCATGCTTGTTGTGCCGCTCGTGCTCACCATTATCGTGCCGTCAGCTGTCGTGCTCACGGCAGTGCTGGCACCGGAGACGGTTTCGGAGCTTCAGATGCTGTTGGATATACTGCCCGCTGCGGGTGCGGGACTCAGCCGGCAGCAGGCCATATTCGGCCTTGTGCTCAATAACATCATGCCGGCCTTCTTTCTGCTGATCCCGATCATGACGTCGTCCGTCATGGCGGCAAGCTCCTTCGTCGGGGAGAAGGAGAAGCGCACTCTCGAAACGCTGCTGTATTCTCCGCTCTCGCTCAGGCAGCTGTTCCGCGCTAAGATACTCGCCGGTTTTTCCGTCGGCATGATGGTGTCCTGCATCTCGTTTGCCGCGATGCTGCTGGTGCTGGAGTTGGAAGCGTTCTTCCTGACCGGAGAACTGATAGTACCCGGCGCGGGCTGGCTTGCGGTCATGCTGCTTGCGTCCCCGGCGATATCTCTTATTGCGATCGCCGTGACCGTGCGCGGCTCCGCCAGGGCGCAGACCGTCGAGGAAGCGCAGCAGCTGGCTGTGTTCCTGATTTTCCCGATCATCGCTCTGCTCATCGGGCAGTTCACAGGTGTTATCCTGATCAATTCGGGACTGCTCTGGGGCTTGGGCGCCGTTCTGGCAGCGCTTGATGTGCTGCTTATGAAGGGCGCTGCCGGGAACTTCAGCTATGAAAAGCTGCTGAAATAGGATATATAAAAACCGCACCGACGCATAATGCGTCAGCGCGGTTTTTATATGTGATGAATGGTTTTTTACTTGGTGCCGAAAATGCGGTCGCCGGCGTCGCCGAGACCGGGGACGATGTAGCCGTGGTCATTGAGGTGATCGTCCAGAGCGGCGACATAGATGTCAACGTCCGGGTGATCCTCCTGCATACGCTTGACGCCCTCGGGAGCGCCTATGATGCACATGAGCTTGATATGCTTGACGCCGTCCTGCTTGAGGAAGGTGATCGCAGCGGAAGCAGAGCCGCCGGTCGCAAGCATCGGGTCAACAACGATAACGTCGCGCTCCTCAATGTCGGCGGGCATCTTGAAGTAATACTTCACAGGCTCCAGAGTCTGAGGATCGCGGAACAGCCCTATATGACCAACCTTGACGTTGGGCATCATGCTGACCATACCGTCGACCATGCCGAGACCAGCTCTGAGGATGGGGACGATGGCAAGCTTCTTGCCGGAAATACGCTTGCACTTGGCAACGGCGACGGGCGTCTTAACGTCGACCTCTTCTAGCGGGAGATCTCTGGTGGCTTCATAGCACATCAGCATTGCAATCTCCGAAACAAGCTCTCTGAACTCCTTGACGCTGGTGTTTTCGTCGCGGAGGATGGACAGCTTGTGCTGAATAAGGGGATGGTCGAACACGCATACTTTGCTCATTTAAGTCGTTCTCCTTTATATTCAATTTAAGAATTGACTGATTGTGAAAGCCGCTCCTGCCGCTCGCGCTCCGCCTGTGAGAGACGCAGGTAAACGGGCAGCAGCTCATCGGCGTTGCCGGGGGTCTTGTCTGCCGCGGCCATCGCGACGCCCCAGGCGTCCTGCCAGCGCAGGTTATCCGGAGCCATGACGCAGGGGATACCGTGCGCGGTGAAATACTCAGAGCAGAGCGCCGCACCGTCACCGACGAGGAACACCGGAGCGTTCAGCGCCGCGACTTCCTTTGCAAGTTCGTCGAGCGCGATGGGTCTGTCCTCGGTCATGCGGACGGGACGGCCGTTTTCTATTCTGAAAATGGCGTTATACACCTGACTGCGGCGCGCGTCCATGACCGGGCAGATATAGCCGCCGGCGGCAAGGCCGTGCCACGCCATCGCTTCGAGCGTCGAGACGCCGACGCAGGGCTTCTCTGCTGCCCACGCGAGCCCCTTGACGGTCGACACGCCTATGCGTATCCCGGTAAAGGAGCCGGGGCCGTGAGCGACGGCGATGAGGTCAACGTCGCTGAGACTGAGCTCGGCGTTCTTGAGCATGTCCTCCGCCATTGGCAGAAGCGTGCGGCTGTGGGTCAGCGCGCTGCACTGCATATACTGGCTGAGCAGCTGCCCATCCTTCACAAGTGCCGCGGATGCGGGCTTTGCCGAGGATTCAAAAGCAAGTATCAGCATTCTGCGTCCCCCTCGATAACGATTTTGCGCTCATTGTCGGAAAGCTTAGTGATGGTGACCTTTATCTCGTCGCCGAAGAAAGCGTCCTGCACATTCTCGCTCCACTCGACGGCGCACACCGCGCCGCGGTTGAGGTAGTCCTCCCAGCCGATGTCGAACAGCTCGTCCGCACTGGAGAGACGGTACATATCAAAATGGATAAGCTCACGCTCGCCGAGGTACTCGTTGACAATCGTGAAGGTCGGGCTGGAGACGCGGCAGTCAAGCCCCATGCCGCGCGCCATGCCGCGCACGAAAGCCGTCTTGCCAGCACCGAGGTCGCCGTACATCGCAACGACCGTGCCGCCCTTGAGCGTGCGCGCGAAGGAGTCGCCAATCTCCTCGGTATCATGTTCGCTGTGTGAAATGTATTCCGACATACGCTCCTCCTTACCGTGTATTTAACACTGTGATAACAATCCCGGCGGGGGACTGTGATAAAATCATCCCGATAAAATCCCGGCAGATATTATAACATCGTCGGGGCGTTGCGTAAAGAGCAATTATGTGATAAAATACGTCTTACGGCGCGTCATGCGCTGTGTCAATTTGCTGAAAGGCGGTGACAGGTATCACAAAGACAAAGAAATATGTAAAACAGTTCTTTCAGAGAGCGGATATATTTCTGCTCATAATGTGCATCATATGCTCAATATACGGGATATACTCGATAAAAATCGCAGTCACAGGTATGTCGGCTGGCGGCTGGGACATGTCCGCTCCGTCGAAGTACATCGCAGTCCAGACCTTCTCGCTGTTCCTCGGTATCGCCGGCTTCGTGCTCTTCACGGTCATTGACGCGGACATCCTCGGCCAGCAGTGGAAAATACTGTGCGCGATAAATGTGCTGCTGCTCGTCGCGCTCGTCATCTTCGGGCAGGACGACGGCACCGGCAACAAGAGCTGGATCCGTTTCGCCGGTATCGGCATACAGCCTTCGGAGGTCATCAAGGTGCTGTACATAGTCGTCGCCGCAAAGCAGATGACTTATCTGAAAGAGTACCGGGATATCAATTCCTTCCTGTCGGTCGTGCAGATGGCGGCGCATTTCGGCATTGTGTTCCTGATGATCGTCGGCGTTTCCTCCGACCTTGGAAGCGCGGGTATCCTGCTCGGCGTCTTTCTGGTAATGTTCTATGCGCTGGGCGTGAAGCTCTACTGGTTCGCGATAGGCGGCGCGCTCGTCGCCTCGGCGATACCGCTGCTGTGGAACTACTTCTTGAAGGACTATCAGAAGAAGAGACTTGTCGCTCCCTACGATGCAAGCGTCGACCCCGATGGCTGGGGTATCAGATGGCAGACCACGCAGAGCAAGATGAGCCTTGCGTCCGGCCGTCTCACCGGAGTTGACGATGAGCATAGCACCACAGTCTTTACCGGCAAGCATACCGACTTCATCTTCTCCTGCATCGGCGAGCATTTCGGTATGATCGGCTGCCTTATCGTTGTCACGCTGCTGCTGATAGTCATAATCCATATCCTCAGGATCGGCCTGCATTCGAGCCGCACCTATGATATGCTGATCTGCTTCGGCGTCGCCGGAGCAATGCTGTTCCAGATGTTCATAAACATCGGCATGTGCATCGGCATCACGCCGGTCATCGGCATCACGCTGCCGTTCTTCAGCTACGGAGGTTCGTCAATGGTGACGATGTTCTGCGCCATGGGGCTTGTGTCGGGGGTCAAATACAAGCCCAAACCAGAGCATTTCGCGCTCGTGTTCTGACCTTTAAAACGTCCGCTTTTTTTAAAAGCTCGGTTTCCAAACGGAAACCGAGCCTTTCATTATTATTAAATATCAACGTTGAAGGTATCATGGGTATAGGCCGCGCCGCTGCGGAGAGCTTCAAAGTAAAGCGTCTTGGTCATGCCGATATAAGGCACCGTCCAGACGCGCACGGCATAGCCGAGCATGGGGATGAGGGAGAGAAGATACCAGCCGAGGAAGCTGAGGTCGAGTGCGAAAAGCTCGCCCTTGTGCCCTGACATCAGAGCCTTGGATTCACGGATGCACTGCATGGGTGACTTCGTGGGATCGTCGACGAGGATATAGATAGCCTGACTGTAACGGTAGTAGGCAATGATTCCCGGAAACACGAGCAGCATAGACCACAGGCCAATAAAGACCGCTTCGAGAATGTTCAGGATAACGACCTTGAGCCCGAAGCCAAAGCCGTCGAGGAGGTTGCCGAAGCAGGGCGCGCTGCCGCGGACGGTGTTGAGCAGGAAAAGGATAAAGCCCGCGCCAACGATGCTCATCACGACGGTGAGCAGCGTGTCAAGAAAATAGGAGGTCGCGGGAGGGGCGATAATGTCAAGGTATCTCAGCGCGTACTCATAGTTGCCCTCGGCGTAATACTGGAGGTAGCGCGCGGCGTCGGCATCGGTCATGTTGATGGAGAGCAGCCTTGATGACAGCAGGTTCACAAGCAGGCTCAGCAGCAGATAGACCAGCGCAACGGTGATTACTCTGGGATTTGAGGTGCGTATTTTTTCGGTGGCATTGCGTTTCAGTGCGGAACGATCAGGCATGGTGTGACAGCTCCTGTTCAATATACTTTTCTTAGTTACAATATATCATTCCGGAGCGGGCGTGTAAAGAAAAAATTGGGATCCGGAAGAAAAATGACTTGACAAGCGCGGCTGTGGATGCTATTATAATCGAGCGTTCACGATATGCGCGAGTGGTGGAATTGGCAGACTCGCTAGATTCAGGTTCTAGTGTCCACTCCGGACGTGCGGGTTCAAGTCCCGCCTCGCGCACCACATTTAAGGCTCGAAATCGTAAGATTTCGGGTCTTTTTTATATTTCTAAGAACTTTTCAGGCGAGTTTATTTTTCGCCGTTTCTCACTTTCCTTCGACAAAGGGCCGATTTCTAACGTTTTTCTAACACTTTTCTAACGGGGTGTTAGAAGAGGCTGGATGCCATTTTCTCGGTCAAAAGCTGTTTTCTCTGCATATCCAGGTGCCCGTAGATGTTTGCGGTCATCTGAATATCGGCGTGACCCATGTATTCCTGCACATCTTTCAGCGTAAAACCGTTGTTCAGGAGCAAGCTGGCGCAGCTGTGCCGAAGCTCATGGAAACGGATATGCGGCAGATGGTTGTTCTTCAGGAGAAGCGAGAAATGGGAAGATACATAGTCCGGGGAAAAGGGCGCGCCGTTGGGCCACTTGAAGATAAAATCGTTTTCCTCGTAGTCAGCGCCGCAGAGCTTTCGATTGATCGCTTCCTCGGTCTTGGCCTGGATAAAGATTTCTCTTGCCTCGGGCGATAAGGGGAAAGATCGGTGGCTGGAGCTGTTCTTGGTCTTGTCCTTGCAGACTGTGGTTGTGACCTTGGAAACGGTGTGCTTGATCGTGAGCCGTCCGGCGGTGAAATCTACGCTGTCCCATTTCAGCCCCAGGACTTCGCTCCGGCGCAGGCCGTACAGGGCGGTGATCTTCACAAGGGGATAGATGGGATCATCCTGGATCGCGTCAAACAGGGTTTTGAGCTGGTCGGCGCTGTAGTAGCTGGATTCATACCGCTGCTTCTTCGGAAGCTCAACGAATTGACAGGGATTCGTTTGCAGCATGCCGTTTTTCACCGCCTCATTCAAGGTTTGGAGGATAATATTCTTATACTGCCGCAGAGACGAGGGAGACAGGCCACCCTTTCCGTCTTTGCGGCCTCTTGCTGCCTTTTCATCGAAAAAGGCTTGCAGATCGGATCGGGTGACCTCCTGCAACAAAAGTCCGCTCTGATCGAAATAGGGGATCACCTGGGCGTTTGCCATCAGCTTATAGCCCTGAAAGGTCACAGCATCCACTCTGCGCTCCGCGACTTTCAGCCATGCCCGGATGTAGTCCGCGAACAAGATGCTGCTCACGGGTCTTGCAGGGGCTCTCTCGCACTCCAAAAGCGTTTCCCGCAAGAGCTGTTCCGCTTTTCGCTTGTTGCCTTTCACATCAAGCCCGGTGGCGATCCATTTTTGCTTGCGCTTGCCGTTCTCTTTCAAATTGACGATGATATAGTACTTGTCATTTTTGATTTGCAGGCTGCCAGTCATCTCTGTCTCCTTTCTGACAGTCAGAGCAGCCTGCTTTGTCAGGTTTCTTAGCTGTGTACCACGCAGAGGCCACATACTCCACGAGGCAGGATTTCGGCACCCGAATGGACGATCCGATGCGAAGGTGCCGGATCGAATTGCTGTTTATGAGATTATAGGCGCTGTTCCGTCCGATGTGCAAAGCCTCGCTGACCTGCAGAACGGTCATAATGTCCGGGTAGGCTTCAAAGAGCAGTTCTTCCATATCATTCCCGCCCGTTTCCGCTCCGCGTGATCACAGCAAAATCAACTTTATTAATGACAGGATATTCAACATTTTCAAGGTACATAGGGAACACACTTCCTATCATGATTTTCTCATTTTTGCCGATTCTTGTCAAATTTTCAGAACATTTTTAGAGATTTATTTATCTTCGCTTTTTCGGGCCATCTGCATGAGGCACATGATCGAAATGCCAAAAAAACCGCCTGCCATAAGGCCAAGAAAAAACTGCAGCATACTGGTTCCCTCCCAAATGCGTTTCATGGTGAAACGAATAAAAACGACAAAATCCGCACTCTTGTGTAGTGCGGATCGAAGG
>CAKTPR010000086.1 GCA_934591725.1 uncultured Oscillospiraceae bacterium
ATGGCGGAGGTGCGGGACAGCTTCGGTGTGACACTTGAAGAGCTTAACCTCGGCGGCGGCTACGGTGTGCGCTACATCGAAAGCGACAAGCATATCGATATCCCCGCAAGGGTCAGGGCGCTCGCGGAGCACATTAAGGCGCTTGCCGAGAAGCTTTCCTACCCCATGCCGGTGATCCTCATGGAGCCGGGGCGCAGTATCGTCGCCGATGCGGGCATGACGCTCTACACCGTCAGCTCCGTCAAGCGCATACCGGGCTATAAGAGCTATGTCGCGGTCGACGGCGGCATGACCGATAACCCGCGCTACGCTCTCTACGGCTCGAAGTATACCGTGCTCGACGTTGCGGCTCCGCAGAAAACGGAGACCTTTGACCTCGTAGGCCGCTGCTGCGAAAGCGGCGATATCGTCCAGCCCATTGTCAGTCTGAACGCCGAGATAAAGCGCGGCGACCTCGTCGCCGTGTGTACGACCGGCGCATATAACTATTCCATGGCCTCAAACTATAACCGCGTTCCGCGTCCGCCGATCGTGATGCTCGGCGAGGGAGGCGATTACCTCGCCGTCCGCCGTGAGACGCTCGACGATATCGTGAGCATGGATGTGTAAAGGAAACGGTTCTGTGTCAATAGCTGGGACAGAGCTTAGCAAAAAAATAGCAGAGAGGAGTGGGCGGCGTGGTGTCCACTCCTTTGCTGTATAATGAAATGGCCGCATAAGACAGCAGAATACTGCCCCTAAGCTGAAAGCATCTTGAATAGGAAGAAAGTGCAAGAGATGTTTTCAAACTTCACGTCTTTTCTTTTATGCTCTGCTTTTATTTTTACCCTCATGCTAAAAGTTGGAGTGCCAGGATTTACCCAGGTACCCCAACTTTTAGTTTACGACCATTAACGCCATCGGTCATTGACCGATGGCGTTTTGCAGTTGTCAATATTATCAGGTGTATATCTCGTCTTCCAGCATTGCCGCGGGATCGGAGAAGTGCTCCTTCGTGAGCTTTGCAACGACGCCGGAGAGCGCGAACAGACCGACGAAGTTCGGGATGGCCATGAGGCCGTTGAAGGTATCGGCGATGTTCCAGACGATGTCTATCGGGGAGACACAGCCGATGACGATGACGATCGCGAACGCTGCCTGATAGTACTTGATGGCCTTGATGCCGAAGAGATACTGCGCGCAGCGGCTGCCGTAGAGCGCCCAGCCGAGGACGGTCGAGAACGCGAAGAGAATCAGTGCGACGGCCACGAAGAGCGCTGCGAGCTTGTCGCCGAATATTGTCGCGACGGCGGCGGTGATGAGCTCGGAGCCGGGCTTTACACCGAAGTTGATATCGACGCCGCTGCATATTATCGTGAGCGCCGTCATGCTGCAGATGACGATGGTGTCAACAAAGACCTCGAAGATGCCGTAGAGCCCCTGATGCACTGCCGAGGGAGTTTCCGCAGCGGCGTGTGCGATAGCTGCCGAGCCAAGACCGGCTTCGTTCGAGAACGCGCTGCGCCTGAGACCCCATACGAGCGCTTCCTTGAGCGCGATGCCGGAGGCCGCGCCGAGGACGGCGCGCGGGCTGAACGCGGCGGTGAATATCTTTGCGAATGCGCCGCCGATGTTCCCTGCATGGGAGAAGATGACGCCGAGGCAGACGAGCACGTAGAACACGCTCATGATCGGGACGAGCTTTTCTGCGACCTTGCCGATGCGCTTGATGCCGCCGAGCAGGATCAGCGCGACGAGAGCCGCGAGGGACAGACCGATGACCCAGTGGATAACGGTGATGCCGCTGTCGTTTATCGTGAAGAAGGCGGTAATAGCGTTCGTGATGGAGCCGGTGATGGCGTTCACCTGACTCATGTTGCCGATGCCGAAGCAGGCGACGCCGGCGAGAGCGGCGTACACTATGGCCAGCCACTTCCACTTCGGGCCGATGCCGGCGATGTAATACATCGGGCCGCCGACCCAGTCGCCCTTTTCATCGCGCTGGCGGTACTGGATGGAGAGCACGACCTCAGAGTACTTTATGACCATACCAAGCAGTGCGGCGACCCACAGCCAGAACACAGCGCCGTAGCCGCCGAGGGCGATGGCCTGCGAGGTACCGACTATATTGCCGGTGCCGACGGTGGCGGCAAGAGCGGTGGTCACGGCCTGAAGCGGCGTGACGGCGCCTTTTCCGGCTTCCGTCTTTTTGAACATCTTGCCGACGGTGTTTTTCATAGCGTAGCCGAAGTGGCTGAACTGCACTGCCTTGGTGCGGACGGTCAGCAGTATGCCGCCGACCATGACGCAGGGCAGGAACATATACAGCCACGCGAAGTCGTTAAGAGCTCCGGTGAAGAAATCGATAAATGCCTGCATGCTTGTATCCTCCTTATTTGATAGATACCGGTTGACAAGAATGACTGATATGTACAAATCTAATATATGTCAAACTTTTATCCATTAAGAAACGGCATTGATAACGACGCTTTTGTAATGAATCCCGGACACCAGCTTTGGGGATGATTGGCGTTAAAGACGGCTGAAGCCCGGCCGGTATTTAATTGATGTGAGAAATATAGCATCGGAAACGAGCAATTGCAAGAGAAATTTTGCATTTCGGCATAGTGCAGAATAATCCGCTGCTGTAATGTTCACTCCATGTGAAATATAACGACTATTAATGAGGCAATATGCGTATATCTATGAGAAATATTAATTGATAAAACGCGGTCTTGCATTACAAAGACCGCTGTGTTAAGCTGAACTCAGACAGATATATAGAAGGAGCGTGAGGAAAATGCACAGTCTTGAAGAGGTACGCGCGGAATATGACAGGCTCGACAGGCTCTGCGGGATAGACACATCGGGGATCGAACTGAGGATATCAAAGCGCGCAGTGAAGCAGCTCGGCAGCTTCCGCAGCCCGCGCCGGGGCGGAAAGGACGGCCTGTGCATCACGCTCTCATACCTGATACTTGAGGACGACGAGCAATTCTGGGACACCGTGCGCCATGAGTATGCGCACGCCGCGGTGTATCTCCTCCACCCCGGTGAGCGCCACGGGCACGATAAGGTCTGGAAGGATATGTGCCGCCGCATCGGGTGCAGTCCTGAGCGGCTCGCGTCGGAAAAGGGACAGGCGGCGGAGAGCCGCCGCGCGGAAGCAAAGTACATTATCCGCTGCGAACTCTGCGGCAGAGAGAGCCGGTACATGCGCCGGGGCAAGGCGGTCGACCTGCTGCTGCGCGGGCGCGGCCGGGCGCTGCGCTGCACGGGCTGCGGCGGGAGCAGCTTTAAGCTCTTTGTCAGAAAATAATTGGTTTGACGGCGGCGCGGATAGGTGATATTCTATAAACAGCTCTACAGTAGAAATATACAGCAATAAGACGTAAATGAATGGAGGTTTTCAGCATGATAATCAACAATGCAAAAGTATACCGCAACGGACACTTTGAAAGCGCATCCATCGAATTTGACAGTCATATACGTTCATTTTCTCCCGGCGAGGGAATGGACGCCTGCGGCGCTTATATCATCCCCGGTCTTATCGACGTGCACACCCACGGCGCGATGGGGATAGACGCGAGCGACTGCACCGCCGAGCAGATACATCATCTGGCGCAGTTTTATTCGGACAACGGCGTCACGTCCTTCTGCTTCACTACGCTGACCGTCCCCGCGGACGAGCTGCGAAGCGCGATGAAGAACATCCGCGCCTATGAGCGCTACGGCGGCGAGGCCAAGTGCGCGGGCGTGCATCTCGAAGGCCCGTTCGTTTCGCGCGGCAAGTGCGGCGCTCAGAACCCCGATAACATCCTGAAGCCGGATATCGCGCTCTTTAATGAGCTCAACGAGCTGAGCGGCGGGGTAGTGCGCCTCATAACCGTCGCCCCGGAGGTCGAGGGTGCGCTGGACTTTATCCGCGAAGCGTCGAAGGTCTGCACCGTGTCCCTCGGCCACAGCACCGCGGATTACGAGCAGGCCATGGCCGGCTTTGAAGCGGGCGCGACGCACGTGACGCACCTCTTCAACGGCATGGAGCCTTTCCACCACAGAAAGCCCGGCCTTGTCGGCGCGGCGCTCACGGCGGGGGCGAATGTCGAGCTCATCTGCGACGGCGTGCATATCCACCCGGCGATGATACTGGCCGTACACAAAATGTTCGGCGACAGGCTCATCATCGTCAGCGACTCTCTGCGCTGCGCCGGGCTCTGCGACGGGCGCTATAATCTCGGCGGGCTGCCGATGATCGTGCGCGACGGACGCGCAACGCTGCTTGACGGCACGATAGCCGGTTCGTCGAGCAATCTGCTTCAGGAGCTGCGCAACGTCGTGTCCTACGGTGTGCCGCTCGAAGCCGCCGTCAGGGCCGCGACCGAGACGCCCGCGAAGGACATCGGCGTGTTCGACAGCATCGGCTCGCTCGACGTCGGCAAGTGCGCGGACTTCCTCGTTCTCAATAAGGATCTCAAGCTGATGGCGACCTTTATCGACGGCAGGCTTGTAAACGGCACGACCGATTTTGAGTCCGTAAAATAAAAAGATACCTGGGGTGACTCGAACCAATGGCGATATACTATATTGATCCCGTGCTTGCGGCCGCGGCGATAATTCCCGCAGTCGTGCTGCTCATAAAGGTCTATCAGGCCGACCGGCTTGAGAAGGAGCCCGTTTCGCTGATCCTCTCGCTGGTGTTCTTCGGCGTGTTGTCGACGGCGATAGCAATGGTGCTCGAACAGGTCGGCACCGCGGTGCTGGGGAGTTACCTGCCAGAGGGGAGTATTGCGTATAATGCCGTGCTGTATTTCGGCATCGTCGCGTTCTCGGAGGAGGGGGCAAAGTACCTCCTGCTCAAAAAGCGGACGTGGAGGGATATCAACTTCAACTGCCAGTTTGACGGGGTGGTGTACGGCGTGTCCGTCTCTTTGGGCTTTGCGCTGTGGGAGAATCTGGGCTATGTCGCGATGTACGGCTTCGGCACGGCGCTTGTCCGCGCGGTCACGGCTGTGCCGGGGCATGCCTGCTTCGGCGTGTTCATGGGCGCGTGGTACGGCATGGCAAAGCGCTGGGAGGGCGCGGGCTTTGAGAGCCGCTCCAAGACCTGCCGCACTATGGCGCTGCTGCTGCCCGCGCTCATCCACGGCTGCTATGACTTCATCGCGACCTATGAAAATGTGGGAGCCAGCTGGGTATTCGCGGTGTTCGTGGTGCTGCTGTTCGTCGTGTCGCTGATCCTAGTGCGCCGCCTTTCGGCAAATGACAGATACATCAATAACGGCGGCAGATTCTTTTTCTGAACGGAGAAGGCAATGAAAGAAAACGTAGGAAAATTTTTCGAGCTATACGCTTCCGACCCCGCGGTACGCAGCCGCGTGGAGGAGAACGTCGCGGCGTACCCCGGCAGCTATGAGATACGCGAGGCGCTGACGGAGTTTGCGCTGCTGCCGGTCGCGGAGGAGCTGGGGCTCGGCTTCACAATCCAGGAGCTGCGCGCCTACGAGACGCGGCTCAAGCTTGAGCGCGGCATGGCCAAGGACGGCGAATACGACCGCAGCGAGCACAGCTATTGGCTGCTCGAACGCGGCTGGGAGGAGCCCCGGCCCGAAACAGAGAAAAAATGAAGAAGCTGCTTTGCGCTGCGCTGGCCCTATGTATGCTGCTGCTCTGCGCCTGCGGCGAAGCCGCGCCGGCGACTGCACCTTGGAGCGCGGCGGAATAAATGTCAGCGGCGGTACGCTTATCATTGACGGCTCGCTTTGGCTCGGCGAGGGCGACGTTACTGTGACCGGTGGGGAGCTTGTGATACCCGGCGGCGAGGAAGCTGTCGCGCTGGATAACGGCAGCGTCAATGTCACCGGCGGCGCGATATCAAATGAAATCCGATCAGAGATCGGATGAAATCTGACTGCGTCAGATGAAATCCAAGCTCCGCTTGGATGAAATCGTCTGCTTTGCAGACGGATAGATAATAAAGAGTGCTCTGCAAGGCTTTTTGCAGAGCACTCTTTTATGCATTATTCCGTTCAGACCGTTACGGCTTCCTGTTCCTCGCCGGTGGAGATCTCATCGTACATCCTGTCCGCCGGTTCCTGAATCAGTGACAGCACGCGCTCCCTGACCTCCGGAGCCTCGGCGTATATAACGCCGCGGAGCTTTTCAAGCTTCTCGTCTATCTCTTCGGGGGTGTACATCATCTGGTGGCCGATGTAGATAAGGTGGTTGTCCGTCTTCTGAAGCCCCTCGGACTTGAGCAGCAGCTCCTCATAGAGCTTCTCGCCGGGGCGCAGCCCGGTGTAGACTATCTTGATATCCACATCCGGCTCAAAGCCGCTGAGACGTATCATCTTGCGCGCCATGTCGTCAATGCGCACGGGCTGCCCCATGTCGAGCACGAACACCTCGCCGCCCTTCGCGTAAGCCCCGGCCTGGAGGATGAGCGAAACGGCTTCCGGGATCGTCATGAAGAAGCGCGTGACGCGCTTGTCGGTGACTGTCACCGGGCCGCCCTCAGCGATCTGCTTCTTGAACAGCGGGATAACGCTGCCGTTGCTGCCAAGGACGTTGCCGAAGCGGACGGCAATATAATTTGTGCCGCTGTGCCCGTTCATCGACTGCACGACCATCTCGCACAGGCGCTTTGACGCGCCCATGACGTTCGTGGGGTTGACGGCCTTGTCGCTGGAGATCAGGATAAACAGGGAAGTGCCGAAGTCGCCCGCCGCTTTCGCGGTGTTGTAAGTACCGAAAACGTTGTTCTTTATTGCCTCGGCGGGGCTGTCCTCCATGAGCGGGACATGCTTGTGCGCCGCGGCGTGGCACACGACCGCCGGACGGTACTTATCGAACACGTAGCGCACGCGCTGCTCGTCCCTGACAGAGCCTATCAGCACCACAAGGTCAAGCTCCGGGTGCCGGCGCTTGAGCTCCATCTGGATATCGTAGGCGTTGTTTTCGTATATGTCGAAGATCACGAGCCTGCCGGGCTTGAGCGCCGCGATCTGGCGGCAGAGCTCACTGCCTATCGACCCGCCGCCGCCGGTGACGAGCACGGTCTTGCCGCGCACCTTATCGGCCATGGCGCTGTTGTCGGTGCACACCTGTGTGCGCCCGAGCAGATCGTCAATGCTGACGTTCTTGACCTGCTGGAGCGTGACCTCGCCGTTTGCCAGCTGGCTGAGCGTCGGCAGGGTCTTGAGTGCAACGCCGGGGATGCTGCACTTTTCGAGAATCTCGTTCCTGACGGATATCGGAGCCGAGGGGATGCAGAAGATGATCTCCTCAACGCCGTATTTCTTGACGGCGTCGGCGATCATATCGCGCCCTCCGACGACCTTGACGCCCCTTATGCGCGTGCCTTGCTTGCCGGGGTCGTCGTCTATAAGGCACACTGCGGTGTTGCGCGAGGCGGGATTGTCCTCAAACTCGCGTATCGCCATGGCGCCTGCCGTGCCCGCGCCGATGACGAGGGTGCGCTTTCTGGCGACAGGGTGCTCATGCACGTGCCTGACCTGACTCACCCTGCGGTATATGTAGCGCGAGAGCGACAGCAGCACGAAGAGCAGCAGCGCGCAGATAAACGGGAAGCTGCGCGGGAGCGCCTGACGCATGACCAGCGCGGAGGTATAGTACAGCGCGGCGGCGCAGACCGAGGCAAAGCCGAGGTAGAACACCTCGCGCTCACCGGCGTATTCCCAGCGGCTGCTGTATAACCGGAACGCGCTGAACACCAGCACCGACAGTACAGAGCCGGGGATGCAGCAGTATCTCAGCGCCTCGAAGAAGCCGAGCGCCGAGATGAGCGTAAAGTCAAACTCGACCCTCAGCACCACCGTAGCGAATGCCGCGATATTTATTATAAGTATATCCGTTATTATCAGCGCCGCCGTGCCGAGCCAGTGGCTGCGGCGGAGCTTTCCGCTTTCGTTCATGTTCCCTCCGTCCGGAAGCATGTACACCATGCTGCCGGTCACGGGCAGTACCCGTGTATATTATCAAGTAATTATACCAAACGCGCCGCACCTTTGCAAGATTATTGTTCATCCGGCGGTAATGGAGGATAATACCGAAAAACAGATAAAAAATAGCAATTTGGGTATTGCTTTTTCCGGGGCTTTGTGCTAATATAATCGAGCGTTGAAAATCAATACAGTTATTTCCGGGTGTAGCGCAGATGGTAGCGCGCTTGAATGGGGTTCAAGAGGCCGCTGGTTCAACTCCAGTCACTCGGACCAAAACGCTGTGGGCAGTTTGTCCGCAGCGTTTTTTCATCGATTGACGCGGGGCAGATTCTGTGCTATCCTGTCGCTGAATCGTAAAAAAGGAGAAGGAACCTCATGTTTAAGAATAACAAAAAAGGCATTATCGCGCTTGCGCTTGTGCTTGTGCTGGCGGTCGCCGCGCTCTTTGTGTGGCAGGCGACAAAGCCTGAGACCCAGCAGGGCAGCAAGGAGATCATCGTGAACGTCGACCACCTGAACGGGGACGACGCGAGCTATACCATATATACAGACGCTGAATATCTCCGCGCAGCGCTTGAGCAGGAGAACCTGATCGAGGGCACGGAGAGCCAGTACGGGCTCTATATTACCTCCGTCGACGGCGAAGCCGCAGACGAGAGCAAGCAGGAATGGTGGGGCTACAGCGTGAACGGCGCGTTTGCCGAGCTTGGTGTGGACAGTCAGCCCGTTGCCGACGGCGACGTTTATGATTTCGTCCTGAATGTCGGCTGGTAAGCTCACGATCCGCGAGGTCGCGGAGCTGTCGCTGTTCTGCGCACTGATGGTCGCGGGCAAGGAATGCCTGCGCGTCATCCCGAATGTGCACCCCGTCACGCTCCTGCTGCTTCTGGCGACGATGATCTACGGCGCAAAGGCGCTCTATCCGGCCTTTGGTTTTGCGCTTTTGGAGATCGCGCTGTACGGAGCCGGGATATGGAATTTGATGTATCTCTACGTCTGGCCGATCGCCGTGCTCATCGCGCTGCCGTTCCGCAGCAGCCGCAGCCGCGCACTATGGGCGGCGATCGCCGGGGCGCACGGGCTGTTCTTCGGCGCGATGTGCGCCGTGCCGTATCTGTTCATCGGCGGCTGGCAGATGGCGCTGTCGTGGTGGATATCCGGAATACCGTATGACGTGATACACTGCGTGTCAAACACCGTCCTCACCTTTGTGCTGCTCCCGCCGCTGCGCAATCTGCTTGAGCGCAGACATAATATGAAGAATGACTGAACACCGGGCGCGGCTCTCCGCATAGGAGAACCGCGCCCGGTTCTTTGTGTCGTGCGCAGAAAAATTATGGAATTAGCAATATAACGATAGACTTCTTGTTAATATGTTGAAAAATTTCAGGATGAATTTGTTAAAAAGGCAGAAAGAAAAAGCACATGTTGACAAAAAGCTGTTAAGTTCATATAATATCCATACATTTTGGGGACGGCGTGAGCCGATTCCACAATAAATAGGAGGATAAAATGAAAAAAGTATTTGCACTGATCCTTGCTCTCTGCATGGTATTTGCACTCTGCGCCTGCGGCCAGACCGC
>CAKTPR010000087.1 GCA_934591725.1 uncultured Oscillospiraceae bacterium
GTCAAGCACTATCAGAAGAAGGCAGGTATCGAAAAGGATATCACACCGCACACGCTGCGCCACTCCTTTGCTGCGCATCTGCTTGAAAACGGCGCAGATATACACGCGATACAGGAAATGCTTGGCCACGCCGATATCTCCTCCACGCATATGTATTCTCAGCTCGTCAAGAAGCAGCTCAAGGATGTGTATAACAAGGCGCATCCCAGAGCGTAAATTGAATCTGATTCGGCCGGTACGCGCTGCGTACCGGCTTTTTAATGTTGCGGTAAACAGGCAAATGTGTTAAAATTCATTGGGGACGTGATACTATGCGGATACTCGGAATAGATCCGGGAATTGCAACGATAGGCTTCGGCGTGGTCGATTCCGACAGCCGCAGCCATAAGCTTATCAAGTGCGGGGTGATCACCACACCGGCGCATACAAGCCTGTCTAGCAGGCTTGAGCAGATATACGACGATATGTGCGGCCTGCTTGATATGTTCAAGCCGGACGCCGTCTCGATAGAAGAGCTTTTTTTCAACACCAATATCACAACGGGCATTTCGGTCGCGCACGGCAGGGGCGTTATATTGCTTGCGTGCAGAAAGGCCGGTGTCAGGATATATGAGTATACTCCGCTTCAGGTCAAGCAGGCGGTCGTCGGCTACGGAAGAGCGGAGAAGAGCCAGGTCATGGATATGGTGAAGCGCATCTGCGCGCTGCCCGCGCCGCCGAGACCGGATGACGCGGCGGACGCTGTGGCGCTTGCGCTGTGCCATGCGCGCAGCTCCACCTCATTGCTGTATAGAGGAGACAGGGAAGAATGTTCTACCATATAGAAGGAAAAGTTACGGAGCTTGAGCCGGGGCTCGCCGCGGTCGACTGCGGCGGCATAGGCTTTGCGGTCAATGTGACGCTGAATACAATGTCGGGGCTTCGCGCGGGGGAGAAAGCCAAGCTTTACATTTCTGAAGCGATAGGGGATAATAATTTTGATCTCTATGGATTTCTGACAAAGAGCGAGCGCCGGTGCTTTGAGATGCTTATCTCCGTGTCCGGGGTCGGCGCAAAGGCGGCAATGTCGATACTTTCGCATACTACCCCTGAGGGGCTTGCGCTCTCTATCATGACCGGAGATGAAAAGACGCTCACGGCTGCGCCGGGCGTCGGCAAGAAGATCGCGCAGAGAGTTATCCTTGAACTCAAGGATAAGATAAGCAAGGACATGGGCGGCGGCAGTGTTTCAATATCAGCGCCGGTCACTGTATCTGCCGGCGGCAGCGACGCGCTGAACGACGCCGCGGCGGGTCTTGCGGTGCTGGGCTATTCGAGCGCAGAGATCGCGCCTATAATAAATAAGCTCGACACGGCGTCCATGACGGCGGAGCAGATCATCAAGACTGTTCTGAAGCAAATGGTAAAGTAATGGAGAAAACGGAATGAGCATCAATTTCTCTGACGAAGTAAATGACGAGATCATAACGACTGCTGCAAGCCTGCCGGAGGACAGCGCAGAAGGCTCGCTTAGACCGAAGACCTTGACCGAGTATATCGGTCAGGAGAAGGCCAAGGCGAACCTTGCCGTGTTCATAAACGCCGCAAAAATGCGCGGTGAGTCGCTTGACCATGTTCTCCTGCACGGCCCTCCGGGGCTCGGCAAGACGACGCTTGCGGGGATCATCGCAAATGAGATGGGCGTCAATATGCGCATAACCTCCGGCCCCGCGATAGAGAAGCCGGGCGATCTGGTGGCGATGCTGACAAACCTGAACGAGGGCGACATTCTGTTTGTCGATGAGATACATCGGCTTAACCGCGCGTATGAGGAGATACTCTATCCCGCGATGGAGGACTACGCAATAGACATTATCCTCGGCAAGGGGCCGTCTGCAAACTCTATCCACCTCGATCTGCCGCACTTCACGCTGATCGGTGCGACGACGCGGTCAGGCCAGCTCACAGCACCGCTGCGTGACCGCTTCGGCGTGTCCCTGCGCCTTGAGTTATACAGCCCTGAGGAGCTGCGGCGCATCGTTGTGCGCTCCGCGGGGATACTGAATGTCCCGATAGAGCCGGACGGCGCGTATGAGATCGCGTCGCGCTCACGCGGTACGCCGCGTATCGCGAACCGCCTGCTGCGCCGCGTGCGCGACTATGCGCAGGTGATGGCGGACGGCGTTATCACAAGCAAAGTCGCGGATGAAGCGCTTTCCAAGCTTGAGGTCGATAAGCTCGGTCTGGATGCGCTCGACAGACGGATGCTGCGCAGCATAATCGAGTTTTATAACGGCGGCCCTGTTGGGCTGGAAACGCTGGCGGCAACTATAAACGAGGAGTCGGTGACTCTGGAGGATGTTTATGAGCCGTACCTGCTGCAAAACGGCTTCCTGACGAGAACGCCGCGCGGCCGCTGCGTTACGCGCAAAGCCTATGAGCACCTCGGAATAGAATTTCTTGGGCAGCAGAAGCTGGATTTTTAGCAGTTTGACACATCTTTATACAAAAATCACTAAAAAGCTATTGACTTTAAGGACTAATGTTGTATAATACTCGGTGTATATTTAGAAAATAAGTGTACGATTATGATTGATTACGCATCACTTGAAGATAAGGAGCTCCAGTCGCTCGCCTCATCAGGGGACAGGGAAGCGGAGGAAGCTTTGGCGGGGCGGTATCTGCGCCTTGTCAGGGCTTGTGCAAGGCCCTTTTTCCTTGCCGGCGGAGATAGTGAGGATCTTATTCAGGAAGGTACCTTCGGCCTGCTCTCCGCGATAAGGCAGTACAAAGCAGAAGCTGGGGCGTCGTTCAAGACCTTTGCGGAGCACTGCATCAGAATGCGTCTTCTTTCAGCAATTAAATCCGCATCCCAACTAAAGCATTTTCCGCTCAACGACGGTGTGTCGCTTGAGCAACTCTCAGAAGATCCCGGTGCACAATTATCGGCTATCCCCGAAATCTCCCGGCGCAGTCCGGAAGAGCTTGTTCTGGAGAGAGAGAGCAAGGAAGAACTTTACGCGGCCTTTTCCAAATGCCTTTCACGGTTTGAACTGAAGGTTCTCGACCTTTATCTGGACGGTCTTTCGTATAGAGAGATCGCGGATATCCTTGGGAAGAGCGCAAAGTCCGTTGACAATGCCGTGCAGAGGATCAGGCGCAAGCTGACGCGGAATCTCAAATCAGGCGACATCAGCATAAGCTGACCGCAAATACAGCCGATAGGCACATTTATCAAAAGAGAGGATTCAAGATGTACGAAGACAAGACCTTAGTTTGCAAAGAGTGTGGTAAGGAGTTCGTTTTCACCGCCGGTGAGCAGGAATTCTACGCAGAGCGCGGCTTCCAGAATGAGCCCCAGCGCTGCAAGGCATGCCGTGACGCTCGCAAGAACGCCGCTCGTGGCCCCCGTGAGTACTTTACCGCTACCTGCGCAGCATGCGGCGGCGAGGCAAAGGTTCCCTTTGAGCCCAAGTCTGATCGTCCCGTTTACTGCAGCGAGTGCTTCGCTAAGATGAGAGAGCAGGCCTAATCCGCCTGTACCGGGGTAAAGGGGCACCTGTGTGTCCCTTTACCTTTTGTGATTTACGGAGGTTTAATAATGGAAATAACCAGAGAAACTCTCATATCTGAGATCATTGATAATTGCCCTCAGGCTTTTCCTGTTTTTCAGGAGATCGGTATGCACTGCATGGGCTGCGCGCTTGCCAGTGGCGAGACCCTTGAGCAGGCATGTGCCGCGCACGGTGTTGACCCCGATGAGTTTTTGACCTATCTCAAGGCCTATCTGGAAGTCAGCAATCCCTGAGGCAAACTTACGGTGAACTTACAGACGCTGCCTTCGGCAGCGTCTTTTTATATGCGGAGGAAATATGGACAGACGCCTATCGACCATAGCAGCTCAAATCGAAAACGGACTCGGCCTTGCCGATGTCGGCACGGATCACGGCTTTCTGCCGGTGCATCTGGCAAGGCATGGCTACACCGGAAATTTGTATGCGTCGGATATAAACGAAGGCCCGCTCCGGACAGCGATAGATAACGCCGAGCACGCGGGTGTTTCAGGCAGGATAAAGTTCCTGCTGTGCAACGGGCTTCGGCTCTGCCCGCCTGATAAGGTGGACACGATAGTCATTGCCGGTATGGGCGGGGACATGATATGCCGCATCCTTGACGAAGCCGAGTGGTGCATGTCCGGTAAGTATAAGCTGATCCTCCAGCCGATGACGAAGCAGGATATCCTGCGCTACTGGCTCGTGAACAACGGCTTTGGAATATGCCGGGAGCTTATTGCGGAGGACGCCGGGGTTCTGTACCAAGTCCTCACAGCGCGCTCCGGCGGTGAAACAAGGCTTACGGACAGCGAGCTGTTCACCGGCAAGTACGAGCTTGCCGAGGATAAGGCACTTTACGTGCGCCTTCTTCGGGAGCAGCACAGAAGATTTGACAAGGCAGTCCATGAAATGAGCAGCGGGGACAAATGCCCGGAATATAAGCTGCGTTTATTTGAAGCGCTGCTCGACCAGCTTACGGAAATGAGGGAACGGTATGATACAGATAAATGATGTATATTCATATCTCTGCGAGCTTGCGCCGCTTGAAATGCAGATGAGCTTTGATAACGCCGGCTTTCAGCTTGGCCGCGGCGGCAATGAGGTGCATCGCGCGCTGCTGGCGCTCGACGTTACCGACGCTGTTGTCCGTGAAGCCGAAGAACTGGGCGCGGAGCTTATCATATCGCACCATCCGCTGATCTTTACTCCGGTGAAGAACATCACGGACTGCGACGCCGAGCACAGGCGTCTTCTGGAGCTGGCCGCAAAGAACATAGCGGTCATATCCATGCACACGAATCTTGACATTGCCGAGGGCGGCGTCAACGATGTCCTCATCAGGGCGCTCGGAGCGGAGCCTGAGTGCGCGCTGGACGCCGATGGCTGCGGAAGAGTCGGTACTCTCCCGGAGGAAAAGGACATGGAAAGCTTTCTGAAGGATTGCAAGGCTGCGCTGAAAGTAAAGGGGCTGAGGTATTATTCCGCCGGGCGTCCGGTACACAGGCTTGCGGTGATGGGCGGCTCCGGCGGCGACTGCGTTGACGACGCTTACGCAAAGGGCTGCGACACATACGTCACTGCCGATATCAAATACCACCAGTTCCTGCATGCAGCTGAACTCGGAATAAATCTCATCGATGCTGACCATTTCTGTACGGAAGATCCGGTCATGTACAGCCTGAGGGATAAGCTTACCGCCCGATTCCCGGAAGCTGAGTTTACCGTATCCGCCGTACATCACCAGGTAATAGATTTCATATAACAGGCCGTGCCGCAATAGCCTGCCACGCTTGTCATAAACTGCCTCCGCTGCTCATAAACTCGAACAAACGAGAACATGAGAGCGGAGGCTTTATTATGACTGATACAAATATCTACCGCGATATAGCGGCGCGTACCGACGGCGCTTTCATGCTTGGTGTTGTGGGGCCGGTGCGTACCGGGAAGTCCACATTTATCAAGCGCTTTATGGAAAAGCTTGTGATCCCGCGGATCGACAACACCTACATGAAGGAGCGCGCCCGCGATGAGCTGCCGCAAAGCGGCTCAGGCCGGACGATCATGACCGCCGAGCCGAAGTTTGTGCCGGAAAACGCGGTGAACATCGCACTGGGTGACGGAGCCGAGCTGTCGGTGCGGCTGGTCGACTGCGTCGGCTACATGGTGGACGGCGCTGCCGGGCAGTTCGAGGATGGCGCGGAGCGTCTTGTCACCACGCCGTGGTTCGACCATGAGATAACCATGACGGAGGCAGCGGAGAAGGGGACGCACAAGGTCATAACCGAGCACTCGACCGTCGGCATCGTTGTGACTACCGACGGGACGATATGCGACATTCCGCGCGAGAAATATGAAGAGCCCGAAGAGCGCGCAATAAATGAGCTGAAGAGCATCGGAAAGCCCTTTGTAGTCCTTCTCAACAGCGCCGAGCCTGCGTCAGAGACGGCGATAGCCATTGCCGAGGAGATCACCGCGCGGTACGACGTGCGCTGCATTAGGGTCAACTGCATGACACTGACGGAGGACGACATCGCCGGTATCATCCGTTCCGTGCTCGAAGAGTTCCCGCTCAAATCCATAGGCATCTTTCTGCCTGAGTGGCTGGAAGCGCTGCCGGAGGATAACGAACTGCGCAATGAACTGTTTGCCAGCATAATGGATTGCAGCAGCGGCGTGTGCAGAATAAAGGACTGCCGATGCGCTGTTGATAAGCTCTCGCAGTGCGAGTGCGTAAACGATGTCAGCATCGACAGGAGCGACCTTGGCACGGGCACCGTGTCCGTGACCGTCTGCCTGCCGCGCAGCCTGTATTATAAAACGATCAGCGAGCAGACCGGCATCGAGATAAACAACGACGGCGACCTGATATCCACGCTCACGGAAATGAGCGAGGTAAAGCGCGACTATGATAAGCTGCGCTGCGCGCTGAACGACGTGCGCACAAAGGGCTACGGCGTTGTTATGCCGGACTCCTCGCAGATGCAGCTTGAGGAGCCTCAGATCGTCCGCCAGGGCGGGAAATACAGTGTGAAGCTCAAGGCGAATGCCCCGGCTATACACATGCTCATGACGAATATAGAGACAGAAGTGACACCGGCTATCGGAGGCGAGACCGCGTCCGAGGATATAATCAACTTCCTGCTCCAGGGCTTTGACGGAGACGTTAACCGTATATGGCAGTCGAACATATTCGGCAAGTCGCTTTACGATATCGCCGAGGAGGGACTTACATCAAAGATAGAATCGCTGCCGGAAAACGCAAAACAGAAGCTTCAGCAGACCTTGCAGCGCATAATAAACGAAGGCAGCGGCGGGCTTATCTGCATCCTGCTGTGACGCGCGCAGATGGTATTTTGTTTGACTTGACCGTACAAGGCATATATAATAGAAGAAGGTGAAAGGGCATTTGTCTCGAATGTTGAAGCTGAAACCGCCGATCCGCAAACCTGTGATTGTGCTTCTGCTGGCTCTGCTCCCATCGTTTTTCTTGCTGGCGTTCAGAGGAAAAATGACGGACGTCTCAGCGCACACAGGGAGTACGACGCTTGTCATCGATCCTGGGCATGGGGGAATAGACGGCGGCGCGCAGGGTGCTGACGGCTCAAGAGAGAGCGATATTAACCTTGCGATAGCGCTGAAGCTGCGCGCGCTCGCGGAGTTCTATGGGCAGGATAATATAATGACCCGTCAGGATGACAGCACCAAATCCGATACGCCAAGCTACAGCGAGCACCGCGACCTTGAGTGCAGGACAGAGATCGTAAACGAAGCGCCGAATCCGGTGCTGATAAGCATCCACCAGAACTGCTTCCCGACGGGAGTGCCGAGCGGACCGCAGGTCATGTACGCGGCGACGCAGGACAGCGAGGAGTTCGGCAAGCTCATGCACGGCAACCTGATACGCAGCCTTGCACCGGAAAACCGGCGGGTCGCGGAGCCCGCATCCAAGGGACTGTATATACTCTCGCACGTGAGCTGCCCGGCGGTGCTGGTCGAGTGCGGATTCATGTCAAACTTCTCGGATATGGAGAACCTTAAAACCTCAGGCTACCAGACCTCGGTCGCAGCGGTGCTGATGGCCAGCTATCTGCAATACAGAACAGGTATACAAAGTACATAAGATACATAAGTCAGGAGATATCCTATGGCGAACAAGAGAAAAACAGTTTATTGCTGCTCGGAGTGCGGCAATGAAACTTCAAACTGGGCGGGCAGATGCCCCGCGTGCGGAGCGTGGAACACGCTTCAGGAAGTGACGATCGAGACCGGCAGCGGCAAAAAGAGCGCCAGCAATGCGCGCGCCGCTGCCGGTAAGGCGAAGCCGCTCTCGGAGCTTGACACCTCAGAGGAGATAAGGTTCGCGACCGGGATATCGGAGTTTGACCGTGTGCTTGGCGGCGGAGCCGTCGCGGGCTCGCTCGTTCTTGTCGGCGGTGCGCCGGGTATCGGCAAGTCTACGCTGCTTCTCCAGATGTGCGCTTCGGCAGGTGCGGGACGGAAGATACTTTACGTCACCGGTGAGGAAAGTCAGCGCCAGCTCAAGCTGCGCGCGATGCGTCTCGGCGTCGATGGGGAGAACATCTATGTCCTTGCCGAGACGGATATCGACAGCATCATCGCCGCAATCGATGAGCTGAAGCCGGACATTGCGATCATTGACTCCGTCCAGACCGTGAGCGATTCTGGCGTAGCCTCCGCGCCGGGCAGCATCACGCAGGTGCGCGAATGCACGATGCGGATAATGCGCGTCACCAAGGAAAAGGGACTTACCGTTTTTGTCGTCGGCCACATAAATAAAGAGGGGAGCATAGCAGGCCCAAAAGTGCTGGAGCACATGGTCGACTGCGTTCTGTACTTTGAGGGCGAGCGCAGTACAAGCTTCCGCATTCTGCGTGCGGCGAAAAACCGCTTCGGTTCGACAAACGAGATAGGCGTATTTGAAATGGCAGACAGGGGACTGCGCTGTGTAGAGAACCCGTCCGAAATGCTTCTCAGCGGCAGGCCGGATAACTGTCCGGGAACCTGCGTCGCATGCGTCATTGAGGGCACCCGTCCGATACTTGCCGAGGTTCAGGCGCTCGTTGCGCCGACGAATTACAACGCAGCGCGCCGCAGCAACGGCATTGACTATAACCGCGCGGCGATGCTGCTCGCGGTGCTTGAAAAGCGCAGCGGTCTGCCGGTCGGAAGCTGCGACTCGTATATAAACGTTATCGGCGGGCTGAGCCTTGAAGAACCCGCAGCTGACCTTGCGACGAGCCTTGCCGTTGCGTCCAGCTATCTCGACAGGCCGCTGGGAGCTGACCTTGCGGCAATAGGTGAGGTCGGGCTTTCGGGCGAAATTCGCAGTGTCAGCGCGCTGAATCAGAGGCTGTCGGAAATACACAGGCTTGGCTTCAAGCGATGTGTCATCCCGGCACATGTGCGCGATGAGCTGGGGAGCTATGACGGGCTGGAGCTGATCACGGTAAAGAGCATCAGCGAGGCGATAGCCGCCGTGCTGCCGAGGCATAAATGATGAGATTCGTTGAGACTCCGAACCTTCCGGTCTGCGTCGACACAGTTATAATAGGCGAAAAGTATTGCAATATATTACAAAATGGTGTCGAAAATTTGAACATCAACGTGCTCCCGATGCCGGATGATCCGTATGTTGACGCCAGATTATCCGGTCACGCCGACCTTTCGGTGCTGCATCTGGGAGGGAATAAGCTGCTGCTCGCGCCTTATCTGAAGGGAAGTGAGTTTTCGCAGCAGCTGGGGAACATGGGATTTGATCTTCAGTTTGCCGATATAGAGCAGTCCTCCCTATACCCCGGCGATGCGCAAATGAAT
>CAKTPR010000088.1 GCA_934591725.1 uncultured Oscillospiraceae bacterium
GCGCGTGACCTTGTGAGCCGCCAGTCGGACGCGATAGGCGTCGTCGTGCGCGGCATGGGCAACCTCTTCTTTTCCGATATGCTCAAGACCGTCAGCAGCGAGATCGACAAGAGCGGCTACAACATGGTGCTGCGCTTCATCGATTCGGACGCGGACGAGATAAAGGCCGGTGCGATCCTTGAGCGCGAGAAGAAGCTGCGCGCCCTGCTCTTCCTCGGCGGACGCTATGATTACACCCCGGCTGAGCTTTCGCTCATCGGCGTGCCCTATGTCTGCTGCTCCTATTCCAATTGCTTCGGAACTCTCCGCGAGGAGGATTTCTCCTCCGTCACGGTGGACGACCATAAAACGGCCTATCAGGCGGTCGAGTCGCTCATCAAGCTTGGGCACCGCCGCATCGCCGTCCTGCTGCCGAGCTGCGATGACCGCTCCGTCAGCGAGCTGCGCTACAACGGCTACTGCGCCGCGCTGCGCGATAACGGCATTGCCTTCGACAGTGCGCTCGTCGCCGAGACCGGCGGCTGCTTTGAAATGCCGGAGAGCTACGCCGGTATGTGCCGCCTTATAGACAGCGGCGCGGACTTCTCCGCTGTGTTCACACTGTCGGACACGATGGCGATCTCCGCGATGAAGGCGCTTGAAGACCGTGGACGCCGCGTCCCGGAGGACTGCTCCGTCATCGCGATAGACGGCCTGACCGTCTCGGAATACGTGAGCCCGACGCTGACGACCCTCGTGCAGCCCGCCGAGGAGATGGGGCGCGAGAGCGTGCGCATCCTGCTGGACATCCTCGATAACGGCGGCGCAAACCGTCATGTACGCCTTGAGGCGAAGATACGCCCCGGCGCTTCCGTGAAACAGCTTTGATTTTCCGCTCCCAACGGAGCCGAAGATACAACCTCTTATGAGGACAATTTCAAAAATCTTAAAAAGGAGTAAGCAACAATGAAAAAGATCATAGCTCTGGTTCTGTGTCTGGTCATGGTTTTCGCCCTGTGCGCATGCGGCGAAAGCAATACCGCCACAACCGCACCCGCTGCTGACACCGCTACCGAGGCACCCGCCGAAGAGCCCGCAGCAACCGGTTCCGTCTACTACCTCAACTTCAAGCCCGAACAGAAGGATCAGTGGGAAGCTCTCGCTGCCTCCTACACCGAGCAGACCGGTATCCCCGTGACCGTCCGCACCGCTGCTTCCGGCACCTATGAGGAGACCCTCTCCGCCGAAATGGCAAAGAGCGAGGCTCCCACGCTCTTCCAGGTCAACGGCCCTGTCGGCCTTGCCAGCTGGAAGGATTACTGCTACGACCTCAGCAGCAGCGCTCTTTACGGTGAGCTGACCAACGACTCCTTCGCACTGAAGGACGGCGACCAGGTTCTCGGCATCGCATACGTTATCGAGTCCTACGGCCTCATCACCAACAAGACCCTGCTTGAGAAGGCAGGCTACTCTGTTGATGACATCAAGTCCTTTGACGATCTCAAGAAGGTCGCTGAGGATATCACCGCACGCAAGGACGAGCTCGGCTTCGCAGCCTTCAGCTCCGCCGGTATGGACGGTTCCTCCGACTGGCGCTTCAAGACCCACCTTGCAAACCTCCCCATCTACTTTGAGTATCAGGAGGACGGCATCTCCAGCACTCCCGCTATAAAGGGCACCTATCTCGACAACTACAAGAACATCTTCGATCTCTACATCAACAACTCCACCTGCGATCCCGCTGAGCTCTCCAGCAAGACCGGCGACGACTCCAGAAACGAGTTCCTCAACAGCCAGGCAGTGTTCTTCCAGAACGGCTCCTGGGAGTACGGCAACCTGAGCGGCACCTTCACTGATGACGAGCTTGCAATGATCCCCATCTACATTGGTGTCGGCGATGAGGCAAATCAGGGTCTGTGCACCGGTACCGAGAACTTCTGGTGCGTCAACAAGGACGCGAGCGAAGAGGACATCCAGGCCACTCTCGACTTCCTCTACTGGTGCGTTACCTCCGATGAGGGCACCAATGCTCTCGCAAACGAGATGAACTTCGTTATCCCCTTCAAGAAGGCTGTTGAGTCCTCCAACCTCTTTGTAAAGCAGGATAGCGAGTACACCGCCGCAGGCAAGACCCCCGTGTCGTGGAACTTCACCACCATGCCTTCCGAGGAGTGGAAGAACGGTGTCGGCTCCGCACTGACCGCTTACGCTGCCGGAACCGGTGACTGGGACGCAGTTGTCACCGCTTTCGTTGACGGCTGGGCTTCCGAGTACGCTCTGGCAAACGGCTGATAGTCCGCGTCTGATCGTTAAGCAAAACCATACACCGGGTGGGCGCTCCGCCCACCCGGTGTCCTTATGGCTGAGCCGTACACCGTTATCTGCGGTGCAGGGCTAAGTCATAAAGAAAAATTCAGGGTAAAGGAGTGGAGCCTTTTGCAAAAAAACATGAAAAAATGGTGGCCGGTTTTTCTGCTTCCGACCTTCGCCGCCTTTGTCATCGGATTCATCATTCCGTTTGTACAGGGCGTGTATCTGTCGTTCTGCAAATTCCAGACCATCAATAAGACGACCTTTATCGGCGTCTCCAACTACGTGAAGGCTTTTGCCGACACTCAGTTCACGCAGGCCTTTTGGTTCACCGTGAAGTTCACCGTCGTGTCCACGCTGCTTATCAACGTGATTGCGCTTATGATCGCGCTGCTGCTGACCCGCGGCATCAAGGGCACGAATCTGTTCCGCACGGTTTTCTTCATGCCGAACCTTATCGGCGGCATCGTGCTGGGCTACATATGGCAGATACTGCTCAACTGCGTCCTCTCTCTCCTTGGCAAGCCTCTGCTCGCGCTCAATTCCACATACGGCTACTGGGGGCTTATCATCCTCATGTGCTGGCAGCAGATCGGCTACATGATGATCATTTACATCGCCGGTCTCCAGTCGATCCCGAACGATTACATTGAAGCTGCGCGCATCGACGGCGCGACCACATGGCAGACGCTCTGGCGCGTGAAGCTGCCGAACCTCATGCCGTCGATAACGATCTGCTCTTTCCTCTCCCTCACCAATTCCTTCAAGCTCTTCGACCAGAACCTCGCGCTCACCGCGGGCGAGCCTGCCCACGCCTCCGAGATGCTCGCGCTGAATATCTATAACACTTTCTACGTGCGCTCCGGCCCTCAGTGGAAAGGCATCGGTCAGGCCAAGGCGGTCATCTTCTGCATTATCGTCGTCGCGATCTCTCTTATCCAGCTCAAAGCTACGCGCTCAAAGGAGGTGCAGCAGTAATGACAAAGCATAACAATATCGTAAACGGCATCCTTACCGCGATCTTTGCGGTCTTCTGCCTGTCATGGGTCTACCCCATCGCAATGGTCGTGTTCAACTCATTCAAGATAGAGAGCGCCATCAGCACCAATACGGCCTTTAAGCTCCCGACGGCCGAGACCTTCGCAGGACTTTCAAACTTCGCCGACGCGCTTACCTCCAAGGGCTTCCTGTCCGCGTTCTGGTACAGTCTGGTCATCACGATCAGCTCAGTCGTGCTCATCCTCATATGCTGCTCGATGTGCGCATGGTTCATCACCCGTGTGAATAACTGGGTCTCGAAGCTTTGCTATTTTCTTTTTGTCTTCTCCATGGTCGTCCCGTTCCAGATGCTCATGTTCACACTCGCCTCTCTGTCCGATCGTCTCGGCCTGAACACGCCTTATAATATCTGCATCATCTACCTCGGCTTCGGTGCAGGTCTTGCGGTGTTCATGTTCTGCGGCTTTGTCAAGTCCATCCCCGTCGAGATCGAAGAAGCCGCGATGATAGACGGCTGCGGCCCCATCCGTACCTTCTTCCTCGTCGTCTTCCCGATGCTCAAGCCCACCATAGTTTCCGTCGGCATACTTGAGACCATGTGGCTCTGGAACGACTATCTTCTCCCATACCTCGTTCTTGACGGAAAGAAATACACCACTATTCCCATCCTGATCCAGTACTTCCGCGGCAGCTACGGCAAGGTCGAGATGGGGCCTATGATGGCCTGCATCGTCCTGACGATCATCCCGATAATCATCGTCTACATTGCCGGTCAGAAGCACATCATCAAGGGTGTCGCCGCCGGTGCGGTCAAGGGCTGACACATTACATATTTCTTCACATTCCGAAAAGCAGGTGATCTACATGAACCGCTCAAGCGGTGTTCTCATGGCCATGAGCTCTCTGCCGTCCAATTACGGCATCGGCACGATGGGCAAGTGCGCTTATAAATTCGTTGACTTTCTCAAGGCCGCCGGTCAGAAGTACTGGCAGTTCCTCCCGCTCGGCACCACCAGCTACGGGGACAGTCCCTATCAGTCCTTCTCCTCCTTCGCCGGAAACCCCTATTATATCGACCTCGACCTTCTCATAAAGGACGGGCTTCTCAAGCGCAGCGAGCTTGAGGGCATCGACTGGGGCAGCGATCCGGAGCACGTGGACTATGGCTGCATATTCGCAAACCGCTACCGCGTCCTGCGCCTTGCCTATGAGCGCGGCGCGGAAAAGCTCTCCGCAGAGCTTGAGAGCTTCCGCCGCGAAAACGGCTGGCTCGAAAACTACGCGCTCTATATGGCGCTCAAGTCGCACTTCGGTATGCTCAGCTGGACGGAGTGGCCGGAGGAGGATATCCGTCTGCACAAGCCTGAGGCCGTCGCGAAATACTCGGAGCTGCTGCGTGATGAGATAGCTTTCCACGTGTTCATCCAGTATCTCTTCTTCAAGCAGTGGGACGCCCTGCGCAGCTACGCGCGCGAGGCGGGAGTGAGCTTCATCGGCGATATCCCCATATATGTCCCGCTGGATTCCGCCGACGTGTGGAGCGAGCCGCGCTTCTTCCAGCTGGATAAGGACAATGTGCCCACCGAGGTCGCCGGCGTTCCGCCAGATGACTTTACTGAGGACGGCCAGCTCTGGGGCAATCCCCTGTACGACTGGGACGCCATGAAGGCCGACGGCTACGGCTGGTGGATACGCCGCATCGACGGCGCGAAGAAGCTCTATGACGTGATACGCATCGACCATTTTCGCGGCTTCGAGAGCTACTGGGCTGTCCCGAGCGATGAGACGACCGCGAAGAACGGGCACTGGAAGCCCGGCCCCGGCATGGATCTTGTCAGTGTGCTGACCTCATGGTTCCATGACCTGAGCTTCATCGCCGAGGATCTTGGTTATACCACTCCCGGCGTCAGGGCTCTGCTTGCAGATTCGGGTCTGCCCGGCATGAAGGTGCTGCAGTTCGCGTTTGACGCGCACGGCGAGTCGGATTTCCTCCCGCACAAGTGCAAGCGAAACAGCGTCTGCTATATCGGCACTCACGATAACGACACCGTGAAGGGTTGGCTTGAGACCATGTCCGCCGCCGACCGGAAGTTTGCCGAGCGCTATATGCACATCACCGCCGACGAGGGCTGGTGCTGGGGCATGATCCGTACAGGCATGTCGACCGTGTCCGACCTCTTCGTCGTGCAGATGCAGGATATTCTTGAGCTGCCCGGCAGCGCAAGGATGAACACCCCCGGCACGCTCGGCACGAACTGGCAGTGGCGTATGCTCCCCGGCGCTGACAACAAGCGTCTCGCAAAGCGCCTGCGCGTGTACACCGAGACTTTCCGCCGCCTGTAATTCAGTCTTTTCTCATTTCTTCTTTTTCCTTTATCAAGGCGCCCCTGCCGTCTGGCAGGGGCGCTCAGACTGTCAAAAAAGTATTTTTGCCAGTCTGCTTGAAAATCTGAACTTTCAAAAAAGTTCAGATTTTTTCTTATTGGACGTGAAAGACACCCCTCCTGGGTTTCTTTCACCGTATCTTCCTTCCCGTAACTTTAGCTGCCTACGTGTTCTTTGACACGCTCAGCTTATATATGCGGCGGGTGTCAGTTATATATTCTGATCGTCTCGTTATATATCTTCATGATGCCGTGGAGGACATCGAACTGATTGAAGTCCCCGTAATAGGCGAGGTTTATCTCGCGCATCATGCTCAGGTTCTCGACCGGCAGGACGGTGATCTTACCCTTGCGCAGCTCGTCAAGGCAGACGCTGCGGGCAAGGATCGACACGCCGAAATCGCGGCGGATAAGGTCTTTGATCGTCGCCATGTTGTCTACCTCAAGGACAACGTTAAAATCGTTGATGCTCATGTTGTTGCTCTCAAGGTGGGCAACGAAGAGGTTGCGGGTGTTCGAGTCCGGCAGGCGGAGGATCATGCGCTCCTTTTTTAGCTCGTTGAGCGTAACCATGCTGCGGCTGGCAAAGGGGTGTTTCGTAGAGACGGCGAGGACGAGATAGTCCGTATCGAGCAGGAGATAATGAATGCTCGGATCGGGCACGCGGCCCTCGACGATGGCGAGATCCAGCTCATAGGTCTTGAGCATTGTATAAAGATTATTTATGGAGTCCGTAATCATTTTAATACTGGTGCCCTCATTTTCGGCGCAGTATTTCGCCAGAACCTCGGCGATTGCGTTGCTCTCGGCAGTGTGCGTAATGCCGATGGTCAGGTGCGTTGTCTGGCTCTTGTCGTCACGCATGCTCTGGTAGAGGTTGTTATAAAGCCCAACTATCTTTTTGGCGAACCTCACGGCCTCTTCGCACTGCCGCGTGACCAGCAGCTCGCCGTTTGCGTGCTCAAAGAGCTTCACTCCCAGCTCTCCCTCAAGCGCCTTGATATGCTGGCTGACAGCGGGCTGCGTTATGGACAGCTGCTGCGCCGCGCGGGTATAGTTCCGGCACTCGTATACCTTCAATAATGTGTACAGCTTATTATCTATCATCGCGCACCGCCATAAGAAAATTTTATGATTCTAATCAGAAACATAATTTGACTTTATTGCTTTTCTGAATATGATGGTATCATCAAGCAGGGAAAAAGTCAAGGAAAGGTGGTGCGGCTATGCATAAGCAGTATGACGGCGACATCTACAACGAGCCTGCGATGCAGGCCGCCCTCGGCATATACAGCCGGCACGGATGCGCGGAAAGTCCGCCTGAGATACCTGCCGGCGGCTGCGGTCTGACTGATCGCAGCCGCCGTATTTTATTACAACAGCTTTCGGAATTACAACAGCTTTCGGAGGGAGACGATACAGAATGACGCTGTGCGAATATTTCAACAGTCAGTTTTCAATAATGCAGGATCTGGACTTTCTGGTCAGGATACTGGCGGCCTGCTTCTGCGGGGCGTGCATCGGCTTTGAGCGCACAAAGCGCTTCAAGGAAGCCGGGATACGCACGCACATCATAGTGTGCTGCGCGGCGGCGCTGATAATGATAGTGTCCAAATACGGCTTTGCAGACCTTACATACTCGGACGGCAGCGTATTCAACGGCACGCGCGGGGCAGACCCGGCGCGTATCGCGGCGCAGGTGGTGAGCGGCATAAGCTTTCTCGGCGCGGGCGTGATATTCAAAAACGGCAGCACCGTGAAAGGGCTCACGACCGCGGCCGGGATATGGGCGACGGCGGGCATCGGTCTCGCACTCGGCGCGGGAATGTACTTCATCGGCATCGCAGTGACGGTGCTGGTGGCGGTGTTCCAGATAACGATGCACCGCTTCACGGTCGGCGCGGATGCGTTCACGATAAACCGCTTCCGCTTCACCGCCGAGTACTCGGCCGACCTCAAGCAGGAGCTTGAAGAGCAGCTGCGGCAGTGGGACGCGCACATCATACGCAGCGAGCTCAGCCGCGATGGCGAGGGGCGGCTGTGCTGCGATCTGTCGCTGAAAATGCAGAGGGAGATATCACTTGAGGACATAAACGGATTCATGGAGCGGTGTGAACACATCGTCTCCGCCGAGGGCGCACCGGTGATATGAGCACCGGAAGAAAAACGAACGGGGAGAAGGTGCTGCTTTGAATTTACCGACAGGCTTTGACCAGCGCTTTGATTCGCTGCGGCTCGTCCGGGAGCTCAAGAGCTATTCCGCTGCGGCGCGGGAGCTGAACCTCAGCCCCTCCGCCGTCGCGCAGCAGATACACGCGCTTGAAAGAGAGCTTGACGCACTCCTGTTCGTGAAGGACGGGAACCGCCTGTTGCCGACCGAGATGTGCGAGATAGCCTGCGGCTATGCGGCGCAGGCAGCGTCACTGCGGCGGCGCATGGAGCTTGAGATAGACGCATCGCGCCGCGAGGTGAGCAGCCTTGTCGTGGGTGTATCGCCGAGCCTTGAAGACAGCGCGGTATCGGAAATGCTGGCGCGGTACATGCAGCTGCACCCGAGAGCGCAGTTGAGGATAATCTCCGAAAATAGCAGGACGCTCATCGCGCTGCTGCGCGGGCGGATGCTCGACCTTGCGATAGTCGACGCCCCGTTTCCGGGCAATGAGTTCAATTCCCTGCTGCTCGACACCGACTATCTCACAGCCGCCGTCCCGAACGACAGTCCGCTTGCGGACGCGGGACACATATCCATCGCGCAGCTGAAGAAGGAAAAGCTGATACTGCGCCCGGCAGGCTCAGGGACGCGGACGCTGTTCGAGGCGAGCCTGAAAAAGCGAGGGATGAGCCTTGAGCAGTTCAACGTGATGATGGAGGCCGACAGTGTCTCAACGATCAAGAGACTCGTGGAGAGCAGCTACGGCATCTCGGTGCTCTCGGCACGGGCGTGCATGGGCGCGGTCGAGGAAGGGCTCTTTCGAGTGCTGCCCATTTCCGATCTGAACATGGTACGGCGGATACATATATGCTACCGGAAGGATTTCGGCCATCCGGGCTTTCTCGGCGAGCTGCGGAAACTGTACGCGGGGACGATGAAATGCTCGCCGGAGCAGGGATGAGATCGCCGCTTATTTGACAGTCTGAGCTCCCCTTGAAAAACAAGGGGAGCCTTTTGCTTTTTATCTTCAGAAATACATGATAATAAAGTTTCTGGAGCATTGACCTTCGTTTATGCGGCATGGTATTATATAGCAAATACACCATTCGGAGGAGACCCGCATGGAAGAAATTTTCTTTTGCCCAGGCTGTATGGCAAAGACTGCGCCGGTGGACGGCAAATGCCCGGTCTGCGGCTGTGATGTGAATATAAAGAACGCGCTGCACCAGCTGCCGGTCAATACTATCCTCAACGGCAGATATCTTATCGGCAAGGTGCTCGGCGCAGGCGGCTTCGGCATCACGTATATCGGCTATGACCTGAAGCTTGACGGAAAGGTTGCCGTCAAGGAGTATTACCCCAGCGGCGCCGCCAACCGGAGTATGTCCCTTACCGTACTCCCGACGACGGAAGTGAAGGGTAA
>CAKTPR010000089.1 GCA_934591725.1 uncultured Oscillospiraceae bacterium
CGCCGCCGTCGCCGCCCTCCCGCATGATTGGCAGGTGCGCGACCTCGCCGTCGACCCCACCGGCGCGGAAATAATTTGAGCTTTCTTATAAAACGCCTGAGAGTTGTTACCCTGTGTAAAAGGGGTGCTGCTATGCTTGAAAATCTGAAACGGCTGCGCGAATTATCCGGGACTACCCAGCGGCAGTTAGCCGAGGCGATAGGCGTCAGCCAACAATCCGTGAACAAATATGAGAACCATAACATTGAGCCTGATATTGAAACTCTCATAAGGATCGCCGACTATTTCAACACGTCTGTCGACTGCGTCATAGGTCATGGCGAAGACCGTATAAGCGGCTCGAAATTTGACACCCTTGAATTGTCAGCCGTGGAGAGTGAGCTCATACGCCGGTACAGGCTGCTTGACCAAAAGCAGCGCAAATGCATCGAGACTGTGATCGACAGCTATATATAAAGTTTTGCATCGGGACAGATATTTAAAATACCTGTTCCGCTGCCGTTTCTTAAGCAAACCTTAAAAACTTAGCCGCTTGGCTTTTAATAATTTATCGGTTATGATATAGGCATACTGAACGAGGTGATGTGCATGAACACTGTGCTTGTCTGCGACGACGAAAAGGATATCGTCTCCGCGCTGAAAATTTATCTTGAGAGCGAGGGCTACGCCGTTGAGTGCGCATATGACGGCGCGCAGGCGCTCGCACTGCTGGAGAGCCACGATATCAGTCTTGTACTCATGGATATCATGATGCCGGTCATGGACGGCATCAGCGCCATGGTTAAGATACGCGAGCGCTCGAACGTCCCCGTGATCCTGCTCACGGCCAAGGGTGAGGACACGGACAAGATACTCGGCCTGAACGTCGGCGCGGACGATTACATCACCAAGCCCTTCAATCCCCTTGAGGTGCTTGCCCGCGTGCGCTCGCAGCTGCGGCGCTATACGATGCTCGGCGCGGCGCAGATAAAGCAGAGCTGCCTCACCGTCGGCGGCATAAGCATGGACGATTCCAGCAAAACCGTCACCGTGGACGGCGAGCCCGCCGCCCTCACGCCGACCGAGTACGACATCCTCAGGCTCCTCATGGAAAACCCCGGTCAGGTCTTTCACCCGCGCGATATCTATAAGCGTGTCTGGAAGGACGAACCCTATGGAGCCGAGAGCACCGTCGCCGTACACATCCGTCACCTCAGAGAAAAGCTTGAGATCAACCCCGCCGAGCCGCGGTACATCAAGGCCGTATGGGGGCAGGGCTATAAAATGGAAAGAGTGAACTGACATGAACAAACTTAAAAGCAGCCTTGCGGCAAAGCTGATAGCCGTGACGCTCTTTGTACTGCTGCTGATGTCCCTTGCCGCGTCCGTGCTGGACATCGCATATATCGACAGCATCGACGGCTACAATTACGATTATCAGACCCTGCTGCATAAATTCAAATACGATAACTCCAACGATCTGAACGCCGTCATGTACGCCCTGGGCAACGGCGAATCTCCCGCCGATCTCAACGGCAGGAACGGCTTCTATTTTGTAATAAAAGACTGCTATACAAATAAGGTCGTTTTTGACGGGCTCGGCAAGCGGGACTATGTCTGGCAAACGGAGTCGACGCTCTTTGAGCTCCCTGCCGGATACGATCTCTCCGCGCAGGATGATGCCGTCGCAGTGCCTGAACCGATCGTTTCTCCCGAGCCGTCTGCGTCGCCAGAACCGAGCACGTTCCCCGCTCCGACCATGTCTTCCGAACCAACCGCGTCTCCCGAACCGGCCGTAACACCCGCTGCCTCTGAAAGCCCCATGTCCGGCAGCAGAACGGACATCACGCCCACCATCGACGATGCGCCCATTCTGGATGATAACTACCGCGTCTATGCCATCACCGGGTACTATACCGATACCAGCGTCGCCAGCGGCAACGCCGATAAATATCAGGAGCTTTTCACCTACGCTTACGAGCTGCGTTATGTCTCCATCGCCGTGCTGGTCGTCTCTCTGATCCTTGAGGCCTTCGTCTTTGTGTTCCTTCTCTCCGCCGCCGGGCACCACGGCGAGACCGGCGAGATTCGCCCCAGCTTTATCGATAAGATCCCCTTTGATCTCTACACCGCGCTGACCGTCTTTGCCGGCATCTTCCTTATCGCCGCAATGGCAGAGGTGTCATACAGCAACACCGCTATGCTCATCGTTATCCTCATCGCCGCCCTCGGCGTTGTCGCGGCGCTGATAAGCCTGCTGTGGTGCATGAGCCTTGCCGTGCGCATAAAGCTCGGCACGACTATAAAGAGCTGCATCATCTACCGCGTCGGCGCGTGGTGCTGGCGCTTAATAAAAAAGGTATTCTATACGTTTAAGGACGGACTGAAGGCGATACCCATGTTCCCGCGCGCGGTGCTCGTCATTGCGGCGATCCTCTTTGTCGAGTTTCTGTGGATCGCCATCGCCGGTACAAGTCCCGGAAAGCAGCTCTTCGGCTGGTTCGTCGAGCGCGCGATGCTGGTGCTGGCGACGCTGTATGTGCTGCTGTCGATGAAGCAGCTTCTTGAGGCCGGGCAGCGCATCGCCAAGGGCGAGCTCGACTGCAAGGTCGATACCTCCAGGCTGCGCGGCCCGTTCAAGGAGCACGGCGAGGATCTCAACTCCATCACCGACGGCATGAACCGCGCCGTGGGCGAGCGCATGAAGTCCGAGCGCTTCCGCACCGAGCTTATCACCAATGTCTCCCACGATATCAAGACCCCTCTCACCTCCATCATCAACTATGTCGACCTGCTTGAAAAGGAGCAGCCGGAGAACGAAAAGATGCGCGAGTACCTTGAGGTGCTCGACCGGCAGTCGGCAAAGCTCAAGAAGCTCATTGACGATCTGCTCGAAGCGTCCAAGGCATCGAGCGGCAGTCTGAGCGTGAACCTCACCGAGTGCGAGCTCGGCATCCTGCTCGACCAGATGGCGGGCGAATACAGCGAAAAGCTCTCCGCCGCTGGGCTGGAGCTCATCCTCACAAAGCCTGAGGAACCCGTAAAGGTCATGGCCGACGGGCGGCATATGTGGCGCATCTTCGATAATCTGCTGAACAATATCTGCAAATACGCCCAGCGCGGCACGCGCGTATACCTCGACCTCACCGCCGACGCGCTCAAGGCGATCGTCACCTTCCGCAACATCTCCGCCACGCGCCTGAACATCAGCGGCGACGAGCTGACCGAGCGCTTTGTCCGCGGCGACAGCTCGCGCAACACCGAGGGCAGCGGCCTTGGCCTGAGCATCGCCCAGAGCCTTGCGCAGCTCCAGAAGGGCGCGCTCGATATCACCGTCGACGGCGATCTGTTCAAGGTCGTGCTCAGCTTCGACAGAATAAAGTGAACCCATATCCATGGTAAAATAAAAGCATATCCATGAATAATTTCTCATCCAAGGTAAAAACTGGGACTGTACAATTTATTGGGACTGTACCATTTATCTTGGAAACGAGGGATCATTCATGGATATTACTTTTAAGCGTATCATCTGCGCCGCGGCTCTTGCCGCCGCGCTTCTGCTTGTCTCCGCTCCCGCCGCAAATGCCGCGGAATACGGTGAAGTCGGCGTCGCAAAGACTTGGGATGCGGGCTCCGGCGAGCTGCCAGAGTCCGTCACCGTGCGCCTTCTCAGCAGCGGCAGAGAGGTCAGCCGCCTTACGCTCACCGCCGCCGACGCCTCCGTAAACGGCAGCTGGCAGGGCAGCTTCAAAAACGTCCCGCTCTATAATGACGACGGCACGCCCATAGGCTACACCGTTGATGAGCTGCCTGTCGAAGGCTTCTCCTCCGAGGTCGTCCGCCAGCCAAGGGCCGAGAGCGTCGCCGCATCCTCATGGGGCAGCAAGGTCACGCCCGCGAGCCAGCGCTCATATTCCATCGGCAGCTCCAACCTCGTCGCCGCGAAAAAGGGCGGCAGCTATTACGTCTGGACCGACCGCGCACTCAGCGCGGGGCAGCAGTCGCGCCTGCTGACAGCCATCAACAACGCCCGCCTTCAGGGACTCGGCAAGTCTCTGAGCACATCGAACACCGAATTTGCCTCCGGTCTGCCCGCCTCTATGGCAAACGGAGCCGTGGGCTTCCGTCTCGACGGCGGCGAGACCTATATCGACTTTGACCGCACCAGCGCGTGGAGCCTTTTCTATGCCGGTACGCTTGAAATAAGCGACGCGCAGGGAGCGGTGATCGCGAACGTCCGCCGCGCCGAACCGACATCAGAGCCGACGCCGACTGCCGAGCCTACCGAGGAACCCACGCCCACCATAGCTCCGTCGGAGGAACCCACTCCCACCGCTGCCCCGACAGACGCGCCTGCTCCGACCGCGACCCCCGCGCCGTCTGCTGTTCCGACAGACGAGCCTGCGCCGAGCGCAGAACCGAGCGTTTCTCCCTCCCCCGCGCCGAAGACCGCCGACCGGCGTGATCTCGGCCTGCTGTTTACGATCATGTGCGCCGCGGCCGTCGTCACCCTCTGCGGCCTGTGGAAGCTCAGGGATAATTGGTAAAAATTTGATCCCCGGACAGCGTCCGGGGATCAAATTTTTACCTCTGTTCTCTTATTCTCTGCTTCCAGCACTTGTGGCACATGGCGATGTAGCTGTCGTTGCCGCCGAGGAGGACTTGATCCCCCGTCGTCACGACTCTGCCCTGCCCGTCGAGCCTTGCGTTGACCGTCGCCTTGCGTCCGCAGGCGCAGACGGTCTTTATCTCCGTCAGCGAATCGCTCAGCTCCATGAGCCGCTGCGAGCCGGGGAACATATGCGTCTGGAAATCGGTGCGCAGGCCGAAGCACAGCACCGGCAGGTCTTCGTCGTCCACAAGGTCGCGCAGCTGCTCTATCTGCGCGGGGGTAAGAAACTGCGCCTCGTCGGCGATTATCACGTCGTGCTTCCCCGCCTTGTGGTACTCCTCGGTAATGTCCTGCTCCGGCGTGATTATCTGCGCGCGTGCCTCAAGCCCTATGCGGCTGCGGACTATGTCCGCCCCGTCGCGCGTGTCGATGCTCGGCTTTATGAGCCATACCGACATGCCGAGCTCTTCATAATTGAACTTTGTTATGAGCGCCTGAGCCGACTTTGACGAGCCCATCGCCCCGAATTTGAAATACAGCTTTGCCATTATCTTCTCCGTTTTGTATTTTTTCAGGTGCGCTGAAGATGCGCCCTGACGCGCTCCATTACCATTTCCATCGCGACGAGGTTGTGCCCGCCCTCGGGGATGATAATGTCCGCGTTGCGCTTGCTCGGCTCAACGAACTGCTCGTGCATCGGCTTTACCGTGCTCAGATACTGGTTCACGACGCTGTCAAGGCTGCGTCCCCTGTCGCGCACGTCGCGCATGATCCTCCTGAGTATGCGCACGTCGGCGTCGGTGTCGACGTATATCTTTATGTCCATCTGCCGGCACAGCTCCTTGCAGGAGAAAATGAGTATCCCCTCGACGATCACGACCTTCGCCGGGTTCACGGTCACGGTCTTGTCCGAGCGGTCATGCACCGTGTAGTCATATACCGGGCAGACGACGCTGTGTCCGCGCTTGAGCTCCTTCACCGCTTCGACGAGCATATCCGTGTCGAAGGAATCCGGATGGTCGTAATTGAGTTTAGAGCGCTCCTCGTAGCTCATGTCATGGTGCGCCTTGTAGTAGTTATCGTGATGGATGACGGATACATCCTCACCGAAATGCTGGATCAGCTTCTTCGTTATCGTGGTCTTTCCGCTTCCTGTGCCCCCGGCGATACCGATGACCATAACCTTATCCACAGGCATAGCCCTCCCCGTATTTCTTTATCTGCTTTATAATAGCATATATCTTTCCGCGTTTCAATTTGACTTTTGCATTTTTCACTGTATAATTGTGTCAAAGCAAAAACAAGATTTTTTAACGGAGGTAATACTATGTCTGTTCCCACCCCGCATATTGCTGCCGAAAAAGGCCAGATCGCAAAGACCGTCCTCATGCCCGGCGATCCGCTGCGCGCGAAGTTCATCGCCGATACCTTCCTTACCGATCCCGTGCTCGTCAATAATGTCCGCGGCGTACAGGGTCACACCGGCACATGGAAGGGCGTCCCCGTCACGGTCATGGCCTCCGGCATGGGCATCCCCGCCATCGGTATTTACAGCTGGGAGCTGTTCAATTTCTACGATGTCGACAACATCATCCGCATCGGCTCCGCCGGCGCTCTTCAGGACGATATAAAGGTCATGGACATCGTCGCCGCGCAGGGCGCATGCACCAACTCCAACTATATAAACCAGTTCAACTGCCCCGGCACCTTCGCCCCCATCGCTGACTATACTCTTCTGAGCAAGGCCGTCGAGGCCGCGCACGAGCACGGAGTTGATATCAAGGTCGGCAACATCGTCTCGAACGACACCTTCTATGCCGCCGAGGGCACGAACAATGCTGACGGCTGGCGGCGCATGGGCGCTCTCGCCGTCGAGATGGAGGCCGCCGGGCTCTACGCCAACGCCGCCTACGCCCACAAGCGTGCGCTGTGCATCTGCACGATCTCCGACCATATCTACCGCGCCGAGGCTCTCTCCTCCGAGCAGCGCCAGACCTCCTTCACCCAGATGATGGAGATCGCCCTCGACACCGCCGTCAAGATGGCGCAGCTCTGAAAAGTTCCTAAAAGGCCATCGTTAACAAATATTTAGCAATTTTATCATTATAATCCTTGATTTGTTGCACCGGTTTGTGATATACTGCCCGGTGTACGGATGACAATTACATAAGTTGTCAATCAAATTTTAATGGAGGAAAAATCATGAAAAAGATTCTCGCACTGGTTCTCGCTCTGTGCATGGTCTTTGCTCTGGCTGCCTGCGGCGAATCCGCTGCTCCCGCAGCTACCGAAGCTCCCGCTGCTGAGCCTGCAACCGAGGCTCCTGCCGCAGAGGCTACCGAAGCCCCCGCAACCGAGGCTCCCGCTGCCCTCTCCGCTGACGATATCGACGACAACATGACTTCCGCTGACGGTAAGTATGAGCTCGCTTTCGTCACCGACGTCGGCCAGCTGAAGGACAAGTCCTTCAACCAGGGCACCTTCGACGGCGTTAAGCTCTACGCTGCCGAGAACGGCCTGAGCTACAAGTACTATCAGCCCGCAAACGGCGATCAGGCAACTGATGACGACCGTTACGATGCAATGAAGGCAGCTGTTGACGGCGGCGCAAAGGTCGTTGTCTGCGCAGGCTTCATGCAGGGCAACGCTCTTGCAAAGGCTGCTGCCGAGTTCACCGATGTTGACTTCATCTTCATCGACGGCTGGGCATTCGACGGTCTTGACAACATCGCAGGCATCGCCTTCAAGGAAGAGCAGTGCGGCTACTTCGCAGGCTACGCTGTTGTTAAGGAAGGCTACACCAAGCTCGGCTTCACCGGCGGCGGCGGCGGCACCAACCCGGCATGCTGCCGTTACGGCTACGGCTTCGTCGAGGGCGCAAATGCAGCAGCTGCTGAGATGGGCGTCAATGTCGAAGTCAACTACTCTTGGGAGTACGGCGCATCCTTCTCCGCTTCTCAGGAACTCCAGGCAATGGCTTCCGGCTGGTATGAGACCGGCACCGAGATCATCTTCGCCTGCGGCGGTTCCATGTTCCAGTCCGTTGCAGCAGCCGCTTCCGCTAACGATGCAGCTGTTGTCGGCGTTGACGTTGACCAGTCCTTCGAGTCTGACACTGTTGTCACCTCCGCTATGAAGGGTCTTGCAGACGCTACCAAGTGGGCTATCGCAAAGGTCTATGACGGCACCTGGTCTGAGATCGGCGGCCAGGCCACCTCTCTGGGCGTCAATGAGAACGCAGTCGGTCTGCCCACCGCAACCTGGAGCATGACCAACTACACTGTTGAAGAGTACGAAGACCTGTTCCAGAAGGTCGCTTCCGGTGAGCTCGTCATCGATGCTGACTACGAGGCAAACCTCGAACAGGATTGGAGCAACCTCACTCTCAACATCATCTGATCATAATCCAAGCACTAAAGAAGAGGGCTTTCGCCCTCTTCTTTTTTTGCGCTTTTCGGGGTAATTTCTTGCAATTTGCTCTTGTTGCCGTTATAATGTATTAAAGCGTTTCATACGGATATATCATCAGTTAACAGGAAAGCAGGTGGCAGAATGGAAAGATCCCCGGAATATGTAATAGAAATGTTGCATATTACCAAGGAATTCCCCGGTATCAAGGCCAATGACGACATTACCCTCCAGCTTAGAAAGGGTGAGATCCACGCTCTGCTCGGTGAAAACGGCGCGGGCAAATCCACTCTTATGAGCGTTCTCTTCGGCCTGTACCAGCCGGAGGCGGGCGAGATACGCAAGAACGGCGTGAAGGTCGAGATAAACGACCCCAACGACGCGACCGCGCTCAAGATCGGCATGGTACACCAGCACTTCAAGCTGGTCGAGGTATTCACAGTCCTTGATAATATCATCCTCGGCGCGGAGACTACGAAGCTCGGCTTCATCCAGAAGAAGGAAGCGCGCGCCAAGGTTCAGGCGCTGAGCGAGAAATACGGTCTGCATGTCGATCTCGACGCAAAGGTCGAGGATATCACCGTCGGTATGCAGCAGCGTGTTGAGATCCTCAAGATGCTCTACCGCGATAACGAGATCCTTATCTTTGATGAGCCTACCGCCGTCCTCACCCCGCAGGAGATAGACGAGCTTATGGCCACCATGCGTGAGTTCGCCAAGGAGGGCAA
>CAKTPR010000090.1 GCA_934591725.1 uncultured Oscillospiraceae bacterium
AACACGCTATATAAAGAAGCTCAAGGGGCTGCACCCGATAGTCTTTATCCTCGCTTCGGCAGTGATAGGGATCGTATTTTCATTCTGACGAATGGCGGGCTGCGCAGATAAACTTTGGGTTTTATCCCCTCAGTCAGCCTTGCGGCTGACAGCTCCCCTTGAAAAACAAGGGGAGCCTTGGGGATGGCCTATTAGCCGATATACATATTTAATAGTTTTTTGACGGTCTGAATTGAATTGGCGCACTATATGTGATAGAATTGTTTTATCTATAAATCTACAAATAGAAGCGGGAGGCCGGACGTGAAGCACGCGAGACTGGACAGATATACGCCGCGCATCGAAAAGCTGGGTGCGGCTGTCATACTTATTCTGACAATGCTTTTCATGATATATCTGACAGGGGCGGCCTTTTTGCAGACGACGGATATAAGCATTGCCGATCCGTCAGGAGAGTACGCCGAGATATATTCGGACAATATCTTTCTGAACCTGATATTCGTATTCATCTTCCTTGCGGCGCTGTATATCTTCTACCGGCACGGCACGGAGATAAAGCTGCGGCGGCTTGAGATCGCGCTGCTGTGCTGGACATTTATACTCGGCGCGGCCTTCATCGCCTCGGTCAAGCTGCGCGCGCCGTGGTACAGCGATTCCTTCTATGTTACATACGCCGCGCAGAGAGCCGCCGTCGGCGATTATTCGGCGATGGAAAACTACTTTGTGCGCTTCCCGTTCCAGCTGGGCTACGTGCTGTATTCCGAGATATTCTTCCGCGTGGCCGGTATGCTCATTCCGGGGCTGCCTGAGGGCTATTACTGCCTTGCGCTCCAAGGCGTGAACCTGCTGTGGCTGCTGCTGTGCTTCCACGCGCTCATCCGCATATCCCTGTATATCTACTCAAGCATGCGCATACAGAAGCTTACGGCGCTGCTGCTGTTCTTCTGCCTGCCGGCGGTGCTGAGCTGCACCTTCCTCTACGGCAATATTCCCGCTTTCAGCTGCGGGACGGTCGCGGTATGGATGTTCCTCGCGTTCCTCAACAGGAAGAGGCTCAAGTACGCGATCGTGTTCGCCGCGGCGATGACGCTCGCCGTGGTGCTGAAGCTGAACCTGCTGATCTTTGCGCTGGCGATGGGGATAGTGTGGGTGTTCGACGTGATACGCACGCGCTCGGTAAAGTCGCTTATATGCTTCGCGCTGGCAACGGCGTGTGTGCTCGGTCTCAAGGGCGTGCCGCAGAGCATATATGAGGCGCGCACCGGCAAGGACTTCGGCGACGGCATACCGATGATCGCATGGATGGCGATGGGCTTCAGCGAGGGGCACGCGGGCCCCGGCTGGTACAAGGAGGACAACACCGTAAAGTTCTTCACCCACAACGGAAACGACGCGGAAGCAACATCGGAGCATGCAAAGCAGGTGATCTCCGAGCGCTGCACAGAATTCGCCGCTGACCCCGGCGAGGCGCTGCGCTTCTTCTCCGCAAAGCTGCGCACGCAGTGGAACGAGCCGACCTATGAGAGCGTCTGGATAAACCAGGTGCAGCTGAGTTACAGCGAGAAGGGCGGCTTATACGAGCTGTTCTGCGGACGCGGAGAGCAGTTCTTTAACGGAGTAATGAACCAGTTCCAGCAGCTTATTTTCTTCGGGATGCTGCTGAGTCTGTTTGAGCTGTGGCGCAGGCGCGACATGGAAAGCAGCCTGCTGCCGCTGATAATTTTAGGCGGGCTTCTCTATCACCTGCTGTTTGAGGCGAAGAGTCAATACGCCCTGCCCTACTTTGTGCTGATGATACCGATGGCCGCTTTCGGCTTCGGCTGGTTCTTCTATCGGATCGAAAACCGCTGAGGCGGCGGAGGTATTTTTATGGACAACAAGACCGCGCTGACCGACCGGCTGTGGCTCGGCATCGGCAGGGCGTACAAAAATAACAAGACCCCGTTTCTTGCGGCTCTTTTCACGGGGCTGCTGGCGCACGGCTTCGCGTTTACCAATAAGCTCCTGAACCATGACGAGATTGAGTCCCTCTTCGGCAAGGGCGCAACTGTTACCTCCGGCCGCTGGGGGCTGGAGCTCGTGAAGCTGCTGTTTCCCGACTGGTCGATGCCGTGGATATACGGGATCATAAGCGTGGTGCTGCTGGCGGTATCGGTATGCCTTACCGTGCAGATACTCGGCATAGGATCAAAGCCGCTGCAGGCGCTGCTCGGCGCGCTGATGCTGGCTTTCCCCTCGGTGACGGGCACATTCTGCTTCATGTTCACAAGCAGCGCCTATGCCCTCGCCTTTCTGTTTACGGTCGGGTCTGTGTATGTTTATATGTTCGGCAGGAAGCTTCGGCTGCCGCTGAGTATACTGCTGCTGGCCGCAGCACTTGGGATATACCAGGCGTATATCTCGGTTGCGGCGTGTCTGTATATGCTGCTGATGATAGAGGACGCGCTCGATAAGAACAGCTCCCCGGTGCAGATAGTCCTGTTCGGGCTGCGCGCGCTGGCGCTGATGGCGGTTTCGATCGCGATATACTACGGGATAACGCAGCTTGTGTTCCTCGCGACGGGAGCGGAGTTCAACAGCTATGTGACGGACAACGTGAACGGGAGCGTCAGTCTCCTGCGCCGGGTGCGCATAGCCTACGACTCGTTCCTCTACGTATTTGAGTTCAGAAACTTCGCGCTGATAACGACGGAGGCGTCGCGGTACATACACATTATCCTCGGCGCGCTCATTCTCCTTGGGCTTGGCGCCATAGCATGGCGGAACCGTAAGCCGCTGAACGCCGCGCTGCTGTTCGTGCTTATCGCCATGCTGCCGCTCGCGATAGAGTGCATGTATCTGATAATGTCGAAAGAGTCTATCCACACGCTGGTGATATACAGCTTCACGGCGGTGTATATGCTCGCGTTCATAGTTATCGAGCGGCTGCCGGGGCGCGCCGGGCGCGCGTGCAGAAACGTTGTTTCTCTGCTGCTGACAATCGTCGCGCTCGCGAACGTGTACTACGCGAACATGGTATATCTCAAGCTCGACTTGCAGTATGAGAACGCGAGCGCGTTCTACACCTCGCTGTGCGCGCAGATAAAGGACACCGAGGGCTTCGACGAAAACAGCAGGCTTGCTGTTCTCGGATATCAGGATAACCTGCTGTATATCCCGGAGGAGCTTGACACGGGGCTGATGATGGGGCCGGCGCACGACCTTGTGAACGTCTACTCGCGTGAAAACTTCTTCCGCTATTATCTCGGCTTCGATATTCCGTTTGCAGATGATGAGGAGCTTGAAAAGCTCGAAACCGACAGCCGCGTCGCGGCGATGAGCGAATACCCGTACTACGGCTCGGTGCAGAAGATAGACGATTACATCGTTGTAAAGCTCGGCTGATCTATGGAGGTGCGCATCATGCCCCTTCCCCGCAAAGCTTCAGTGCGTTTCAGAATAGCTGCCGCCGTGCTGGCGCTTATGCTGCTGACAGGCTGCGGGCAAGGCAGCACGGATAAGGTCAAGACCGTGGTCGTTGAAAACGACAGGCTCTCCAGCGCCGCCGCGGATATCAAAGGGGACTGGTACGGCTGGTGGCGCATGTACGGCACGAGCGGAGACTGGGCACAGATGGACGGCTGCTGGTGGGACTGCTGCGCCGAGATAGAGGACAGGCGCATGCTGCTCTGGGACGAGGATCTGCCGAAGGATAACTTCCTCGCCGAGGCGGAGCTGAGCACGCGCGGCGGCGATATCCGCTGCCTGGGCGGGAGCTTCCTCGACCGCAAGCTCAAAAGCGGCAGCTGGGACATCACGCTCAGTGAGGACAGCTGCGGTACGCTTATGACCGTTTCCGGGAAATATGACGCCGTAGGCGACGGCGGCTTCAGCTATGAAATTTACCTCAGGCCGTGGGGCAGCAAGTGGCCGGAGGACGACGAGGACAAGCTGCCGTATTACTACAAGGACTGGTACCTGCCGCTTATCGAAGCGGGCAGGGATATGCCGGACATCATAGGCGGAAAGGATTGAAAGGAACGCTATGAACACGATGAACATTATCGACCTGCACTGCGACACGCTGATAAAGCTGCACGAGCAGGACTGCGGGCTTGAGGATGTGCAGGGGCACATCGATCTTGACGCGCTGCGGCGCGGCGGAGCGTTGGTGCAGTGCTTTGCGGTATACACGCCGACGCATGAGCAGGTGCACAAGCATAAGATAACGACCGGGCCGTGGGAGTACTTCAACACCGCGGCCGATATCTTTGACCGGGAAATGGAAAAGCACAAGGAGCTTATCCGCCCGGTGCGCTGCGCGGCGGACATACGGGAGAATATGGACGCGGGCAGGATATCCGCGCTGCTCACGCTGGAGGACGGCGTGTGCATTGACGGCAGAATGGAGCGCGTACAGCAGCTGTATGACCGCGGTGTGCGCATGATAGCGCTGACATGGAACTATGAAAATTCCATAGGCTTCCCCAATTCCGCGGATCCGGAGCTTCACGCACGCGGGCTCAAGCCCTTCGGCTTTGAGGTCGTGGAGCGCATGGGCGAGCTTGGGATGATAGTCGACGTATCGCACCTGTCGGAGGGCGGGTTTGACGATGTGGCTAAAGCCGTAAAGGGGCCGTTTGCCGCGTCGCACTCCTGCGCCCGCGCGCTGTGTGAGCACAGCCGCAACCTCACTGACCGGCAGCTGCGTATCCTCGGCGACCACGGCGGCGTGTGCGGGGTGAACTTCTATTCGAGCTTCCTCACGGGGACGGACTGCACGGCGATAGACGATATCCTGCGGCACATGGAATACATTGCGGACAAGGCAGGGATCGAGGCTGTCGCCCTCGGTTCGGACTTTGACGGGATAGACTGTGAGCTTGAGTTCGGCGGCTACGCCGGTATGCCGCGGCTCGTCGAGGCCATTGCGGCACGCTTCGGCAGCAGCAATGCCGACAGGATATGCTATAAAAACGCGCTGCGCGTGATAAGGGACGTGATCGGATGAGCGGACGGAGCTGGATGGAATACGGCAGCGAGTTTGACTGGCGGTCAAACGACGCGCTGATTTCCGATGTGCCGCAGTGCTTCGTGCAGGACGGCTGGCAGCTATACCGCAGCGGCAGGGACGCGATGAAGGCTGCGGCGCGCATTATCGGCGGAAGCCGGGTGCTGCTGCCCGCGCTGTGCTGCGAGTCGATGATACTGCCGTTTTCCGCGAACGGATACGACGTTGAGTTTTATAAGATGAACCCCGATCTCACCGGAGATGAAGCGGATGTGTGCGCGAAGCTCACGGACGGGGCGGCGCTGCTGTACATGCGGTACTTCGGTATCAGGCCGTTCTCGGATGAGTTTCTGCTGTCGCTGCGCGAGTCCGGGCGGGGAATAATACTCGTCGAGGATAGGACGCATGATATAATCATCCCGCGCAGAGATGAAGGATTTGCGCCTGACGCGGTGCTGGCAAGCCTGCGAAAGTGGGCGGCGCTGCCAGAGGGTGGGATGCTCGAAACGGCTATGGGCAGCTGCGCGGCAGGCGCTGACGTGCGCTTCGGCGACACGCGGCGCGAGGTCATGCAGATGAAGGTGCGCTACCTCGAAACCTGGGAGCCGGAGCTGAAAAAGGAGTTCCTCGGCAAGCTGCACGACGCGGAGCATCTTCTGGATAAGAGCGGCGAGCCGTGCGGGATGTCGGCAGAATATGAGGCGCTGCTGCGGCACATTGATTTCACGGCGCTGCTGGCAAAGCGCAGGGCGAATGTCGCACGGCTCAGGGAAAGGCTGGCCGCGCTCGACGGCACAAGGCTGCGCTTTCTCTCCGGGCACCCGGAGGAGAGCACGCTGTACTTCCCTGTTTATCTTGAAAACCGCAGCGATATCCAGCGCGCGATGGCGCAGCACGGGGTGTACTGCCCCGTTATCTGGCCGGAGCCGGAGACAGCGCACGGAGTGTGCGAGGTGAGCCGGTATGTGACGGAGCATATGCTCGCCCTCCCCTGCGACCAGCGCTGCACACCGGAAGATATGGACTTTATTGCAGACACGCTCATTGAAGCATTGGAGAAAAACACATGAAAATTGATTCTACACTTTACAAAGGCCGCCCCGCCGACACACGCATACCGAAGGAAGAGCGCTGCTATGAGCTGCTCGACAGGCTCGGAGTGGAATACTGCCGCGCCGATCACGAGCACGCCGACACCATCGAGCAGTGCCACGAGATAGAAAAGCTGCTGGGCGCCGAGATATGCAAGAACCTGCTGCTGACGAACCGGCAGATGACGGACGTCTATCTGCTGCTCATGCCGGGAGACAAGCCGTTCAAGACGAAGATACTCTCAAAGCAGATAGGCACGGCGCGGCTGTCCTTCGCAAGCCCGGAGCAGATGCTCGACTGCCTTGACATCACGCCGGGCTCGGTCAGCGTACTTGGGCTTATGAACGACAAGGCCGGTAAGGTGCGGCTGCTCATCGACCGTGACCTGCTGAAAGACGAGCGCTTCGGCTGCCACCCCTGCATAAACACCTCGACGCTCGCCTTTTCGACGCGCGACCTTATAGAAAAAATAATCCCCGCCATGGGACACGAGCCGACTTATGTCGAGCTGCCGTGGTCGGTGGATGAATGATTTACGTAATTTGGTTTACATAATTTATTTTAATGGTCAATAAAGCAATGGCTGCGCAGGACTCCGCGCAGCCATTGCTTTATACTGTATTTACTGTTTCTTCTTCGTGCGCTGTCTGAGTCCGAATGCTGTCAGGCTGAGGACACCAGTAAACGACGCACACATGAGAAGGCTCCACAGGCCGAGAGCACTGTCGTCCCCGGTCTGCGGCGTTTTGCCGGTCGCGGGGATGGACTCGGTCTCATAGTAACCGCATGAGCCGCAGGTATGCATCCTTATGCCCTGCTGACTGTATGTCGGGCGCTTGATGACGACCCATTCGCCGAAGCTGTGACCCTCGGCAGAAACCGTGACCTTGCCGCAGCATGACCATTTCTGCTCATGGGTGCTCTCAGTCACCGTCCACTCCTCCCTGCCGGAGTGGTTATCGGAGTCCTTTTCGCCGTACTCAAAGGTTTCAGTCCCAGCTGCTCCGCAAACCGCGCAGGACTTATAATATACCGCCTTTGCCGTACAGGTCGCCGCAGTCTTGAGGAACTTTGCTTCCGCAGTCTCCGCCGTGAAGGTGTGCGGCATGGGCTCGCCGTGCTCGAAAGTCTCAGTTCCTGCTGCTCCGCAAACCGCGCAGGACTTATAGTACACCGCCTTTGCCATGCAGGTCGCAGCGGTCTTGAGGTACTTTGCGTCGGTGTTCTCCGCTGTGAAGCTGTGCGGTATGAGTTCTCCATATTCCTTGCCGCAGATATCGCAGACGGCCCTTGCCGTGCAGGTGGCCGTACCGCCGGCGTGCTCTGTCAGCTTTTTGCAGCAGGTATCACACAGGTGGTCGTTATCATTGTCGGCGCATTCGCTGAGCTGCTTACCGCAGACATCGCACTTATGGTCGTTGTTATTGTCCGCACAGGTGCCAAGAAGGTGGTAACAGGCATCGCACCTGTGATCCTTGTCATTGTCAGCATGGAGCACCTTGCTGTCTACGCCTTTGCATCCGGAACATTCATGCCAATGATATGTATTGTCGCACTTCCAGTCACTGCCAAAGATATGGCCGCCAAGCTCGCCGTACTCCGTTTTGCATTTTTCGCAGACCGCTCTCTCCATGCAGTACGCAGATCCGCCGGAGCAGGCTTCTGTCACGGTGTGGCTCGCATTACGGGAGCAGACGCCGGTGTGCGTACCGTCATGGTTCGACGTCCAATTACCATAGTCATGACCGGCGGTGTTTTCCGCGGTAAAGGTTTCGGTTTTGATGATCTCGCCGCACGAGCATGACATGTAATAGACCGCGTTTTCCGTGCAGGTCGCAGCTTTTGCCAGTGCCTCAGGCTTCTGCTCCCGCACAGGCGAATGGCCGGTCTCCTGCTTCCAGCGCGCATATACGGTGTGATCGGTCGTCTGCGTTATCGTAGTTGCTTGGGAAATCGCGCTGCCGCCAGTCTCTGCGGTGTACCAGGAGGTGAAGCTGTACCCATGCCGGGTGGGCTTCGGGAGATCGTACCAAGACCCATACGTGCGCGTCACGGTACTGCTTTCGCCATCCGGCAGTGTGCCGCTGCCCAGCTCAAGCGTTATGGTGATGGTCTTTGGAATTATCTTGCCGTGCAGATCCACCCGATTGCCGGTGACGGTGAGCTGCGAGATATCCGCTACCCTATCTGTATCTGCGAAGCTGTATGCCTTGTACCAGCCGTCCAGCTCGTTTCCGGCTTCATCCAAGCCCGTGAACATACCGGCTGCCTGTAAGGCTTGGAAGATTGCGCCAAAACCCCTGAGGTCATAGTCATCCAGCGTGGTGGTGTAATCCGTCAGAATTGCACTGGTACCGTCGGTTTTATATTCCACGTCACCGTCAGGGTTATATATGTGATAGCGGATCTCGATCGTGTTTTCTGTTCTCCTGAGCTTGACCTTCAATGTCGGCTTTATCTCAGGCTGCTTGATATAGCCGCCGAGAAAGTAACCGTCGATCTTAAGCGTACCTGTGATCGTCTGCTCCTCGATGGTATACGGGTCA